>JBDTNO010000260.1:0-4354 GCA_039933715.1 Betaproteobacteria bacterium
TCGTCGCGCAGCCGGCGGTCGCGCGTTCCGGCCGTGGCGCGCGCGAGACGGCGATGCCGCCGAGGAACCGATGAACGACGCGAAGCGCGCGGCGCTCTTCGAGCGCCTGCGCGAAGCCAATCCGGAGCCGGCCACCGAGCTCCGCCACCGGACGCCGTTCGAGCTCGTCGTCGCGGTCGTGCTGTCGGCGCAGTCGACCGACAAGGGCGTCAACCAGTGCACGGCGCGGCTCTATCCGGTGGCCAGCACGCCCGCGGCGATCGCGAAGCTCGGCGTCGACGGGCTGACGCCGTACATCGCGTCGCTCGGCCTCTACCGCAACAAGGCGAAGGCGGTCATCGGCCTGTCCGAGATCCTCGTCCGCGAGCACGGCGGCGAGGTGCCGCGCACGCGCGAGGCGCTCGAGGCGCTGCCGGGCGTTGGGCGCAAGACCGCCAACGTCGTGCTGAACACGGCGTTCGGCGAGCCCGTGATCGCCGTCGACACGCACATCTTCCGCGTCGCGAACCGCACCGGACTCGCGCCCGGCAAGGACGTCGCCGAAGTCGAGCGCAAGCTCGAGCGCACGACGCCCGACCGGTACAAGCTCAACGCGCACCACTGGCTGATCCTGCACGGGCGCTATGTGTGCGTGGCGCGGACGCCGAAGTGCCCGCAGTGCGTGATCAACGACCTTTGCGAGTTCCGCCACAAGACGAAGCCTGCGGGCGAAACGCCGCCGGTGAAGACCGCGCGCCGGATCGTCTCGCCACCCCGGCGTCCGACCGCGCGTCCGCGCGGCATTCAACCGATGGCGAAGACCTCGCGCGCCGGTACGCGCCGCGGGCGGGCGCGCTGATGTTCGCGCCGTCGCGGGACGAGGCGCGCCGCTTCATCGTCGGCGCGTGGGAGAAATACCGCGCCGGCCATGCGCTCTCGGGCCTCGAGCAGACGGTCGCCACGCTCGTGGCGATGCATCCGGAATACCACGGCGTCGTCGAGGACCCGAAGCGGCACCTCGAGCGCGACTTCACGCCCGACGGCGGCGCGGTGAACCCGTTCCTGCACCTGTCGCTGCACCTCGCGGTCGCCGAGCAGCTCGCGATCGACCAGCCGCCGGGCATCCGCGCCGAATTCGAGCGCCTGCGCGACGCGCGCGGCGACGAGCACGACGCGCTTCACGCGGTGCTCGAATGCCTTGGCGAGACGATGTGGCAGGCACAACGCCTTGGGAACGGGCCCGACGCCGCCGTCTACCTCGCGTGCCTGAAGCGCCAGCAGTGACGGGGGGAACGACGGTCGGCGCTCGGCGCTCGGCGGTCGGCGGTGGGAATCCAGCGCCTGCGCTTCGAACGCGGCGCAGGTCGTGATCTCTGTCCCGCGCTCCATCGCGCACCGCCGACCGCCGACCGCCGCGAGCCGCCAATCGCCGCGAGCCGCCAATCGCCGCGAGTCGCCAATCGACGCGATCCGCAAATCGCCGCCCCAACGAAACGGGGCGCCCGCGGGCGCCCCCTCTTCCTGCATCGTCAGAAACGATCAGTAGAGCGACCGCAACGGTCCGGGCTGCTTGGCGTAGTACTCGGTGATGTTGTCGATGTCCTGCGCGGTCAGCGGCTGCGCCATCGCGCCCATGATCGGGTTCTTGCGCACGCCCGCCTTGTAGTCGCGCAGCGCCTTCGCCAGGTAGTCGCGGTGCTGGCCGCCGATCTTCGGGTACTCGGGGTACGCGACCGACAACCCGTCCATGCCGTGGCATGCCTGGCAGACCTCCTGCGCCTTCTCTTTGCCGGCGGCGAGGTTGGCGGCGTGAGCGCTCGTCGCCGCGAGGATCGCCGCGAGAGCGACGAAGGCCCGTGTCGTCTTGATCATTTCACCGCCGCCTGGAGCCCGAGGTTGCCGTAGTAGGCCGCGAGATCGGCCATGTCCTGCTCCGACAGTCCCGCCGCGATCGCGCGCATCGACGGATGCGTGCGCTCGCCGCCCTTGTACGCCTTCAGCGCGAGCACGATGTACGCGGAATGCTGCCCGGCGATCTTGGGCACCGTGTACACCTCGGGATACGCGGTGCGCCAGCCGTCGATCCCATGGCAGCCCTGGCACATCGCCACCTTCCCGCGGCCTTTCGTGGCATCGCCGGCGGGCGTCGTGCCCTGGGCGCCTGCCTGGCCCGCCGCAAGCGCGGCGACGGCGGCGCACAGTAGCGTCTTCATCGAAGTCATGGTCGGTTCGTCTTCGGGCTGCGTCAGCCGCTGTGCGCGGCATCGGGTTTCGGAAAAAAGCGACGAGGCGCTTCGGTTCGCGGCCGCGCCACGATCAGGCGCCGCCACGGTCGAGCAGCGGGAGCTTCTGCTCGACGTCCTTCCACGCGTCCGCGTCCGGCGGCGCGGGCTTGCGCTCGTTGATCACCTTCCACGCCTTCGAGAGCTCGGCGTTCAGCGCCGTGAAGTGCTCCTGGCCGGGCGGCACGTCGTCCTCGGCGAAGATCGCGTCGACCGGGCATTCGGCCACGCAAAGCGTGCAGTCGATGCACTCGTCGGGATCGATCACCAGGAAGTTCGGACCCTCGTGGAAACAGTCGACCGGGCAGACGTCGACGCAGTCGGTGTACTTGCAGCGGATGCAGGATTCGGTGACGACGTAGGTCATGATGGGCGCCGACCGCGCGAACGAGCGCGATCGACCTTGAATTCTAGCAGACCGCCCGCAGATGGCCGGTGACGCGCGACGCGAAGTCGCGACGCGCGCAGCCTCGCAATCGCGTCCCGTGACGCTCCCGGCGGCCACCGCCTGCGCGGTGCCGGCGCTTGCGCCGCGCAGCGCTTCCCTATAACTTGGTCGCCTCCCCGCACCCGGGACCGCCCGTTTCCGACCGGCGCGCCCGCCCCTCTCGAGACACCCCCATGAGCGAACTCATTCACCACGTTTCCGACGCCGATTTCGAGAAGGACGTGCTCGCGGCCGACAAGCCGGTGCTGGTCGACTTCTGGGCCGAATGGTGCGGCCCGTGCAAGATGTTCGCCCCGGTGCTCGACGACGTAGCGCGCCAGTACGAAGGCAAGCTCAAGGTCGCCAAGGTCGACATCGACGCCAATCCCGCGACGCCGGCCAAGTACGGCATCCGCGGGATCCCGACGGTGATCCTGTACCGGAACGGCCAGCCCCACGCCCAGAAGGTGGGTGCGCTCTCCCGGTCCCAACTGACGGCCTTCCTTGACAGCAACCTGTAAGACCGCTACCTTCCCCCTCCTCAAGCGAGCGGCGCCGATCGCGATCTGACGCGACGACGCCCCGCGAGGCGCACCGCCACCCGGGACGTTCCGGGCGCGCGAAGCAAAGCGCCTCCCTTGCTCCCACATTCCGTCGCCCCGGCTGCCTGACGCGGCCGTCCCGCCCCGAGCGCTTCGCGCGCGCACTTCAAGCCCCCCTCGTCCATGCACCTGTCCGAACTCAAGGCCAAGCACGTCTCCGAACTCGTCGACCTCGCCAACGCGATGGAGATCGACGGCGCCAACCGGCTTCGGAAGCACGACCTCATCTTCACGATGCTGAAGATGCAGGCGAAGAAAGGCGAGAGCATCTTCGGGGGCGGCGTCCTCGAGGTGCTGCCGGACGGCTTCGGCTTCCTGCGCTCGCCCGACACGAGCTACCTCGCGGGCACCGACGACATCTACATCTCGCCGTCGCAGATCCGCCGCTTCAACCTGCACACCGGCGACACGATCGAGGGCGAGATCCGCACGCCGAAGGACGGCGAGCGCTACTTCGCGCTGGTGAAGGTCGACAAGGTCAACGGCGAGCCGCCGGAGGCCTCGAAGAACAAGATCCTGTTCGAGAACCTGACGCCGCTCTTCCCGAACGAGCCGATGGTGCTCGAGCGCGACATCAAGGCCGAGGAGAACATCACCGGCCGCGTCATCGACATCGTCGCGCCGATCGGCAAGGGCCAGCGGGGGCTCCTCGTGTCGAGCCCGAAGTCCGGCAAGACCGTGATGCTCCAGCACATCGCGCACTCGATCGCCGCGAACCACCCGGAGTGCGTGCTGATCGTGCTCCTGATCGACGAGCGCCCCGAGGAAGTCACCGAGATGCAGCGCACGGTGCGCGGCGAGGTCGTCGCCTCGACGTTCGACGAGCCTGCGACGCGCCACGTGCAGGTCGCCGAGATGGTGATCGAGAAGGCGAAGCGCCTGGTCGAGCACAAGAAGGACGTCGTGATCCTGCTCGACTCGATCACGCGCCTCGCGCGCGCGTACAACACCGTCGTGCCCGCGTCGGGCAAGGTGCTGACCGGCGGCGTCGACGCCAACGCGCTGCAACGCCCGAAGCGCTTCTTCGGCGCCGCGCGCAACATCGAGGAAGGCGGCTCGCTGAC
>JBDTNO010000261.1:0-4302 GCA_039933715.1 Betaproteobacteria bacterium
GAGAAGTTCGTGCATGCGAGTCCGCGCGCGCCGTGAGGTTACGCAGAGCTTCCCTGGGACGCCGCGGCGCCGCCGGACCGCGCCGCCGGATCCTGCCGGTAGAACGCGGCGAATTGCCGGTACACGGCGGGATAACTCGACACGAGCGTCGCGGGGGAGGCGAAGAACACCTCCGAGAGCACCGCGAAGAACTCGGCCGGGCTTTCCGCCGCATACGGGTCGATCGTCGTCTCCTCGTCGCGATCGACGCGCGCCGCGAAATCCTCGTAGGCGGCGACGAGCGCCGCCTTCCACGCGCGCGCGTCGAGGGGCGGGTCCAGCCGCGGGCAGCCATTCGCGTCGCCGTCGCGCATGTCGAGCTTGTGCGCGAACTCGTGGATCACGAGGTTCATGCCCGCGGCGTCGAAGTCGGCCGACGCCTCGACGTCGGGCCACGAGAGCACGACCGGCCCGCCCGGCATCGCCTCGCCCGCGAGCGCGCCGTCGTTCGTATGGACGACGCCGGCGTCGTCCTCCCACGTCCAGTCCGGCACGAACTGGTCCGGGTAAACGACGACGCTCTCGAAATCCGCGTACCAGTCGAGCGAGAGCTCGAGCACCGGCAGGCACGCCTGGATCGCGATGACGACGCGCTGCAACGGCGAGACGTCGAAGCCGCCGGCGCCGACGATCGACTTGCCGTCGAGGAACAGCACGACGAGCGTGCGCAGGCGCGCGCGCTCTTCGTCGGAACGATCGGCGACGAACGCCAGCGAGGCGACGGCACGGTCCCACAGCTCGTCGGGAATCGCCGCGCGCGCGAGCACGCGGCGATCGCGCCAGCGCTTGAGCGCGCCCAGCATCCGCGCCGCTACCGGTTCTCGCCCGGGTCGTCGTCGCGTCCCTCGGTTTCGAGGTCCGCGTCGATGACGCTCGCGCCTTCTCCGGTGAGCAGCCGATCGGCCTCCGCCTCCGGTAGCGCCTCCACGTCGCGCAGACGGCGGGCGATCGTCGTGCTCTTGCGCCCGGCGTCGTCGAGCGTCTTGCCGACCTGTTCGAGCTTCTCGCGCGTCTTCGCGAGGATGTCGCCGAACCGGCCGAACTCGGTCTTCACCGCGCCGAGCACCCGCCACACTTCGGTCGAGCGCTTTTCGATCGCGAGCGTGCGAAAGCCCAGTTGCAGGCTGTTCAGCATCGCGGAAAGCGTCGTAGGCCCCGCCAGCGTCACTCGGTAATCGCGTTGGAGCGCGTCGGCCAGTCCCGGCCGGGAAACCGCTTCCGCGAACAGGCCTTCGGCGGGCACGAACAAGATCGCGAAGTCGGTCGTGTGCGGGGACTCGATGTACTTGTCGCGGATCGACTTCGCCTGGAGCTTGAAGAAGGCGTCGAGCGAGCGGCGGCTCGCGTCCACCGCCACCGCATCGGCGCGCTCGACCGCCTCCTGCAACCGCTGCCAGTCCTCGAGTGGGAATTTCGCGTCGATCGGGAGCCAGCAGGGTGCGCCATCGTCGCCGCGTCCGGGAAAGCGGATCGCGTACTCGACGCGCTCCTTGCTCCCCGGCTTCGTCACGACATTCTGCGCGTACTGCGCCGGCGTCAGGAGGTCGGCCAAAAGCGCGCCGAGCTGGACTTCGCCCCAGGTGCCACGCGACTTGACGTTGGTCAGCACGCGCTTCAGGTCGCCCACGCCGGTCGCCAGCGTCTGCATCTCGCCCAGGCCCCTGTGCACCTGCTCGAGGCGGTCGGATACCTGCTTGAAGGAAGCGCCGAGCCGCGCCTCCAGCGTCGCCTGCAATTTCTCGTCGACGGTCGCGCGCATCTGCTCGAGCTTCGCGGCGTTCTCGGTTCGCAGCGCGTCCAGCCGCTGCTCGACGCTGAGCCGGATCGACTCGAGCTTCTGGTCGTTGCGCTGCGTCAGCTCGGCGAGTCGCTCGGACGACGTGCGAGCCTGCCCGGCCTGGAGCTCCGCGGCGTCACGCAACGCCTGCTGCGTCGCCTGCGTGAATTGCGAGAGCCGGTCGCCGAACGCCTTCAGCGCGTCGCCCTGCGTCGAGGAAAGCGCAATCATCTGCTCGCGCGTCTGGGTCGTGAAATGCTCGACGCGCGTCCCGACCTCGCCGCGCAGCGTCTGCGCGGACTGGGCCTGTTCCCCGCGCGCGATCGCGAGGTCGTGACGCAGCTCGGCCCGCGCACCCTGGAGGTCCTGCTTGACGTCGCGGTCGAGGTCCTCGCCGAGCGCGCGGATCACGGCGAGGTCCTTGCCGAATCCTTCGATCCGCTGCTCGAGCGCACTGCGCGCGCTTCCGAGCGCCGCGAGGCGCGAAAGCGCGATCACGACTAGCACGACGCCGGCGACGCCGACGACGAGCGCGGCGACGGCGAGCGCGACCAGCAGCGAGGATTCCGTCATGCCGGTCGATTCTAGCAGCGGCAACGCTTGGGACCGCCGCTCACTGCTCGCTCAACGCTAGCACCGCGAAGCTCGCGAGCCAGTGCGCGCCCAGGTAGTCGCCGCTGTCGAGCCCGGCGGTTCCTGCATCGACGTGACGGCGCGCGGCGGCGTCGAGCACAGGGATCCGCGCGTCGCCCGGCGGCAGCGCGCGCGCGATGCCGCGCATCGACCATGCGCGCGAGAGGTTGAGGCCGTCGAGGTGGACGATCTGCGGATCCACGCGGTCGGTGACGATCGCCGGCGTGAAGAGCGCCGACGGTTGGCCGCGCGCGAGGCCGGGAAGGAATCCTGCGAGCCAATCGCCGTATCGACCGTGCGGCAGCACGCGCCGCATCAGGTCGGCCTCGACGAGGGACGGCGACAGGAAATCGGCGCCGGAAGGCTCCCACGACGCGGGCGCATCGCGATCGCCACCATACCAGGCGAGCGCGCGCTCGACGCATGCCGCTTCCAGCTCCGCATCGCCCGCAGCGCGCGCGTAGTCGATCGCGAACGCGATGCCGAACGCGGTGTTCGCATGCATTCCGTAGCGAACCGCGTAGTGCATCCGGGGCAGCCATGACCGGAACTGCAGTGCGAACGCCTCGGCGAGCGGCGCGAGGGTGCGCGCCCAGCGTTGCGCGGCCGGATCCTCGTCGGAGCGTAGCTCGCGCGCCAGCTCCAGCAACCAGGCCCAGCCATACGGACGCTCGAACGACGCGGACTCCCGCCGCGCGAGGTACGCGCATTCGGCGGCGATCGCGGCCCGGGTGACATGCTCGTCGAACACCTGGCCGATCCCGGCGCGCTCGGGGAGATCGGGCACGAGCCGGCGAACGCGCGCGAGCAGCCAGTGCATGTGCACGCACGAGTGCCAGTCGTAGCTCCCGTGGAATGCCGGATGGAGCGCACGCGGCGAGCGCAGGTCGTCGTCGCCGGCCAGCACGTGGTCGGGCTTGTTCGGATATTCGGTGCGGACGTTGGCGAGGGCGACGCGCGCGAAGCGCGACGCGAGCGCGGCATCGAGCGCGGGCGCTTGCACGGTCGGGACCGGGGACGGAGGATAGGCATTGTCGCCGATCCGGGCCCGTCGCGAGTCCGCGGCCCGCGCCCTGGGAGAGCCGTCCTGATGACCGATTCCGCCCCACCCCGCGACGTGCTGGTCACCGGCGCCAGCGGCTATGTCGGCCGGCCGCTCGTCGAGGCGCTCGTGCGCCGCCGGCATCGCGTGCGCGCGTTGTGCCGTCCGGCGTCGCGCTCGCGCGTCCCCGCCGGCGCGGAGCCGGTCGAGGGCGACGCGATGTCGGCCACGTCGATCGCGGCCGCCGCCGTCCACGACGGGACGCTCGTCCATCTCGTCGGCACGCCTCATCCGAACCCGTCGAAAGCCGCCGAGTTCGAGAATGTCGACCTCGCCTCGATCCGCGCGAGCGTGGCCGCCGCGCGCGCCGCAGGCATCGCGCACCTCGTCTACGTGAGCGTCGCTCACCCGGCGCCGGTCATGCGTGCCTATGTCGATGCGCGGAGCCGAGGGGAAGATGCGATCGCTGCGTCGGGGCTCACGGCGACGATCGTGCGGCCCTGGTACGTGCTCGGCCCGGGCCATCGCTGGCCGATCGTGCTGGTGCCGGTGCTGAAGGTCCTGGAGTGGCTGCCGGCGACGCGCGAATCCGCGCTGCGGCTCGGCTTCGTCACGCTACCGGAGATGGTCGCCGCGCTCGTTCAGGCGGTCGAGCACCCGCCCGCGCCCGCGGAGCGCCGCATCGTCGAGGTGCCTGCCATTCGCGCGGCGGGAAAGGCCGCGACGCTTCGCGACCCGGCTTAGGGCCTGTTAGCACTACCGGGGCACTCGCGCCCATGCCGCGCTGGCCGCAGGGCCAGGCGCGAGTGCG
>JBDTNO010000262.1:0-4249 GCA_039933715.1 Betaproteobacteria bacterium
ACAACAACGCGGTCTCGCACCCGTGCAACTCGGCAAACGAATCGGCGACCATCGCGATGAGCACGCCGACCATCGTCACGGTGGCGTCAGCCGGCGGCGCGATCGGCACGCAGGTCTCCGACACGGCCACGGTCAGCGGCGGCACGAACCCGACCGGCACGGTGACGTTCAACCTGTACGGGCCGAACGACGCCACCTGCACCGGCACGCCGGCGTTCACCTCCGCCACGGTGCCGCTCACCGCCGGCAGCGCCACCTCGGCCGCCTTCACTACGACACTGGCGGGCGTGTACCGCTGGACGGCGACGTACAACGGCGACGCCAACAACAACCCGGTCGCGCATCCCTGCAACGCGGCCAACGAGTCGGTGACCATCGCCCCGTCGAATCCGACGCTGGTGACGGTCGCTTCGGCGGGCGGCGCGACCGGGACGCAAATCAACGACACGGCCACGCTCTCCGGAGGCAGCAACCCGACGGGCACCATCACCTTCCGGCTCTACGGCCCGAACGACGCGACCTGCGCCACCCCGGCCCTGTTCACGTCGGGCGCGGTCGCCGTCGCCGGCAACGGCAGCTACCCGTCGACGCCGTCGTTCACGACGACCCTCGCCGGCACGTACCGCTGGGTCGCCAGCTACAGCGGCGACGCCAACAACACCGCCGTGGCCGGCGTTTGCAACGATGCCAACGAGTCCGTGACGATCACGCCGCCGCCGCCGAGCGGTCCGCCGCGTCCCGTCCCGACGCTGTCACAGTGGGCGCTGGTGCTGCTCGGCCTGATGATGGGCGGCGCGGCGCTCGCGACTGCCAGGCGGCGTCGCCGCTGATCACAGGCGAGTCGGCGGGACCGGCGACGTAGATCCATGCCGCCCGCAGAGGCGGCGGCGACCTGAGCGCGGAAACAATATGAAGACGGGGCCGATGGCCCCGTCTATTTTTCGTGGCTCGGGATCGCATGCGTCGGCGCACGCGACAACGCACGTCGGCGACGTCGGGGACACGTAAACCGCGCCGCCGCTTCGATGCAGCGCTCACCCGCCAGGCATGACGATCACGCATTCACGCCAGCGCGCGTGACGCCGGCGGGCGCGCGCCGGTGGGCGGGCGCTCGCGCTCGAGAACGAGCGATCAGCCGAGCGCGACGCGCGCCCGCACGGTGCCGGCGCGCTCGTGCTTCGCGACGAGGTCGACGAGCCAGCCCGGCTCGCCGCGCACGACCCATTCGAGCTTCATGCGGTCGTCGGTCACATGGCAGTCGGGCCAGAACGACACGCCGGTGTGCTTGTGCGCTCGGCCTTCGAGCTGGCCGTGCTCGTCGCGCGCCTTGCCCGACACGAGCGTCGCGCCGTCGGGCAGCGCGATCTCGGCGACGAGGCCGCGCACGGTCTTGCGCGCCAGCGCGCGCTTCGACACGTACGAGGGCAGCCATCCGGTGTTCTGCACGACGAGCTCGATCTTCCACGTGTCGTCGCCGACGCGCGTCGCGCCCGCGTGCACGAGCTCGAGCCTGGGCGACACGAGCGCCTGCCAGACGATCCATGAGGGGAATCGCTCGAGCTCCTTCGCGAGGAACGCGGGAGGCGGGTTGCTGAAAGCGTGGAACCGGTTCCAGCCGCCGATCTCGAGTCGGCCGAGGTCCGGATGGTCGAACGGGCGCCAGCCGCGATGCGCGAGCCCGCCGAGCTTCTCGTCGCTCCAGCGCAGGAGTTTGAGATCGTCGTCGGCCGGATGGTCGCGAAACCAGTCGATGTACTTGTAGCCGGTGATGCCGGCCTCGCGCATCGGCGACCAGATCTCGACCACCCACACGAACGCGCCGAGGTGCTCGTAGAGCCAGTCGAACGTCCCGCCGATAACTTCCTTCGGGTGGTAGCGGAACTCGTGGTAGACCGAGATCGCGGGATAGCCGGTGCGCTTCTCGCCTTCGCGTCCGACCGCCTGGTAGACCCACAGGTCCTCGGCGTGCATCTCGTCGTCGGCCTGGTGCTCGAACGGACGCAGCAGCACGCCGCTCCACGTGTGGAATGCGGTGCCGCCGGTGATGTTGCGATGGTTGACGATGAAGTCGACCACCGCGCGCACCTCGGGCTCGGACGTCGGGTAGGGTCCTGCGCCGAGCTGCTCGAACTCCTGGCGCCAGCTCGCCGGGAAGTTGCGATTGAGGTCGAGGCCCTGCCGCCGCTTTTTCACGCGCAGCGTGTGGCCGTCGTAGCTCTCGTAGCGCCCCTCGGGAACGATCCGGTAATACGCGCCGCCCGTCTCGGCCGGATCGCGGCGGACCATCAGGCGCGCGTCGTCGGGATGCGCCTTCCACAATCCGTTCGCGTCGGGAATGCGCATCTGCAGGATCAGCCCGTCGCCGTCGACGTCCTCGACGACGAGGCCCTCGGGCGTTTCCTCGTCGAGCGGCCACGCGCGCGTGCTCGAGCGGATCCAGCGCGGCTTGTCGGCGAGCGCCCATTCGGCGCCGTCCGGATTCATGCGCGGCAACAGGTAGAACGCGCGCGTGTCGAGCGCGCGCGTGATGTCGGCGTCGCTGCCGTAACGCGAGAGCAGCGCGTGCGCGATGTGAAGCGCGGCGGCCGACGCGGCGACCTCGGTCGCGTGGATGTTGCCGTCGACCCAGTAGGCGGGCTTCTCGTCGGCCGGTCCGGTGCGCGTGTTGGTGATCGTCGCGACCCACAGCTCGCGTCCTTCGTGGCTCGTGCCGATCGACGCGACGCTGCAGAGCGATGGATGCTCGCTCGCCCAGGCGTGCAATAGCGCGGTGAGCTCGTCGTAGCGCAGGAAGCGGTCGGTCGGTGCGGGTGTCATGAGGGTGGCGGAAAGGCGCGAAGGGCCAGTGTCGGGGCCGCCGCGCGATCGCGTCAAGCCGGTTTCCCCGGGTTGCGGCACACCGGCGTTGGGACTATCGTGGAAATCGGGGGGCAACCCGCTTCGGAGGATTCATGAAGCGACGGCTCTACTGGTTGCTGCCGGACGTCGAGAGCGCCCGGCGCACCGCGGACGATCTGCTGCTCGCGCGCGTCGAGGATCGCAACATGCACTTCCTCGCACGGCCCGGCACGAGCCTGGGCGCGCTGCACGAGGCGTCGGTCCTCCAGAAGACCGACGTCCGGCATGCCGCGATCAACGGCTTGCTCGTGGGCGCGCTGCTCGGCGCGCTGGCGGGCTGGCTGCTGGCCCGGTTCCCGCTCGAGGGGATCGCGATGGGCGTCGGCGGCATCCTGCTGATGACCGCTTTCGGCGCGGGCTTCGGCTTCTTCGCCTCGACGCTCGTCGGGAGCTCGTTGCCGAACTCGTACCTGCGAAGGTTCGAGCGCGACCTCGCCGATGGCCGCGTGCTGGTGATGGTCGACGTTCCGCTGCACCGCGTCGAGGAAGTGCAGGAGTACCTGCAAAAGCGCCATCCGGAAGCGGCGTGGCGCGGCGTGGATCCCGGGGTGCCGGCGTTTCCGTAGCGCTCGAGCGAGGTCAGGCATCGGGTTCGATCCGCAGCGCCTGGGAACCAGCGTCGCGTAACAGCGCGCGGGCCCCCCAAGCCCGCGGTGCCCCCAGGGGTGGCGCGCGAAAAGCGCGCTTCGGGGGGATCACACCCGCGGGCGCCGGGCCGCCCCAAGCCGCGGTGCCCCCTGGGGGGAGGCGCGCATCGCGCGCTTCGGGGGGATCACACCCGACGCCGGGCCGCCCCAAGGCCACGGTGCCCCCTGGGGGGAGGCGCGCGAAAAGCGCGCCGATACCGTATATTCGTACGGTATGCCGCCCGATCTGCTGCCCGCCTACGCCGAGCTCCACTGCATCTCGAACTTCAGCTTCCTGCGCGGAGCGTCGCATCCCGAGGAGCTGTGCGAGCGCGCCGCGTCGCTCGGCTACGCGGCGCTCGCGCTCACCGACGAATGCTCGCTCGCCGGCATCGTGCGCGCGCACCTCGCCGCGAAGGACGCGGGCCTCGCGCTCGTCGTCGGCAGCGAGTTCACGCTCGACGACGGCACGCGGCTCGTGCTCTACGCGACCGACCGCACGACCTACGGCGACCTCGCGCAGCTCGTCACGCGCGGTCGGCGCCAGTCGGCGAAAGGCACCTACCGTCTCGCCCGAAACGACGTCGAAACGCTCGCCGCGCGTTGTCTCGCGCTGTGGCTGCCGGCGGATCCGCTCGCAGGGAAAGTGGGGGCAGACTCGAGCGGGAATGTGGGGTCAAGCGAGAATGTGGGGTCAGACTCGACTTTCCTGGCAGTGGGCGCCG
>JBDTNO010000263.1:0-4225 GCA_039933715.1 Betaproteobacteria bacterium
CTTCCCTAGCCGCGCGACCACTTCTGCAGCCAGAAGCAGAGCACCGCCGCGATCACCCAACCGACGCCGGCGATCGGCATGTCCGACACGAACGTCCACACGACCGCGTTCACGAGGCAGAGGGTGATCGCGAACAGCGCGACGAGGATGTTGCCCACGGGGCGGACGGGAAGAAGGACGGCGGCGGGGGGATGCGGGAACGCCCCTGGATCGGGCAGGGCGATTCTGTCACAAACGTTCGCGACCCTCACTTCGGGTCGCGCACGTTCACGCAGCGCCCGGCTTGACGTTCATCAGCACGTTGGCGACGAAGCAGAACAGCCCGACGACCATGGTCATCGCGGTGATGCCGACGAACATGCCCGCGCCGTCCGATCCGGTGAGGAGCAGGCCCAAACTGATCATGAAGAACGGGAGCACGAGGTTGTGCACCCAGAAGTGGATGTGCGCGAGCCGCGTCGTCCCGGCCGCCGGGTACAGGTGGTAAATGATCCCGGCGAGCGCCATCGACGCCCAGCCGAGCAGCAGGATGTGCGCGTGGACCGGCGCGAGCGTGAACATCTGGGTCAGGCCCATGTAGAGGCCGAGCGACGCGCCGACGGCGAAGTAGACGACGGCGATTTTCAGGAAGCGCAAGCCCATGGAGCCCCCTTCGTGGGTTTGGATGAATGGTGACTCGCCGAAGTGGCGCCGCACCCATGCAGAGCGTGCGGATGATCTCCCGGCCGGCCAGCGGCGACAACCACCGTCCGGCGCGCCGCCCGACCGGGTGGCCGCGTGACTCCCTCCGCGCGGCGGACACCGGCGCAACCCGGCCGGGGCGAGGCCCGGACCCACGATGCGCGCAACCCGGCCAAAGCCCTGGCGGGGGTCGCACAGAGGCACGCTGCCGGCTCCCCCGCCACGCGCGGCTTGGCAACGGTTCGTCGCGCGCTCATGGTTTCCGCCTGGCCAGTCGCCTGACGAGCCGCAAGAACCGCGACGGAAGCTTCGGCAACGGCCCGGGCATCGGCTCGAAATAGCGGCGGTGCGGATAGCACCAGCCCCAGTGCTCGTCGCGCTCGAGCGACGCGATCATCGGATGGCCGCTCTCGAGATGGTGCGCGAGCGCGTGCGCGTGGCGCGAGTCCTCGCAGCAGCCCACCTGCCCGCAGGTCAGGCAGATGCGCAGCCGCACCCACGGCGCGCCGAGCACCGCGCATGCCTCACAACGGTCGGCGCTCGGCGCGACCGCGCGGATCGCGTCGAAATGCTCGCAGCGATCGGTCACGCGCCGTGGTTCCGCGTCCGTCTGCGTGCGGTCGTGCGCCCGTACCAGAAGAGTACCGTGGCGATCGCGAGGGCGATCGGCAGCGGCGAGACGAGCAACGCTGCGACCCAGCTCCAGCCCTCGTTGCGGTCGAGCGCCTGCACCGCGGCGCACACGGCGATCGCGGCGCCGAGGCCGGCGGTCAGCGACGCGCGCCTGGCGTCGCGGAACGCGGCTTCGGCGAGCGCGCCGATCGCGACCGGCAGCAGGATCAGGACGACGAACGGTTCCACGGCGCGCGCAGGGGATCGGACGCGGAAAGCGTACTCCTGATCGAGCGGCGCGGGGAGCGGCCCGTCCGCGGCGGCCGTCATCCGGCTCCGGCCAGCTCGCGCGTGATCCGTGCCGCCGGCCGCTCCCGGCAACCGGATGCGTTCTGGCCCGACCACAACGGCGAGAAATCGCCGGATCCGCGCGCCTCCGCATGCGCGCGGAGCGGTGCGATCGCCGAGGTCGCGAGCGGGAACGCCGGCGTCAGCGCGCTCATCGGCCCGATTTCGCGCATCAGCCGATTCACCATGCCGCGCGCGGGCCGCCCGGTGAAGAGGTTGGTGAGCGCGGTATGCCGCGCCGCGTCGCTGGCGAGCGCCGCGCGATGGATCGCGCTCGTCGTCGCCTCGGGACACAACAGGTAGGCGGTGCCGACCTGCACGCCGGCCGCGCCGAGCGCCATCGCGGCGGCGACGCCGCGTGCATCGGCGATCCCGCCCGCTGCGATCACCGGCACGCGCACCGCGCGCACGACCTGCGGCACGAGCGCGAGCGTTCCGATCTGCGTCGACACGTCGTCCGAAAGGAACATGCCGCGATGGCCGCCGGCCTCGAGGCCCTGCGCGATGATCGCGTCGACGCCGTGGCGCTCGAGCTCGCGCGCCTCGTCGACGGTCGTCGCCGACGAAATCACCTTCGATCCCCAAGACTTGACCCGCGCGAGAAGCCCCGCCGCGGGCAGTCCGAAATGGAAGCTCACGACCGCGGGGCGGACGGCGTCGAGCGCGTCGGCCGACTCGGCGGTGAACGGCATGCGGCCCGGACCGGCGGGAATCGCGGTCGCGTCGAGACCCATCTCTTCGTAGTACGGCGCGAGCGCCCGGCGCCAGGTCGCCTCGCGCGCCGCGTCGGGAACCGGCGGCGTGTGCGCGAAGAAATTGACGTTGAACGGGCGCCGCGTCCCCGCCGCGAGCGCAGCGAGCTCGGCGCGCAGCGCATCGACGCCGAGCAGCGCGCCAGGCAGCGATCCGAGGCCGCCGGCGTTCGACACCGCGATCGCGAGGGCGCTGGCCTGCACGCCGGCCATCGGCGCCTGGACGATCGGAAGCTCGATGCCGAGGAGCGTCGCGAGGCTCATCGGTCGCCGATCTCCTCGAGCGCGGATGCGCAAGCGTCCCGCTCGTCCGCGGCCAGGCTCGTGGCGAGCGCGCGGGCGCGTTCACGCGTGGACTCGAATGCCGCGGCGTCGCCGAGATCGCGCTCTGCGAGCGCGAGCGCGACGCAACCGAAGAATCGTTCGAACGCAGGGGCGTCGTGGCGCTCGCACAGCGCGACGCAGCGGCTAGCGTGCACTGCAGCCTCGCCCGGCTGCCGCGCGGAGAGGAAGCTTCGCGCGAGCAGATATTCGGCGCGCTCCTCCTCGAGCCAGGTGCCGGCCCGTTTCCAGTAGACGAGCGAGGCGCGCGCCGCGTCGACCATGCCGCGCGTCTCATCGGCGTTGCGGTCGGGCTTGGACTCGAGCGTGGCGGCGAGGTTGTTCCCGCCGACGGCGAGCGCGCGCAACGCCGGAGATCCGTCCGGCAAACCGGTCGCGGCGAGCCCCAGGGCCTGCGCGTAGGTGTCGAGCGCCCGCGAGTACAGAGCGCGTCCGACGAACACCGATGACGCGGCGGACAGCGCGGCGATGCGATTTTCCTCCGAAAGCCCATCGAGCGCGGTGGCATCGCCGGCCGCATAGGCGAGCGTCGCGACGCCGCGCGCGATCGCCTGCGCCGCCGCGTCGTCGTCGCGTGCGCGGTCGCGCAGCGCCTCCAGAAGGATGGAGCCGCGCCGCCATTCGCCCAGGTGCTCGCCGAACACGTGCGTAACGAGCCGCGCGAAAGGGGCGACGCGCGACGGGGCGTCGACCAGGGCCAGCGACGCTTCGAGGCGCTCGGCGACCGCACCGGGATGGTCGGCGTGCTCGCTCCACGCCGTTTCGACGAAATGTTCGAAGCTCATGCTCGGTTGCGCTCCCGCGCGAGGCACGGTCCCGGTGCCATTGTGACGGAGTTCCCCGCGCCGGGAAATCGCGGCGCGCAGGTTCAGTCCAGCGCGAACGACACCCGCACCTGGGGATCCGGCACCTCGACGCCGCCGGCCGCGGCGCACAACGCCAGAATCGCCGCGTTGTCGCGCTCGGCTTCGGCGCTCGCCTCGCTGCAGCCCAGGGCGCGGCCGTGCGCCAGCAGCAGCGCGAGCAGCCGCCGGCCGACGCCGCGGCGGCGGTGCGACGGCGCGACCGTCAGGTCGGAGACGATCAGCTCGGGCTCGCCGCGAGGCCCCGCGCGGTGCGTCGCGAAGGCGATGCCCACGACGCGGCGGCCATCGAGTGCGATCGCGACATGGCGCGTCGGGTCGGCCGCGAGCGCCGCGGCGCTCACGGCGTCGACCCCGCCGATCAGCGCGGCATCCGCGTCGGCGACCCGCGCGGCGTCCCCGGAAACGAACATCCGCACGTCGATCGCGCCGTGCTTGCGGATGGATGGATCGCGTGCGGACCGCCTGGAAGGTGGCATCTTGCGAATCCGGTTCATGACGGTTGGTGGGTCGTTGGAGTCAGCGGTCGCAGCAAGGTCGGGGAGCGCGCGAGGCGCGAACCGCGGCGCGCAGCTAGGGAAGCTCTGCGTAACCCGCGGATGGGCGACGCGTCGGGCGGGTGGGATG
>JBDTNO010000264.1:0-4193 GCA_039933715.1 Betaproteobacteria bacterium
CGACGAGGGCGGGCGTTTCCAAAAGATCACCCGGAGGGCCCATGCCGCGCTGGCCACAGGGCGTTGTTGCTCGCTTGTCGTGTGCAGCAAGCACACTTCCGCACTCGCGCCTGGCCCTGCGGCCAGCGCGGCATGGGCGCGAGTGCCCCGATAGCGCTCACAGGCCCTGGGATCGCCGCGTCGAAACGAGGTCCCTGATCCGCATTCTCACTGTTGGTTGCTGATCTCGACGAGGTTCCCGTCGGGATCGCGCACGTACACCGAGCGCAGCGGCCGCACGGCGCCGGCCTTCGCGACCGGACCTTCGACGATCGGCACGTCCAGCGCGTTCAGATGCGCGATCACCTGGTCGAGCGGCACGCCGGTCAGCAGGCAGAAGTCCGCGGATCCGCGCGTCGGCGCGTTCGCGTGCGGCACGAACTCGCTCCCCACGAGATGCAGGTTGATCTTCTGCGCGCCGAACGCGAGCGCGCGGCGCCCGCCGCCGAACGTCAACGCATCCATGCCGAGCACGCGCACGTAGAACGCGATCGTCGCGTCCAGATCGGCAACGGTCAGCACCAGGTGGTCGAGCGCGCCGATGCGCATCTCGCCGGTCGCGGTCGCGTGCGCGGCGGTCGCGTCCCATACCGCCGGAATCGTGATCGCCGGAATTGCAATCGTCGCTTCGGCGGACCGTGCGAGCGCGGGCGCCGAAGGCGCGGGGACTTCGGCCCCGATGCGCATCGTGGAGCCGTCCCAATGCCGGGTGCGGCTCGTCGCGAAACGGACGAGCCCGCCGAACACGCGCACGAACAGCCAATACAGCGGCGCGAGCAGGAACGACGACTCGCGCAGCAGGAACAGGAAGCAGTGGTCGGCCTGCGCGCGCGAGAGCGGAAGCCCATCGCCGAGGAACTGGTAGAGCGCGTCGTGCACGAGCGACGCGTAGTAGGTCTTGCGCTGTCCGGTGCGCGCATTGACCACGCCTTCGGGCGTGCCGAACAACAGGTCGAGCACGCGCAGCTTGGGGCTGCAACCGTTCCACGTGTAGCCGCGGGTGACGGTGATCGCGCCGTTTCGCTCGACCAGGAGCCGCAGCTTGCCGCGTGCGTCGAAGAACGCGTAGTCGGCGTCCTGCTTGAACGGCGACGTCCACGTGGCGCTGGCGTCGATCCGGTACAGCCACTTCGCGACGTCCACGCTCATCGCCGTCGCGCGCGGGGGCGCACGGAGATGCGCCGCGCCCCGGTCATCGGTGCTCGGTGGTCCAGGATTCGTCGGCGAGCCTCCATGCGCCGCCCTCGCGCACCATCTCGATTCGCCCCGACCACTTGACGTGCGACGCGTCGCGCGCCACCGCGCCGAGCGCGACACGGTCTCCGGCGAGCGCTTGCGCCTGGAGCTTCACCTGTGCCGGCGGAACGCGCTTGAGGCGCGCGAGCCACCCCTCGCGCTCGGCCTTCGGCAGCCTCGACACGACGCGACGGTAGGTGGCGGACAGGTACGGAAGCACCGCCTCCGGCGTCGTGGCCTTTTCCACCGCGACGCGCAGGTCGAGATAGGCGCGGCCCGGCGTGCCGGGCTCGGCGGTAACCGCCGCGTGCGTCGCCGGCACCACGAGCGCGACGAGCGCCGTTGCGAGCAACGCGCGGAACGTCGGTACGAAGCGGAACGGACGTGGCGTCATCGGATCGGTGCGGGCAACCGGCTTCGCGTCGAATCATACGCCGACGCACCCACGGCGAGCGCCCGTTGCCGCAGCGGCGTCCCGGACGCGCCGCCACCTTCGAACGGCCCTCTCCGCCTCAGGCCGGAACCGCCTCGCGCGTACGCGGCGCCGCCGCCGGCAACGGGGCGGCGGGATCGCGCTCGCGGTGAAGGCCCAGCGCGACGTAGAGCTTGTCGAACTCGTCCTCGCACATGACCGGCACCAGTGCGCCGCGCGTCGTGATGTTGGTGTGCGGGTGGCCGACCGGGACAGCGCGGCAGAGCGTTCCGCTCGGCACGAGGCGCGGCTCGTCCCCGCGCCAGCCGAGAGTGAACGCCGCGGCGAAATCGGTGGTCGCCTCGAACGATTCGATGCGCTGCCCGTCGTAGATCATCGCGTGGAACGGCGCCGGTTCGACGCGCGCCTGCGCGACGTAATAGCCCGGCGACGCGGCGACGAAGCGCATCAGCCCCGGCCACAGCTTCTCCCAGGAAGGCGCGTCGATGCGACCCTCGCCGTCGAAGGCGAGCGCGATCGCGTTCTCGCTCGCAATATCGGCGATCGACACGCGCGTCATGGCGCTCGCGCCGTCGCGCGCGACGACGCGCGGCAGGCTTTGCGCCGGCCACGAGGCCTTGGCGCCGACGATCACCGCGCTTCCGCCGCAACCGAAGCGCGCCTTGACGACCCAGCGCTCGCGCTCCTCGACGAGCCTGTTGACGGTCGCGACGTCGCCGCCGATGCTGAAGGCGTTGGGCGCGGCTTGCTGGAGCAGCGCGGCGTCGGCGGCGCCGAGGCCTAGCGTCGCGCGCAGCGCATGCGCGTTCGCCGTGTCGACGATGTGCGCCTTGTCGTTCTCGCAGAGCTCGCGTCCCGGCCACGCGCTGATGCCGAGGATGCGGCCCTCGAGGAACGCCCGGGCGAGCGTGCGCGTCTTCGCATCCTCGCTGTCGACGGCGACGGCGATGTGCGCCATCGAATCGGTGACGTAGAGGTCGCTCCAGACGGCGAACGAATGCGCGTCGTCGGTGCCGCGGCGCTTGACGAGCGCCATCTCGCGATCGCGCACGCGCATCGAGCGCCCGATCTCGAGATCGGCGAATCCCACGAAATAGTCGGCCTCGACGCCGTAGCGGCGCGCGACGTGCGCGGCGATGCGCGGACCCTCGACGTCGTTGACCATCCGGCCCGAGTACTGGCCGCTGACGAACGCCAGCGGCACCTGGCCTCGCGGGAACGCATGCGCGAAGCGCTTCGGCGTCATGCGGTCGGCCAGCCAGTCGACGAACGCCTCGTAGACGTCGTCGACGAGCGCGTCGGGGCGATCGAAGATGGGCTGGCCCTCGAGGCCGAACGCCGCGAGCAGCACGTGGTTGACCGACGAGCAGATCCAATGTCCCTGCGAGCCGCCGTTGTTGACCTCGAGCGGCGCGAAGCGCGTGGCGAGCACCGCCGACGAGGCGTCGCCCGGCGCACTCGAAACGCCGGGCCGCAGCAGCGTGTCGACGCGCAAGCGGTGGAACCCCGCGTGCATGCGGCTTTCGAACTCGCGAGTCGAATCCGGCAACAGGTGCGCGAGCACGCGCGGATGCCAGCCCTGCGCGAGCGCATCGGCGCGCACGTGCGCGAGCGGGCGCTTGAGCGCGGCGACTTCCTCGCTCGACGCGGCGAGCGAGGACGTGCGGATGCCCGCATCGCGCAGCGCACGCGGCAGCACCATCGGCGTCAGGCCGACGCCGATCGGCGCGAGCGCGACCGCCGGCGATTCGGCGAGTGGCACGTCCCACGCCAGCGGCGCCACCGCGCGCTTGACGAGCCCGAGTCGAGGGATCGCCTCGGCGAGGCGCGTCTCGACGACGTCGCGGTTCTCGGCGAGCCATGCGCGCAGGCGCGCGAGCTTCTCGTCGAGCGACGGGAGGCCGGGGGCTTCGATGCGGACCGCGATTGCGGCGCGCGGCGCAGCCTGCAGCAGCAGGAAGAGGGCGGCGGCCGCGACCGTCATCCCGCCGAGCGCCGCGGGCTCGAATCCGGCGTAGCGCACCGAGAGCCCGCCCAGCACGTACGCGGTCGCGTCGATCGCGACGATGATCCCGGTGATCCGCTGGCGGTTGTGCTCCGGCACGAGCCCCGCGCGCTCGGTGCGCACCCACACGACCAGCGGCGAGAAGCTCGCCGCCAGCGCGATCGCCGCGAGCGCCGTGCCGATGGCGGACGGTACGGCGATGAGCGCGATCATCGAGGCGATGTACGCGGCGAACGCCGTGCGCACCGCGACCGGCTTGCCGCGCGTGGCGCCGGCCCAGCGTACCCACGCGAGCAGGATCAGCGCCGCGCCGATCGACTCGAGCGCCTTGTAGTGCGTGAGGAACAGGACGTCGGTCGGCAGGATCCAGGACGGCAGGCCCGCGGACGTCCGGCTCGCGAGCAGGAACGGCAGCGCGCCGAACAGCATCGTCACCGGCACGCTCGCGACCAGCAGGAACAGCGTCAGCGAGCGCGCGCG
>JBDTNO010000265.1:0-4150 GCA_039933715.1 Betaproteobacteria bacterium
CGCCGACGATCAGGCAGACGGTGATCGCCGCGAACGTCGCCTGGAACGCGACGAACGCGAGCTCGGGGATCGGCGTCGCCTTGCTGAACGTGGCGCCCATCGCGAACTCGTTCCTGATCGAGTCGTAGGTGCCCGACAGGAACAGCCGGTCGAAGCCGCCCACGTACGCGTTGCCCTCGGTGAACGCGAGGCTGTAGCCATAGACGCACCACAGCACGACGATCAGCGAGAACACGACGAATACCTGCATCAGCACCGACAGGATGTTCTTCGAGCGCACCATGCCCCCGTAGAACAGCGCGAGGGCCGGGACGCTCATCAGGATGACGAGCGCCGTGCAGACGAGCAGCCATGCGACGTCGCCCTTGTTGGGCGTCGGCGCGGGTGACGCGGTGGCCGCGGGCGCAGCGCTTGCGGCGGCTGCGGCAGAGGTAGCCACGTCCGCCGCCGGAGCCGGCGCGGTCGACGCGGCGGGTGCGGCCGCCTTGTCCTGCGCGACGACGGCCGGCGCCGCGAACGCGATCGCGCCCGCGAGCG
This sequence comes from Betaproteobacteria bacterium, assembly GCA_039933715.1. Classification (GTDB taxonomy): domain Bacteria; phylum Pseudomonadota; class Gammaproteobacteria; order Burkholderiales; family Casimicrobiaceae; genus VBCG01. Next base: position 538 of record JBDTNO010000265.1, read on the forward strand.
CGATCATGGTCAGGAATTTCTTCATGGGGGCTCCCCTTACAGCGCTTCTGCGCCGGTCTCGCCGGTGCGGATGCGCACGACCTGCAGCAGGTCGAAGACGAAGATCTTTCCGTCGCCGATCTTCCCGGTGTTGGCGGCCTTCTCGATCGCCTCGATCGTCCGCTCGACCAGATCGTCCTTGATCGCGGCTTCGATCTTGACCTTCGGAAGGAAATCGACGACGTACTCCGCGCCGCGGTAGAGCTCGGTATGGCCTTTCTGCCGGCCGAAACCCTTGACTTCCGTGACGGTGATGCCCTGCACGCCGATCGCCGAGAGGGCCTCGCGGACCTCGTCGAGCTTGAACGGCTTGATGATGGCGGTGACGAGTTTCATGGCTTCCTCGCGGCTTCTAGAACGTCTTCTTCACGTAGACGACGCCACGGTCCTTCGACGTGTCGTACCCGGTGAGGTCGGTGTAGGGCAGCGACTTCGCGTCGTTCCCGCTGTAATAGGCGCCGACCTCGAGCCCCTTCAGCACGCCCTCGGGAATCACGTACGCGGCGCCGAGCTTCCAGTCCGAGTACGAGAGGCTGAGGTCACCGGGAAGGTCGTGCTTCACGTCGAGGTAGCCGTAGTGGCCGATCAGCGAGACGCCGGTCTCGCCGATCGGGTATGCGGCCGACAGGTCGACGTAGTAACTGCCGTCGGTCTTCTGGCCGTTCGGACGGAGGCCGAAGTAGTCGTCGAGGCTGTAGCTGAACTTGACGCTCACCCACTTCCAGCCGAGCGCCGCATACATCTCCCAGGAGTCGGCCGAGGTGACGCCGGGGTTCTTCGAGCCCGGGTAGTAGTAGTAGACGGTTCCGACGTCGTAGAAGAAGTCGCTGTTGCCGGGGAAGTTCTGCTTGTAGCCGGCGTAGAAGTCCCACTCGAGCGAGGAGCGGTTGTACGCGCCGAAGTCCTCGAGCCAGCTGATGTTCGAGCCCCAGGTGCCCGCGTAGAAGCCGCCGCTGTGCGCGAGGTCGAAGCCGCCTTGCAGCGTCGGCTTGCCCGCCGTCTGCGAGATGCCGCGGAAGATGTATTCGCTGCCGATCGAGACGTTCGCGGTCGTGCTCCAGTCGGGCGTGGGCGCGGGCGTCTGCGCGAACGCGGCGGAGGACGCGAGCGTGACGGCCGCGGCGATGAGGGACGTGGTGCGCTTCATGGCGGGTCCTCGGTGGTCGTTGGGCGTGCTGGTTCCGACCTACCCGTCAGCATTTCGTGTGCCATTGCAATAAATTTATATTAATCAATAGGTTGATGATGTTTTTCGAACACCGCGTCGTCGGCGCACCCTTCCGATGCACCGGTTTGATGCGAAGGTTCGCCGATTCGCACCAAGGGGGCGCGGGATCCCGGCGGGCGGAGGGCTGTGCGGCGGTCGGCGGTCGAAAGTCCGCCTCGCGCAAGGTCGCCGGCCAAAGCCAGAACGCATCGCCATCGCCGCGTCGCTCATATCCCGACCGCCGACCGCCGACCGCCCTCCTCTTGCTAGACTGGGTCGATCCCCGAAGAGCCCCGCGACCGAGGAACCGATGATCAGCACCGCGACGCTGGACGAATGGGCAAAGAGGATCGGCCGCGCGATCGAGGCCTCGCCCGCGAAGGACCTCGAGAAGAACGTCAAGGCGATGCTGCAAAGCGGCCTCGCGAAGCTCGACGTCGTGCCGCGCGCCGAGTTCGACGTGCAGGCGAAGGTGCTCGCGCGCACGCGCGAGAAACTCGAGGCGCTCGAGAAGAAGGTCGCGGAGCTCGAGGCGCGGCAGGCGCGTTGATCGTCCTGGCGTAGCGGTTTCCGCGAGGCGTTTCAAAACCACCTCGCGACTCCCTTCCCGCGGCTTCCCGAACCGGGTTCGGAGCACGGTTCGGCGACTGTCCGGCGCCGGGGATCCGGTCGTCGTTCCCGATCCCGTCGGCGTTGCCGGCGATGGCGAGCCGCGGGTTCAGCCGTACGGCCGAACGCGCGACTGCCGGGGTTCGCGTTAGCGTGAGCCTCGCCGCGAGCGAAGCGCGGCCCCTCGCCGCGAGGTCGACCGTTGAGCGTTGCCATCGTGCGAAGCCGCGCGCTCGCCGGCCTGGCCGCCCCGCCGGTGAGCGTCGAGGTGCACATCGCCGGCGGATTGCCCGGCGTCAATCTCGTGGGGCTCCCCGAGACCGAGGTGCGCGAGGCGCGCGATCGCGTGCGCGCGGCGCTGCAGAACGCGAACTTCGACTTTCCTGCGCGCAAGATCACCGTCAATCTCGCGCCGGCGGATCTGCCGAAGGAGTCGGGGCGCTTCGACCTGCCGATCGCGCTCGGCATCCTCGTCGCGAGCGGGCAGGTGTCCGCGGCGACGCTCGACCGCCACGAATTCGCGGGGGAACTCGCGCTGACCGGCGAACTACGCGCGGTGCGCGGCGCGCTCGCGATGGTGCTCTCGGCGCGCCACGACGGGCGCGCGTTCGTGCTGCCGCAGGCGAGCGCGGCGGAAGCCTCGCTCGTCCCCGATGCGTCGGTGCATCCGGCGCGCACGCTGCTCGACGTATGCGCGCACCTGTCGGGCGACAGGCCGCTGCCGCGCCTCGTCGCGGCGCCGCAGGCGTGCCTGCGCGCGGACGCTTTCGATCTCGCCGACGTGCGCGGCCAGCGCCATGCGAAGCGCGCGCTCGAGATCGCCGCGGCCGGCGGCCACGCGCTCGTGATGTGCGGCCCACCCGGCGCCGGCAAGTCGATGCTCGCGCAGCGGCTGCCGTCGCTGCTGCCGCCGCTCGACGAGGACGAGGCGCTCGAGGTCGCCGCGATCGCCTCGCTCGCCGGCCGGTTCGATCCGACGCGGTGGCGCGAGCGGCCGTACCGCGCGCCGCACCACACGGCGAGCGCGGTTGCGATCGTCGGGGGAGGCAGCCATCCGCGTCCCGGCGAAATCTCGCTCGCGCATCGCGGCGTGCTGTTCCTCGACGAATTGCCCGAATGGGAGCGACGCGTCCTCGAGGTGCTGCGCGAGCCGATCGAGTCGGGCGTCGTGCAGATCTCGCGCGCGGCGCGGCAGGCGACGTTCCCGGCGCAATTCCAGCTCGTCGCCGCGATGAACCCGTGCCCGTGCGGCTGGCTCGGGCACAAGAGCGGCCGCTGCCGCTGCACGCCCGATCGCGTGCGCGCCTACCGCGCGCGCATTTCGGGGCCGCTCATCGATCGCATCGACCTCGCGATCGAAATCCCGGCGCTGCCGGCCGGCGACATCGCGACGGAGCCTTCCGGCGACCAGGCGACCTCCGCCGAGGTGCGCGAGCGCGTCACGGCGGCGCGCGCGGTGCAGATCGCGCGCCAGCGCGTGGTGAACGCGCGCCTCGCGGCAGGCGATCTCCCGCGGTTCTGCGGGCTCGACGCCGAGAGCCGCGATCTCGCGATGCGCGCGATGACCCGCCTGGCGCTGTCGGCGCGCGCGTACCACCGCATCCTCAAGGTCGCGCGCACGATCGCCGATCTCGCAGGCCGCGAGGCCATCGCGAGCGCGCACGTCGCCGAGGCGATCAGCTACCGGCGCCTCGACGCGGCGCCGCACGCCGACGCCATGCCCCCCGCCGGGTGACGCGCGCTTCGTGCGCGCCTAGG
>JBDTNO010000266.1:0-4090 GCA_039933715.1 Betaproteobacteria bacterium
CGACGTAGAACGTGTCGTGCATCGAGCGCGCCGGATGGTTTTCCGGCGTATTGAGTGCGGTGAAATTGTGGAAGTCGTCCTCGATCTCGGGACCGTCGGCGACCTCGAAACCGAGCGTGGCGAACAGCGCCTCGACGCGCTCGAGCGTCAGCGACAACGGGTGCAGCCCGCCCGCGCCCGCGCCGCGCCCGGGCAGCGACACGTCGAGCGCGTTGGCCGCAAGCTGGCTGGTGAGCTTCGCGTCGGCGAGCGCCTCGCGGCGCGCATCGAGCGCGGCTTCGAGCTCTGCCTTGGCGGCATTGATGCGCGCGCCGGCTTCGCGCCGCGCATCCGGCGCGAGCGTGCCGAGCGACTTGAGCTGCGCGGTCAGCAGCCCGGACTTGCCGAGGTAGCGCGCCTTGGCGTTCTCGAGCGCGGCCGGGTCGCTCGCGCCGCCGAAATCCGCGAGTGCCGCTGCGACGAGGGTATCGAGGGGAGACATGAACGCGGCAGTCGGTCGTCGGGGGTCCGGTGGAAGTCAGTCGAAGTTCGGGATCGCGAAAGCAAGTTCGGCCCTGCTGGATTCCGACCGCGGTCCGCCGAGCGCCGCCTTCCAAAAAAAAAGGGAGGCTCGCTCGCCTCCCTTCTTCACCGACCCTCCGGTCAGGCCTGCGAGGCTTTGGCCTGTTCGGCGACCTTCGTAAACGCGGCCTTGTCGTGCACCGCGAGGTCGGCGAGGACCTTGCGGTCGATTTCGATGCCGCCCTTCCTAAGCCCGTTCATGAACACGCTGTAGGTCATGCCGAGCTCGCGCACCGCCGCGTTGATCCGCGCGATCCACAATCCGCGGAACTCGCGCTTCTTGTTGCGACGGTCGCGATACTGGTACTGCCCTGCCTTCATGACCGCTTCCTTCGCGATCCTGAAGACGTTGTTGCGGCGGCCGCGGAAACCCTTGGCCTGCGCGATCACCTTCTTGTGGCGAGCGCGCGCGGTGACTCCACGTTTGACGCGAGGCATCGTCGGCTCCCGTTATGCGTACGGCATCATGGCCTTCACCGAGCCCACGTTGGATGCGTGGAGGCTGGCGGCGCCGCGAAGCTGTCGCTTGTTCTTGGTCGATTTCTTGGTGAGGATGTGGCGCTTGAACGCCTGCGAGCGCTTGATCGAGCCGCTTCCGCGCACGCGGAAGCGCTTCTTCGCGCCCGACTTGGTCTTCATCTTCGGCATGATGCCGCTTCCTTTTTTATTTGCTGCCCACGGTGGTGCTCTCCGGCTTGGGGGCCGGGGAGGCTTCAGCGGCTTTCGCCGGACCAGCCTCGGGCTTGTCGGGGTGATGTCCTTGCACGTGCGGCTTCTGCACCTGCGTCTTCTTCGGGGCCAGCAGCATCACCATCTGCCGGCCCTCGAGCCTCGGGAACTGCTCGACCAGCGAGACGGCCTCGAGGTCGTTGCGGATCCGCTCGAGCAGGCGGATGCCGAATTCCTGGTGCGCCATCTCGCGACCACGGTAGCGCATCGTCACCTTGGCCTTGTCGCCTTCGGAGAGGAAGCGCGTGAGATTTCGCAGCTTGATCTTGTAGTCGCCCTCGTCGGTGCCCGGTCGGAACTTCACTTCCTTGACCTGGATCTGCTTCAGCTTGAGCTTGGCCTCGTGCGCGCGCTTGGACTCGCGGTACTTGAACTTGCCGAAGTCCATGATGCGGACCACCGGAGGCTCGGCGAGCGGCGCGATCTCGACGAGATCGACCTCGGCCGCCTCCGCTTTCGCCATGGCATCGCCGATGCTGACGATGCCGAGCTGTTCGCCTTCGAGACCCACGAGCCGAACCTGCGGCGCCGTGATTTCGCGGTTGATACGCTGGTGCTTGTTGTCCAGTGGCAAATCTCCACGCAAAGTTAAAAACGACCGTGCCACGCCGGCCGGCGACAACGCATGCGCGTCATCGCCGTGCAGACACCTCGTCATCGAGGCGCGCGATCAAGGCCTCGAGCGACATCGCGCCAAGGTCCTCGCCGCTGCGGGTACGCACGGCCACCGTTCGGGCCTCCTGCTCCTTGGCGCCGATGATCAGCTGCCATGGAAGTTTCTGGAGGCTATGTTCCCGTATTTTATAGGTTATTTTCTCGTTCCGCAAATCGGCCTGCACCCGCAAGCCGGCGGCCTTGAGCCGGGCCTCCACCTGCCGGGCGTAGTCGGCCTGGCGGTCGGTGATCGTGAGCACGACCGCCTGGACCGGAGCCAGCCAGGTGGGGAATGCACCGGCATGGTGCTCGATCAGGATCCCGATGAACCGCTCGAGCGACCCCACGATCGCCCGGTGCAGCATGACCGGCACCTTGCGGGTGTTGTCCTCGGCCACGTACTCGGCACCCAGGCGGCCTGGCATCTGGAAGTCGACCTGCATCGTCCCGCACTGCCACGACCGGCCGATCGAGTCCTTCAGGTGGTACTCGATCTTGGGGCCGTAGAACGCCCCTTCGCCCGGAAGCTCGGTCCATGCAGCACCGCATGCCGACAGCGCGTCGCGCAGCGCTTCCTCGGCGCGGTCCCACTGGTCGTCGGTGCCGAGGCGCTGCTCGGGCCGCAGCGCGATCTTGATCACGACGTCGTCGAAGCCGAAGTCGTGGTAGACGGCGAGCGCGAGCCGGTTGAAGTTCGTGCATTCCGGGCGGATATGCTCGGGCATGCAGAAGATGTGGCCGTCGTCCTGCGTGAACGCGCGCACCCGCATGATCCCGTGCAGCGCGCCGGACGGCTCGTTGCGATGGCAGGCGCCGAACTCGCCGTAGCGTAGCGGCAGGTCCTTGTAGCTCTTCATGCCCGAATTGAAGATCAGCACGTGGCCCGGGCAGTTCATCGGCTTCACCGCATAGTCGCGCTTCTCGCTTTCGGTGAAGAACATGTTGTCCTTGAAGTTCTGCCAGTGCCCCGAGCGCTCCCATAGCGCGCGGTCGAGGATCTGCGGCGCGCGGACCTCCTGGTAGCCGTTGTCGCGGTAAACGCGGCGCATGTATTGCTCGACCTCCTGCCAGATCGACCAGCCCTTCGGGTGCCAGAACACCATGCCCGGCGCCTCGTCCTGCTGGTGGAAGAGGTCGAGTTGGCGCCCGAGCTTGCGGTGGTCGCGCTTCTCCGCCTCCTCGATGCGGTGCAGGTACGCCTCGAGATCTTCCTTCTTCGCCCACGCGGTGCCGTAGATACGCTGGAGCATCTCGTTGCGCGAGTCGCCGCGCCAGTACGCGCCCGCGAGCTTGGTGAGCTTGAACGCGCGCAACTTGCCGGTCGACGGCACGTGCGGGCCGCGGCAAAGGTCGATGAAGCCGCCTTCGCGATAGAGCGAGATGTCCTCGTTCGACGGGATCGAGGCGATGATCTCGGCCTTGTAGTGCTCGCCCATTCCCTCGAAGAGCTTCACCGCGTCGTCGCGCGGCATCACCGTGCGCTCGACCGGCTCGTCCTTCTTCGCGAGCGCGTTCATGCGCGCCTCGATCGCCGCGAGGTCCTCGGGCGTGAAAGGGCGCTTGTACGCGAAGTCGTAGTAGAAGCCGTCGTCGACGACCGGGCCGATCGTCACCTGCGCTTCGGGGAACAGTTCCTTCACGGCGTAGGCGAGCAGATGCGCGGTCGAATGACGCAGCACTTCGAGCCCCTCGGGGTCGCGGTCGGTGACGATCGCGACGGCGGCGTCGCGATCGACCACGTGCGAGGTGTCGACGAGCTTCCCGTCGACCTTGCCGGCGAGGGCGGCCTTGGCGAGGCCGGGGCCGATCGACGCGGCGATCTGGGCGATCGAGATCGGCGCGTCGAAATGTCGGACGGCACCGTCGGGCAATCGGATGTCAGGCATGGCGGTCTCCCTTCGGCCGGCGCCCGATGCGTTCGGGGCGCCGAAATGAAAAAGTGCGGTCGAGCCGCACTTTTTCGCCTGGACTGCCTGGTCGGCGAACCGCGAGCTCGAACCCGTCTAGGTCGGGGTGCTTCGCGTGGGCCGTGTCATAACCGTTGCCTTTCGTGTCTGCCGGCGTCCGGCGTGAATGGCGATGGTCGGTGGGTGTCTGGTAGGCGCGATTGGACTCGAACCAACGACCCCCACCATGTCAAGGTGGT
>JBDTNO010000267.1:0-4065 GCA_039933715.1 Betaproteobacteria bacterium
TGACGCAGCTCTGGCGCGGCACCTGCGGCAATCCGGCCTCGAGGATTTGCCGCAACGGGCTTTCTGCCTCGAGTTCGTGGACGTTGTCGAGGACCAGCGCGACCGGGCCGTCGGCGCTGGCGAAGAGCGTGCGGAAGAAGCGTCGCGAGAAGGCAGCGAGGTTGTCGCGATGTTCCGGCCCGTACGTCGGCAGTTCGTCGCCAGGCCGGCGGAGCTTGTGCACCGCATGGGCGACGTAGTGGAAGAACGTCTCGCCGTCGTCATCGTCGGCGTCGACCTGGTACCAGGCCCAGCGATAGTTGCGCGCCTCGAGGTAGCTCGCCGCGAGCGTGGTCTTGCCGAAGCCGGGCGGCGCCGAGATCCAGACGACGGTGCGCGATGCGCGGCCGTCGAGGCGCGCGAACAGCGCCTCCCGGGCGACGACGCCGCCGATCTCCGGGCGCGTGGACTTCGCGAACGCTGTTGTCGACGAACGCTTGACCATGCTATGGCGCAACTCATCGCGCAGCAACTGCGCGGCTTGCGCAATGTAGCGGCTTACCTCTCGTCCGGGCCGGTCCGGACGTGTCGAAACGCCTTCTGTCAGCCATTTGTCAGGCATCGGTCAGCCGGGCGTGGGCCTCGCAGCGCGATCGTCTCGGCACCGCAGCTTGCGAAGGTGTCCGATGACCTGTTCGAGCTCCCGCGACCCGAGGCCCGGTTGGCGTCGGCGCGCGATCCTCTGGCCGGTGTCGATGCTGGCGTGCGCTTGGGCCAGCGGCTGCGCCACGCCGCCGCCGCCGCGCAACCTGGACTTGCATGACGCGCGAATCGTCGCCAACGTCGCCGCCCCGAGGCTCAATGTCGACGGGTTGCCCGGAGGCAAGGGCACCGGCGCGGCGGTCGGCGCCGGCACCGGCAGCGGCGCCGGCGTCGCGGTCGGGGTCGCCGTCTGCATGGCGGCGGGGCCGCTCTTCCCGTTGTGCCTCCTCACCGTCGTTCCCGCGACGACCGCCGTCGGCGCGACCACGGGCGTCGTCGTCGGCGCCATCCGCACCGAGACCAGCCTGGCGATCGAGACCAAGGCCAGCGCGGTGAAAGCAGAGCTCGCAGCGACGTCGTATCAGACGCTTCTCGCGGAAAAGCTGCGCGGGCGCCTGAAGGACGACTATGCGCTCGGCCTGCCCTTGCAGTCGCCGGTTGCCGATCCGACCGCCTCCGTCGAGCCCGGAGCGTCGACCGGCCCTGCCCCGCTCGAGCTTCTCGTCGGCGTGACCGAGGTCGGCACCGAGGGCAAGCGCGTGTTCGCAGTGCGACTGGTCACCGAGATCGTGCTGCGGCGCAGTCCGACCGACATCGTCTGGCGCACCGCAAGGGAGGTGCAGAGCAACACCGAACTCACGGTCGACGAGTGGACGTCGAGGAATTCGGAGGCGTTGCGCGGCGTGCTCGAGGCCTGCGTCCGGACGGCGGCGGACCGCCTGATGTTCGAGCTCGCGCGCGGCATCGCGGGAACGCGCGAGTCGCTGGCGAGGACCGGCCAGCGCTATTCGACGTCCTGCGACGATCGACCGGCGGATTGGCTTCAGGCGCAAGCGCAGTTGCAATGAATTGCCAGCGCGAACAGCCCCTTCGCGGGGTCGATCTGAAACACCGGTTGCGGGACCGACGATTCGGCGAGGCGATCGCGGTCGGAGAATGCAAGCGCGCTGCGCTCCTGGTTTTCGTGGGCTGCGTGTCGCTGTCGGTGGGCGTCCTGGTCTACCTCGCCGATCGGGTCGCTTCTCACGCCGCCCTGATTCCCTCGATCGACGCGCTCGGCGGCCTCCACCTGTTCGGCGCGCTCGGTCAATGGCTGCCGAGCTTCGTGCATCCGCTGGCGTTCAGCTTGTTCACGGCCGCCGTGCTGAAGCGCGGAGCGGCGGCGTATGGCGGTGCCTGCGCGTTCTGGGCCGCCGTCGATGTCGCGTTCGAGGTCGGACAGCACCCCGCGCTCGCCGCGACATGGACGGCCGCGTTGCACGGCGAGCTCGGCGAATGGGCGATCGCCCGCGCGACGCTCCGCTACTTTCTGCTGGGCACCTTCGACCCGTACGACGTTTGCGCCGCGATGCTCGGGGCTTTGCTCGCAGGCGCCGCTCTGCTTTTCTTCGACTACTCTCAGGGAGGACGCCATGCGTCGAGCTGACTTCACCGCTCTGCCGACGGCGCCTCGCGCAGCGAGCTCGCTCGCGATCGTGGCACTCGGGCTCGTCGGCATCGTGGGCAGCGGAGGCGGCATCGCCTTCCTGCCGAGCGACTGCCCTCCCGGCATGGACTGCAACGCTGCCGCCACTCCGGTGCCCCTCGTGCAGCCTGCCCGCGTGACGGCGCAGGTCGGAACGAGCGTGACGTTTTCGGTGACGGGCCTGAACGTGCCCGCGAGTCAGACGACGTACCAGTGGGCGCGGTCGTCAGACGGTGGCGTGCACTACGTCGACATCGCCGGCGCGACCACCGACACCCTCGTGCTCGGCAGCGTCAACCTCGCCGACGACGCCACAACCTTCAGGCTGACCGCCAGCGCGAACGGAGCTTCCGGCATCGCGTTCGCTCACCTGGCCGTCAGCGCGGGCCCGGGGCTTGTCTTCGCCGACGGCGAGTTCCCGGTCGCGCAGTGGCTCGCCGCACCGCTTGCGGCAGCGAGCGCGGCCGCGCCGACCCACAGCGAAGAGCGCGTGGCGACCGGCGGTCGCCCCGGCGCCTATCGGACGATGACGTTCCAGCTCGCACCGGAGGCAGCGATGGGCGGCGTCGCCTATACGTCGGTCGCCGACGGCTACGACCCGGCGACGCAGGGTGCCGTCGCCTTCATCGACTATTCCGAGGACGGCATTTCGCTGGACACGCAGTCATCGGTCGCGACGCAGTCCGCGATGTTGCTCGAGCAGGCGGGACGCAAGTACATCGCTTTGCCGCCGGATGCATTTCCGAGGCTTGCCACGACCTGGCAGGTGTCGCAGAACACACCGACCCTTCGCGCCCCCGACTTCGCGGTGCTCGACGGTCCGCCTTGCCAAGCCGGCGGATCGTGCCCCGACTTCTCCAGTAGCGGAGCGCCGATGCGGTTCGGGTACTGGCGGCTGTCGACCGGTCTGCGAGGCGCCGCGATCGCGCACGGAATCGACAACTGGAGGGTGACCGTGTGGAGAAGGTAGCGACGCACCGCGCGGCTCCCCGACCGCTGCGAACTCCGCTGTCCCGGCTCCGGATAGTCGCCGCCGCAGTTGCCGTTGCGGCGACGTCCGGCTGCGCCGTGGTCGGCGACAAGGCGTACTCGGCCGCCTTTCGCACTCCGTTCGTGGACGTCACAAAGCTCTCCGCCGACGAACTCAGTCAACTCGCCGCGATCCAGGTCCGCGAAGCTTCACAGGAGCCGGGCGACGTCGCGCGCGGCAAGGTCACCGGCCTGGCCTGCAGCCTCTCCGTCGCTCCGCTCGTGCCGATCTTCTTCTGGACGCCGCCGCTCTCCGCGGCTAACGGCAGGACGCCGAAGTCGGTGGCGATGACGCAGCTGAAGATCAAGGCGTTGAAGCTCGGCGCAGACGCCGTGCTGTCGCCGTCGTGCGTACATCACGAGATCGTCGATTGGGGAAACAACTGCTTTGAGTCCTGGATTTGTACGGGCGACGCGGTGCAGACGCAGCGAAGCAATCCGTGACCCTTGACCTCGTGAGCACGGTGCTCGCCTGCCCGCGTACGACCGAACGGCTGCAATGCGCTGCAAGCCTCTCGCAAACTTGAGTTGGACAGGGCGACGTTCAGAGAGCGCGCCCCACAGCGACAGCCGTTCGATATGCTTCGCGGATCGTGGCGGCGGCGCAGGATCGAAGCGGTTCCGGAGCATCCGCAACGAGGTTAGCGCATTCATTTCTTCCGCCGATTTCTCGAGGCGATTGCATCAACCTGTGCGCCAGCGTCTATCGTGCCCAGGGTGGTTTGACGGAGTTCTCAAGTGCCGCAAAGCAGCCGCTCATGTCCGTCTGCTCTTGCGAGAAGAGCCGGCGAGGCCTGCGCCGTATTGCTGTCGTTCGAGACGGGCCTGAG
>JBDTNO010000268.1:0-4050 GCA_039933715.1 Betaproteobacteria bacterium
GCGTGAGTGCCGCGCGGCCCGCGTCGCCGGCCGCGCGCATCAGGTTGTCGATGCCTTCGGCCGAGGTCAGCGTCAGGACGTTGTCGCGACGCAGGGAGATCGCCTCGAGGAGACCGCGCGCGTCGCCGGATGGCGCGGCGCGGCGGTAGCAGTTCACCGTCTCGACCGTCGCGCCGCGCGCGCCGAGCGTGCGCGAAAGGTGCTCGCGCCCGCCCTGTCCGCGGAAGACGATCGCACGCTTGCCGTCGAGTTGCGCGAGCTCCGGCAATGCGAGGATGCCTTCGCTGTCGAAGTTTGCCTCGGGAATGCGCGCGCCGGGAATGCCGACCGATGCGAGCGCCGTCGCGGTCCCCGGACCGGGCGCGTACGTGCGGAGCCGCTTCGGCCAGCGCCCGACCGGCGGGACGCCATACTCGGCCGCGTTCGCCGATACGAAAAAAGCGAAATCGTACCGTTCGAGCGTCGCATGAACGCGCGCGAGCGGCGCCCGATCGTCAGGCGGGAGGATGACGATCGCCGGCCAGGCGATCGGCGTCGCGCCCAGTGCGGCCAGTTGCTGCACGAACGCCGCCGCCTGGCGCACCGGGCGCGTGACGACGACGCCGATGCCCGCGAGCGGGCCGCGCGGCGCATCGCGCGACTGCAGTCCGTGCGTCATTGCGCCATCAGGCGCGCGGCGCCGCGCGCGAGCAGCTCGTCGGCGAGCGCCCTGCCGAGCGCGTCGGCGGCCTCGGCGTCGTCGGGCTCCGCATCGGCCTCGCCGCGCATCACTTCGCGACCGTCGGGACTCGCGACGAGCCCGCGCAGCCAGAGCCGCTCGCCCATCCATTCGCCGAACGCCGCGAGCGGCGTCCGGCAGTTGCCGGCCAGCATGCGCGAGAACGCGCGCTCGGCGACCGTCGCGAGCGTCGTCGCGGTGTCGGCGAGCGGCGCGAACGCGGACAGGAGGTCGGGCCGGTCGGCGAGACATTCGATCGCGAGCGCGCCCTGACCCGGCGCGGGGAGGCTGTCGGCCGGATCGATCAGGTCGGCGATGCGATCGCCGAGGCCGAGGCGCTTCAACCCCGCGGCCGCGAGGATGATCGCGTCGAACTGGCCCTCGTCGAGCTTGCGGATCCGCGTGTTCACGTTGCCGCGCAGCGGCTTCACGACGAGCGAAGGAAAGCGCTCGCGCAACTGCGCCTCGCGGCGCAGGCTCGACGTGCCGACGACCGCGCCCGCGGGCAACGACGCCAGCGTTCCATGCAGGTTGCTGACGAACGCGTCGCGCGGATCTTCGCGCGCGGTGATCGCCGCGAGCGCGAAGGTGTCGGCGATCTCCATCGGCATGTCCTTGAGCGAATGCACGGCGAGGTCGGCGCGCCCTTCGACCATCGCGACTTCGAGCTCCTTGATGAACAGTCCCTTGCCGCCGATCGACGCGAGCGGGCGGTCGACGATGCGATCGCCCTGCGTCGTGAGCCCGAGCAGGTCGACATGCGTATGCGGATACAATCCGGCGAGCCGCGTGCGCACGTGCTCGGCCTGCCAGAGCGCCAGCGCGGATTCGCGCGTGGCGATCACCAGGCGGCGCGGCACCGGGGAATGGTTCATCGAGGCGTGGCGATGGAGCGGACGATGCGCGTGCAAAGGCGCCGCATATTGCAGGCGATTCTAGCATTCGCGCTGTCGGCTTCCGGAGCCGGCGTTCGCGGGCAGGATGGCACGCGCGTCGACGCGCCCTCGCGCGCACCGCGCCGGCCGCGCATGCACGCGCTTCCCGCGGCGGCCGATCTCGCCGCCGACGGCGCCTCCAGCCGCGTGCGGCGCGTTCCGATCCTGCTGATGTTCGACCGCGAGGACTGCCCGTACTGCGAGATCGCGTTGCGCCAGCACCTGGTGCCGATGAGCGGCGAGGCGCCGTGGCGCGACGACGCGCTGTTCCGTCAGGTGGAAGTCGCCCGCTCGACGCCGGTCGTCGACTTCGAGGGCCGCGCGACCACGCATCGCGCGCTCGCCGCGCGCTACGGGGTCTCGCTGACCCCGACGATCGTCGTCGTCGACGCGACCGGCGCGCCGCTCGCCGACCCGGTCGTCGGACTGCTCACCGCGGATTTCTACGGCGCGTATCTCGATGCGGCGCTGAGAGCTGGGCTCGCGAAGCTGCGTCCCCGGGACGCAGGCTCGTCGCGCTGAAGCCCGAACCACGACCCCGCGCGGCGCGCGGAGTCCGGTCCCGTCGTTCCTCGCACGTGCGGAGCCTCGCAACTGGTTATCATGGCGCCGCACCCCGACGACTCTCCCCCACGGCATGCACATCCTGATCACCGGCGGCGCCGGATTCCTCGGCCGCAAGCTCGCTTCCGCGCTCCTCGCGCGCGGCACGCTCGCGGGCTCCGATGGCCGGCAGCGTGCGCTCGACCGGCTGACGCTCGTAGACATCGCGACCGGCGAGGACTTCGGCGACGCGCGCGTGACGCGTCTCGCAGGGGACCTCGCCGATCCGGCCCTGCTCGACCGCACGTTCGCGGACGGCATCGATGGCGTCTTCCATCTCGCCGCGGTCGTCAGCGGCGAGGCGGAGGCGAACTTCGACCTCGGCTGGCGCGTGAACGTCGACGCGACGCGCGCGCTGCTCGAGCGCTGCCGCGCGTCGTCCGTGCCGCCCCGCTTGGTGTTCGCGAGCTCGATCGCGGTGTTCGGCGGCACGCTGCCCGAACGCCTGCCCGACGACCAGGCGCTTACGCCCCAATCGTCGTACGGCGCGCAAAAGGCGGTCGGCGAGTTGCTCGTGCACGACTACGCGCGCAAGGGCTTCATCGACGGCCGAAGCCTGCGCCTTCCGACGATCACCGTGCGTCCCGGCAAGCCCAACAAGGCCGCGTCGTCGTTCGCGAGCGGCATCATCCGGGAGCCACTCGCGGGCATCGAGTCGACCTGCCCGGTCGATGCGTCGACGCGCATGTGGCTTCTGTCGCCGCGCGCCGTGATCGAGAACCTGATCGCCGGCTACGAGGCGCCCTACTCGTCGTTTCCTCCTTCGCACAGCATCAACGTTCCCGGCATCTCGGTCACCGTCGGCGAGATGGTCGACGCGCTGCGAAACGTCGCGGGCGAGGCGGCCGCGAAGCGCGTCGTCTTCCGGCACGACCCGGCGATCGACCGCATCGTGCGCACCTGGCCGCGCGATTTCGACGCACTGGCGGGGCGCTCGCTCGGCATGCGCACCGACGCCGACTTCGCGTCGATCGTGCGCCAGTACGTCGAGCACGACCAGCCGGTCTGACGCGGTCTCGCCATGGCCTTCGAGATCCCGCAGGGCGCGAACCCGCTGGCGATCGGGCAGGTCGTCGCGCGCAACATCGTGCCGGTCGTCGGGATCGTCGCGTTCGGCTGGTCGGCGGTGAACGTGCTGCTGCTCTACTTCGTCGACACGCTGCTGGCGATGGGCGTGATGTTCGCCGGGCTCGCGTCGTGGTTCTCGCGCGACACGGTCGAGAAGGGCGTCGCCTCGCGCCTCAACGCCGAGGCCGGTGCGATCGCGGTCGCCGTATTCATTTGCGCGTTTGTTGCGGTGCCGCTCGGCATGCCTCTGATCTTCGTCGGCGCGATGTCTCACTGGGATGGCTTCGACGCGCTGTGGTCCGACCAGTCGCTGATGGCCGGCATCGCGTGGCAGGCGGCCGCGGCGATCTGGTCGTACGCGGCCCTGTGGCGCGAGCTGCACGTGCGCAGCCCCGACGAGCTCAAGCTCAAGCGGCGCTTCGCGCTCGTGTTCCTGCGCTGGTTCGTGATCCTCGCGGCGATCTACTTCCCGCTCGCGTTCGTGTTCGGGCGCTTCCTGCCGTTCGTGCTGGTCGCGCTCTACGCGGGCACGACGATCTTCGTCGAGATCGCGCCCGACCGTTTCCTGCGCCTGATGCCCGGCGGCGCCGAGGAAGCGGATCCGCTTCCGGGTTCTCCGCAACCTCCGAACGGGCAGCGCGGGGGCGCGACCTCCTGGCGCCGCAGGAATCGCCGCTAGGGAAGCTCTGCGTAACCCGCGGATGCGCGACGCGTCGGGCGGGTGGG
>JBDTNO010000269.1:0-4001 GCA_039933715.1 Betaproteobacteria bacterium
GACGTTATCAGCCTCGCCGCGGACTTCGAACAGCATTGCGACGGGCTGGAAGCCGCGCTTTGGGGCGAATTGCGCGTCAATTCCGCTGTGCCACTGACCTTCGAGAAAACCCCGGGCTCGAGCGTGCCGGAGCCCTTCGCGTTCACGGCGGTCGACTATGCGGCGCCTTCGGCATTGCTGGTCTCCGATTCGACCACCGTCTATGGCATCAACAGCCCATCCGCGATCAGCATCGCGGGCGGTGAGTACAGCGTCAACGGCGGTCCCTTCACCAGTGTGGCGGGCACCGCAGGCAACCGCGATCGCGTGCGCGTGCGGCGCATGTCCTCGAGCACGCCCGGCGCGACGGCGTCCGCAACCTTGAGCGTCGGCGGTGTGACCGTGTCCTTCGACGTCACGACCTACGCCGCCGGCACGGAGCTCACGGGAATCTATTTTCGAAGCCTGCCCGGGCACTACGTGGGACAGGGCCAGACACGCCTGAACATCGCTCCCCATGCCGAAGTCGAGGCCCTGGCCTACGACAGCACCATCGAGCTCCACATCGACGTTCCCCTCGGCAAGGATTTTTTCGCGATATTCGGCGCACCGGAGGGCAGCGCGCTCTCCGAGGGTGTGTATGAAAGCGCCGGGCCGGTTCCCGACGCGAATCTTCCGAGGCTGGTGTTCGGTGGAGACGGTCGCGGATGCAACGAGACCATCGGCCGCTTCATCGTCCGCGAGCTGACCTTCAATCCCGACGGCACTCCGGAACGCGTCGCTGTCGACTTCGAGCATCGGTGCGACAGGGCAAGCCAGCCGCTGTTCGGCGAGATTCGCTTCCACTCGACGGTTCCATTTTCCGCACTGCTGGCGCAGGTTCCGCCTGTCGTGGTGCCGATCACGAATGATTTCGACGGCGATGGCCTGGGCGACATTGCCTGGTCGCACGCGGATGGCCGCGTCGCCCTGTGGCTGATGGATGGCGCGCTACCCGGTGCCAGCGCGGAGATCCTCGGCGCCGGGAGCGGCTGGCAAGTTGCGCAGGCGACCGATTTCGACGGCGACGGCCGCAGCGACATCGCATGGCAGCACCCCGATGGCCGCGTCGCGATCTATCTGATGAACGGCACCACGATCGCCGAGGCGCGCCAGTTGCTCAACTCCGGTGGCGGCTGGTCGATCGCGAAGGCGGGCGACCTCGACGGCGACGGCATGGCCGACCTGGTCTTCGCGAATGCCGACGGGACGGTCGCGGCATGGATCATGAATGGGACCGTGCCCCTGTCGACGGCGACACTGCTCGGCGCAGGCAGCGGTTGGCTCGTGACGAACATCAAGGATTTCGACGGCGACGGCAAGGCCGACTTGCTGTGGCGCCACGCGGACGGAAGCGTCGCCGTGTGGCTTATGGACGGCACGAGCCTCAAGCGCAGCTACTCGCTTCTCGGCGGCGGCACGGGCTGGAGCGTTTCGCACACGGCGGACCTCGATGGCGACGGCCGCGCGGACCTTGTCTGGCAGCACGCCGACGGGCGCGTCGCCGTATGGGTCATGAGCGTCTCCACGGTCGCCAAGGGTGTCGAGATCCTCGAGGCAGGCACGGGATGGAGCGTCACGCACGTCGCCGACTTCGACGGCGACGGCAAGGACGACCTGCTGTTCACGCATGCCGACGGCCGCGTCGCGATCTACCTGATGGATTCGGTCGAGCCGCGCGAAACCACGCAGATCCTCAACGCCGGGTCGGGATGGAGCGTGAAGCGCACCGCCGACCTCGACGGCGACGGCAAGTCCGACATCGTATGGCAGCACTCCGATGGGCGCGTGGCCGTGTGGATCATGAACGGCACCGCGATGGCTTCCGGCGGCGAGATCCTGGGCGCGGGCACCGGATGGAGCGTTTCGGGCGCGCCCTAGGTGTCGCAGTGAAGCGCTAGCGCGCCTTGCAGAAGACGAAATGCACGCCGAGATGGCTGTCGTCGTTGGTGGGTAGCGCGATCACGGGGTGGCCTGCCGCGGTCGAGACCTGCGCCATCACCTGGTTCAGGTCGTAGTCGAACATGTTGATGGTGCCTTCCGGCGGGCGCCATCCCGAGTCGAGGATGTCGTGGATCTGCCCGCCATCGCGGCGGTAGTAGAGCGCGGTGGGCGCCTCGTGCTGCAGGAATGAGCGCGCCTTCGCGTACGTCACCTGCACCGAGACCACGCCGCCCTTGCGCGCCTTGTCGATCATCGACTGGATCAGGCGATAGCCGCGCTGCGGCGGCACGTGCTGCAGCACGATGAACGAGTTCACGAAGTCGAACTCACCCTCGGCCGCCGACAGCTCGTCGTCGCCCGCCACCAACGTCACGTTGTCGAGCCCCGCGGCCTGCACGTGCTTGCGCGCGAGCTCGAGCATGCGCGGTGCCACGTCCACGCCCACGGCTTCCTTCACCAGCCGCGCCATCGGGATCAGCAGGCGCCCGACGCCGCAGCCGACATCGAGCACGCGTCGCGGCGCGAAGTCCTTGTCGAGCGTCTTGCCGACGAGCCCGAAGACATCGGCCACGAAACGCTCGCCGGTCGCCATGAATTGCGCGAAGCGCTCCGGGTCCATCGCTGCGTTGCGGTACTCGTCCTGGCTCAGCACGCCCCAGTACGGGTCGTCCTCGGCCACTCGCGCCCAGTCTCGGTCGGTATCCCTAGGCCCGCTCGGCATCGGCTCTTTCCAGTGCATTCCCGATCAACTTCCATGCGGCAGCGCCGAGCGCCTTCGGGTCGAGGCGCGCGCGCACCGATTCGGCCGCGGCGCGCCCCAGCGATTCGCGCAGCTGCGGGTCCTTGAGCGATCGCATCATGTGCACCGCGGCGCGCGCGTCGGGTTCGGCCCAGCGGCTGCCCGCGGGGTACGGCCCCCACGGGCGGTCGGTCTCGACGACGCGGGCCGGCACGAGCAGGCTATTGTCCGCGTCCATGAACTCGAGGTTGCCCGAGTAGCCGGTGGCGATTACCGGCAGCGCGAGCGCCATCGCCTCTGCGCAGGTGAGCCCGAAGCCCTCCGCGCGGTGCAGCGAGACGTAGGCGTCGAGCGACTTGATGAATCCGAACGTCTCCTCGCGGTCGAGTGTTCCCTCGAGGAAGAGGACGCGGCTCGAATCGCCCTCGGCGCGGATCGCCTCGTATTCGTGGCTCCCCTGCCCGCCGCCATTCACCTTGAGCGCAAGCCAGCAATCGTCGTCGTCACGGAATGCCTCGCGGAAGGCGCGCACCAGCCCGCGCACGTTCTTGCGCTCGAGGGCGCTCATCGGGTCGAACGCGAATCCGAAGATCGTCCCGCGCTCGGGAAGGCCGTAGCGCGGCCGCGCAGGACGCGCGCGGGCGAGCGAGTCGAAGTCGAGCGTGTGGTGCAGCACCCTCACCGGGCGCGAAATGGTGCGGGCGATTGCGGCGGCGGAATGCCGCGATGGCGTCCATACCTCGTCGAAGAGGCGCTCGGCCTCCTGGAAGCGCGCGGGCAACTCCTCGGTCTCCCACACCCAGAACGCGACGTTTCGGCGCGCGCGGTAGCTTCGCGGCAGGAATGCCTCGACCATGTCGGCGCAATCGGCGTTGGCCACCGAGATCGAGAGGTCGGATCCGCCCTGCGGCCAGCCGAAGAGCAGCGGGTCGAAGCCGCGCCCTGCGCGTCGCGCCTGCGGATGCGGCAGCGACATCTCGCGCACCTTCGCGGGCGTCCAGGCGAGCGTGGCCCGCAGGCTGCGCGCCGACTCGCCCATGCCCGTGGGCGCATCGAAGAATCCGGCGACGTTCACGCGGCGATCTTCCCCGGCACGCGCACGCACGGAATGCTGAAGGCGCTTCACGAACTCGTAGTTCGCGCGCGCATCGAGCCCCTCGACCGAGACGCGGTCGAAATCCTCCGCAATGGCGGGATCGGCACCGAAGTGCGCGTGGAAATGATCGGCGGGGTCGATGGCGCGCGCTTCGGCGAGGAAGGCGGCGATGCGCGCGGGCGGCAGCAGGCTGCCGATCTCGCG
>JBDTNO010000270.1:0-3987 GCA_039933715.1 Betaproteobacteria bacterium
GCGGCGCCTATCCGCCGGGCTCGACGATCAAGCCGTTCCTGGCGCTCGGCGCGCTCGCGTCGGGCAGGCGCACGGCGACGCAGGTCTACGCCGACCCCGGCTTCTTCCAGATCCCCGGCGCCGCGCACCGCTTCCGCGACGACAAGAAGGGCGGTCACGGCATGGTCGACATGACCAAGGCGATCGTCGTGTCGTGCGACACCTATTTCTACCAGCTCGCGAACGACAGCGACATCGACGACACGTGGCGCTTCATGTCGTCGCTCGGCTTCGGGCGGCCGACCGGCGTCGACATCGAGGGCGAGATCCCCGGCGTCCTGCCGTCGCGGGAATGGAAGCGCCAGCGCTTCGCCGGCGCGCAGTACCGCGAGGAGCACCGTAAATGGTATCTGGGCGACTCGATCTCCGCCGGGATCGGGCAGGGCTACAACGCGTTCACGCCGATCCAGCTCGCGCACGCGATCGCGACGATCGCCAACGACGGCGTCGCGTTCCGACCGCACCTCGTCCAGCGCATCGAGGACGCGAAGACGCGCGACGTGCGCGTGGTCGAGCGCGAGCCCGCCTACCGGCTCGCCGTGAGCCCCGAGCACATGGCGGTGATCCGCAACGCGCTCCTGCAGGTCAACCGGGAGGGGACGAGCGCGACGGCATTCCGCGGCGCGACCTACGCGTCGGGCGGCAAGACCGGCACCGCGCAGGTGTTTTCGCTGAAGGGCGACGAGTACAAGGCGCACAAGATCGACGAGCGGCTGCGCGACCACGCCTGGTTCGTCGCGTACGCGCCGGCCGACAAGCCCGCGATCGCGATCGCGGTGCTGGTCGAGAACGGCGGCTTCGGCGCGCAGGCGGCGGCGCCGATCGCGCGACAGTTGTTCGACTACTACCTGCTGGGGCTGAAGACGTCGAAGCCGGCGCCGATGTTCGACGGGCCGGTGCCGGACGCCGACGACACGAGCGACTGACGGCCTGCAACGGTGGAATCGACAGTGCCTGGCCCGCCATTCGCGCAAACCGCGGCGTTGCCGCCGCTTGCAACGGGATCTGCCCTTGCGGCGCAGCGGCGCCTTGCACGCGACGCGACCGGCGGCGCCCTGATGCTTCCGCTCAACTCAGCTTCCCCCTTCGCAGGCGGCCCATGACGACGTTGCGCATCGACGACGTGGCAGGACGGCTGTGGGAAGTCGTCGTGCGTCGCGTCGACCGGCCGCTTTTCGCCATCGTGCTCGCGATCGTGGCGGTGGGGTTCGTCACGCTGTTCTCGGCGGCCGACCAGAGCGTCAGCCGGCTGGTCAACCAGGGCGTGAGCCTGACGCTCGCGCTCGTCGCGATGTGGGTGATCGCGAACATTCCGCCGCAGACGCTCGCGCGCGTCGCGCTGCCTCTCTACGCCGCAGGCCTCGTGATGCTCGTCGGCGTCGCGCTGTTCGGCGTCGTCGTCAACGGATCGCGCCGCTGGCTCGACCTCGGCGTCATCCGCTTCCAGCCCTCCGAACTCATGAAGATCGCGCTGCCGCTCATGCTCGCCTGGTATTTCCAGAAGCGCGAAGGACGCATCGGCTGGGCCGACTTCGTGCTCGCCGCGTTGTTGATCGCCGTCCCCGCGTGGCTCGTCAAGCGCCAGCCCGACCTCGGCACCGCGCTGCTCCTGTCCGCGTGCGGGTTCTACGTGCTGTTCCTCGCCGGCCTCTCGTGGAAACTGATGGTCGGCCTCGCCGCGATCGGTGCGGCCGCGGGGCCGTACCTATGGACGCACCTGCACGACTACCAGCGCGCGCGCATCCTCACGTTCATCGATCCCTCGACCGACCCGCTCGGCGCGGGGTACCACACGACGCAGGCGTCGATCGCGATCGGTTCTGGAGGCGTCGTCGGGAAGGGATGGCTCAACGGCACGCAGGCGCACCTCGACTTCCTGCCCGAGAAGCACACCGATTTCATCTTCGCCGTGTTCGGCGAGGAGTTCGGGCTGATCGGCAACGTGCTGCTGGTGATCCTGTACCTGATCCTGATCGCGCGCGCGATGGTGATCGCGTCGAACGCGTCGACGCTGTTCGCGCGGCTCATCGCCGGCGCGGTGACGCTGATGCTGTTCACCTACGCGTTCGTCAACATGGGCATGGTGAGCGGTATCCTGCCGGTGGTCGGCGTTCCGCTGCCGTTCGTTTCGTACGGCGGCACCGCGATGGTGTCGCTGTTCATCGGGATCGGCATCCTGATGAGCGTGCAGGCGCATCGGAAGCTGGTGACGAGTTAGTCGGCCGCCGCCGCCGGAAAGTAGTGAAAGTAGGGTCTGAAAGTAGGGTCAGACTCGACTTTCCGTCTGCTGCGCACTTGGGAAAGTCGAGTCTGACCCTACTTTCACTTTCAGGCAGCTTCGACGGGCGCGACTGCCGCGACGGTTTCGGGAAACACCGGTCCGTTCAAGCCCGCCAGCGATCGCGCGCGATGGGCCTTCCTCGCACGCAACGCGTTCACCATCTCGAGCGCGGTCCGGTCGCACGGCCGGAGCTCGGCATCCGACCGATCGATCGGCGTCACGCGCTCGCCGAACCGGATGAGGTGCGAGCACCACGTGAGCCCCGCGCCGAACGCGGGCGTGAGGATCAGCGCACCGGGCGTGACGCGGCCCTCCTCGATCGCGTCGACCAGCGCGGCGGGCACCGTCGCCGCGGACATGTTGCCGTACTTGTGGACGGTGACGAACACCCGCTCCATCGGCACGCCGACGCGCTTCGCGACGAACTCGATGATGCGCAGGTTCGCCTGGTGCGGCACGACGAGGTCGATCGCGTCGGCGCCGATGCCCGCCTTCGCGAGGACCGTCTCGGAGGCGGCGCTCATGCCCCCGACCGCGCGTTTGAAGATTTCCTGGCCGTCGAAGTCCCACACGGTGTCGCCGAAGCTCACTTCGCGGTTGGCGTAGGTCGTGCCGTGGCCGCGCACGCGCAGGATCGCACGCGCGTCGGCGTAGCAGCCGAGCTTGTCCGCGAGCAGGCCCTCGTCGCCGTCGCCCGGCTGCAGCACGACCGCCGCGCAGCCGTCGCCGAATAGCACGGCGACGTTGCGGTTCTCCCAGTCCATGAACGGCGAGATCGTCTCGACGCCGATCACGAGGGCGTTGCGCACGGTGCCCGCCCGGATCATTCCCGCCGCCGACGAGACGCCGTACAGGAAGCTCGTGCACGCGCTGTTGAGGTCCATCGCCGCGGCGTTCCAGGCGCCGAGCCGGAATTGCAGGCCGGACGCGGTGTTGGGCACCGCCTCCTCGCTCGAGCACGAGCCGTAGACGATGAGGTCGACGTCCTTCGCCGCGAGGCCCGCGCAGGCCAGCGCGCGCGACGCGGCGACCTGCGCGAGCTCGGAGCCGAGGACGTGCGTGATGCGACGTTCGCGAATGCCGGTGCGCTGCGCGATCCACGCGTCGTCGGTGTCGAGGAACGTCGCGAGATCCTCGTTGCGGAGCACGGCAGGGGGCATGCACTTGCCCCAGCCAGTGATGGCTGCGTTCCTCATCGCTTCCCCCTCGCCGGCCCGGCGAGCGCGCCCTGCGTCACGACCCGCTCGACTTGGCGGCGGCGATTCTACGGGGTGCGCGAGCCGACGCGGGCGCCGGCCTTGCGGTCGCGCCCCTTCGCATGGGAGCGGCGTCCCCTACGCTTCTGGCGCGCGTGGCTGCGCTCGGGATCCTTGCCGGCGCGTGCGGCGGCCGCAGTCGCGGTGACCGGCACCTCCGGCTTCGGGCGCATGTCACCGATGACGGTCTTGACCGGACACACCTTGAACACCGGGCAACGCCGGCAACCCACGGCGATTGCGATCGGGCATAGCGTCACGGCCATCGTCACTCCCAAGGATATCGTTGGCGGCGGAACCTTTCATCGTGCGCTTCGGCGCGAGCGATGGCAAACGCGGCCGCGACGGCAAAAGCGGGCGACCACCGCCCGCCGGGCCGCCCCAAGGGCGGTGGCCCCCTCGGGGGGAAGC
>JBDTNO010000271.1:0-3980 GCA_039933715.1 Betaproteobacteria bacterium
CCTTCAAGCCGGTGCCGTTCGCGAGCGCGCGCTCGGAAGCGCGCTGGATGACCGGACCGTCGGCCATCGGGTCCGAGAACGGCACGCCGAGCTCGATCACGTCGGCGCCCGCGTCGACCAGCGCATGCATCACGTCGAACGTCGCCTGGACCGACGGATCGCCGGTCGTCACGTACGGCACGAGCGCCGTGCGGCCCTTCGCGCGGAGGCGCGCGAACGTCGCGTCGATGCGATTCGTCATGCGGGTCGCGGAAACGACGATGCGGCGAAGTCGAGCCCGGAGCGTTCGGCGACGGTGGCCATGTCCTTGTCGCCGCGGCCCGAGAGATTGACGAGCAGGATGCGGTCCTTCGCGAGCGTCGGCGCGAGCTTCGCGGCGTACGCCAGCGCGTGCGCGGACTCGAGCGCCGGGATGATGCCCTCGATGCGGCAGCATGCATGGAACGCCGCGAGCGCCTCGTCGTCGGTGATCGTCTCGTAGCTCGCGCGGCCGCTGTCCTTGAGCCACGCGTGCTCCGGACCCACGCCCGGGTAGTCGAGCCCCGCGGACACCGAATGCGTCTCGACGATCTGGCCGTCGTCGTCCTGCAGCAGGTAGGTGCGATTGCCGTGCAGCACGCCGGGGCGCCCGGCGGTGAGCGACGCGGCGTGCCGTCCGGTGGCGATGCCTTCGCCCGCCGCCTCCACGCCGACGAGCTTCACCTTCTCGTGCGAAATGTACGGATGGAAGATCCCCATCGCGTTCGATCCGCCGCCCACGCACGCGATCACGACGTCCGGCTGGCGGCCGGCGGCCTCGGGCATCTGCACCAGGCACTCGGTGCCGATCACGCTCTGGAAATCGCGCACCATCATCGGGTACGGATGCGGACCCGCGACGGTGCCGATGATGTAGAACGTGCTCTCGACGTTGGTCACCCAGTCGCGCATCGCTTCGTTGAGCGCGTCCTTGAGCGTCTTCGAGCCGGATTCCACCGGCACGACGGTCGCACCGAGGAGCTTCATCCGGTAGACGTTCTGCACCTGGCGCTTCACGTCCTCCGAGCCCATGTAGACGACGCACGCGAGACCGTAGCGGGCGGCGACGGTCGACGCGGCGACGCCGTGCATGCCCGCGCCGGTTTCCGCGATCACGCGCGGCTTGCCCAGGCGGCGCGCGAGCAGCGCCTGGCCGATGCAGTTGTTGATCTTGTGCGCGCCCGTGTGGTTCAGGTCCTCGCGCTTCATCCAGATCTGCGCACCACCCAACTCGCGCGACCAGCGCCCGGCGTGGTAGACCGGCGTGGGTCGGCCGACGTAGTGCTTGAGCTCGCGCGCGAACTCGGCGGCGAACGCGGCATCGCGGCGCGCGGCGTCGTACTGCGCCTTCAGCTCGTCGAGCGCGCTGATCAGCGTCTCGGCGACGAAGACGCCTCCATAGGGGCCGAAGTGGCCGCGTGCGTCAGGCAGGTCGTTGAGTTGCATCGGCTTGGCGTACCTCGGCGATGAACGCGGCGATGCGCGCCGCGTCCTTGATTCCCTTCATCGGCGCGCCCGCTGCGTCGCGCGCCTCGACACCCGACGACACGTCCACCGCCCACGGCCGAACGCGCCGGATCGCTTCCCTGACGTTGTCGGGGGCGAGCCCCCCCGACAGCACGACCGGCACCGGCAATCCGCGCGGCACGCGATCCCAATCGAACGTGCGTCCCGTGCCACCCGGCAATCCGCCCGCCGGAGGGTGGTCCAGAAGCCATCCGGCCGCATCGCCGTACGACGAGGCGGATTCTAGCAAATCGACCCCCTCGCCCATGGGAATCGCCTTGAGGTAGGGGCGACCGAACGCCCGGCAGAATGCGGCGCGCTCGCGGCCGTGGAACTGCAGCATCGCGAGCGGGACCGCATCGAGTACCGCGTTCACCTCGTCCGCCGACGGATCGACGAAAAGTCCCACGGTCGACACGAACGGCGGCATCGCCGTCGCGATCCCGCGCGCGCGTTCGACCGCGACGACGCGCGGTGTGCCCGACCAGAACACCATGCCGATCGCGTCGGCGCCGGCGAGCGCGGCCGCGACTCCGTCCTCGACGCGCGTGATGCCGCAGATCTTGATGCGCGTGCGCTTCATGGCGCGCCCGCCGCGAGCACGACGTCGCGACGCGTCGGCGGCAGTCCGAACGCCGCGTCGTAGTCGGCGCCCGTGAAATACAGGCCATCGGGCGCGAACGTCGCGGGACCGCGCGTGCGGTCGCGCGCGTCGAGAATCCCGGTCATCGCCTGCGGCGGCGCCCTGCCCGCGCCGATCGTGACGAGCGCACCGACGAGGTTGCGCACCATGTGATGCAGGAACGCATCGGCGGTGAGGGAGAAGCGCACGAGGTCGCCGGTCGAGTCGACGTCGAAATGGTGAAGCGTCTTCACCGGCGATTTCGCCTGGCAGCCGGCCGCGCGGAACGACGTGAAGTCGCGGCGCCCGGTCGCGAGCGCGGCGCCTTCGCGCATCGCCTGCACGTCGAGGCCGCGATGATACCAACCGACCCTTCCCGCCATGAGTCCGGGCCGTTCGGAGCGCGCGAGCAGCACGTAGACGTAGTGCCGCGCGCTCGCCGCGAAGCGTGCATGGAACGCCGCGGTCACCGGATGCGCCCAGAGCACCGCGACCGCATCCGGCAGGTGCGCGTTGACCCCGCGCACCCAGGCGGTGAGCGGGCGATCGTCGGGAACGTCCGCGTGGACGACCTGCGCGGTCGCGTGCACGCCGGCGTCGGTGCGCCCGGCCGGCGCAGCGGCGACCTCGCGCTGCGCGATCGCCGCGAGCGCGTGCTCGATCGCGTCCTGCACGCCGCAACCCGACGGCTGCGACTGGAACCCGCAGAATCCGCGGCCGTCGTACTCGAGCGCGAGCGCGATGCGCATGGGGCGGAGGATCGCATACCGCCGGCGTTGCCGAGACCGGGCTCGCGATCGATGGAAGCACGAGCTCTGCGGATCCGGCCTTGGTGGAAAGCGTGCTGGGCGCGAACGATCGGCGGGCTGAAGCTCGAACCCGGAAGCAACGACCGCAGGTCGAGCTGAAGCCCGAACCCCCATGCAGTGTCCGCAGGTGGGGCTGAAGCCGGACCCCCATGCACAAGCGCCTGTGGGTCCGGCTTCCGCCGGACGCCGTGTCCATTCCCGCGCGATGCATCCATGCCAAGATCGCCCCTTGATTCGCGGGAGATCGCCATGCGTGTCGCGGTTGCACTCGCTGTTGTCGTCCTCGCATTCGCGCTCGACTCCATCGCCCAGATGCCGGGCGGGATGCCCAGCCTGTCGCCCGCCGAGCTCGCGGAAGCGAACGCCGCCTGCGAGCAGCTCGCAGGCATCCCGAACGCCCCGATGTCGGTGCAAGCGTGCAAGGCGATGCTGGGCATGGCGGGCACCGCGCAACGCATGCAGGAGGCCGCCGCGGAGCCGTCGGCACGGCGTCCCGGCGACGAGACGCTCGGCTGCGAGGCGATCTTCGCCGAAATGACATCGCTGGGCAGCGTGACGCTCTCCGGTGACGGGGCGAGGAAGGCGGAGGCCGCAGTCGCCGCGGGCACGGCGGAGGGACGGCGCCAGGGCGTTGCGATGACGGGATTCATGGCGGAATCGTTCGCGTTGGGCGCCGTGATGGGCGCCGCGAGCCCGGTGATGCCCAACTTCGTCGCCGCGGCCATCGTCGCGGCGTGGCAGGCGAAGGCGGTCGCCGTAGGCACGCGAGGCGTGGCTGCGCAGGCAGCGCTGCGACCTGACCGCGACGCGGCGATTCAGGAGACCGCCGCCGATTTCGAGCGTGCGATGAGCGCGAATCCGCGCTTCGCGCGGCTGGCGGAGCTCGGCATCGACAAGCGCTGCGAAGCACCGGCGCGCGCCGCGCGCTGACCCGTGCGCCGCGCCGACCCGGTCCGCGACGCGCTCCAAACGACAACGGCGGACCCGAAGGCCCGCCGTCGCGAGAAAACGTCCGGATCAGCCGA
>JBDTNO010000272.1:0-3910 GCA_039933715.1 Betaproteobacteria bacterium
CATGGTCGGCGCGCCCGCGTGCGGCGACGTGATGAAGCTGCAGATCAAGGTCGGCAAGGACGGCCTGATCGAGGACGCGAAGTTCAAGACCTACGGCTGCGGCTCGGCGATCGCGTCGTCGTCGCTCGTCACCGAATGGGTGAAGGGCAAGACGCTCGACCAGGCGATGTCGATCCGCAACACCGAGATCGCGAGCGAGCTCGCGCTCCCGCCGGTGAAGATCCATTGCTCGATTCTCGCCGAGGACGCGATCAAGGCCGCGGTGACCGACTACCGCAACAAGCAGGTGACGATCCACGCGCCGGCGGGCGAGAAGCTCGCGGCGGACTGACGATGGCGATCACGGTGACCGAGACGGCGGCGAAGCATGTCGCCAGGCAGCTCGAGCGGCGCGGCAAGGGCATCGGCCTTCGCGTCGGCGTGCGCACGTCCGGATGCTCGGGGCTCGCGTACAAGCTCGAGTTCGTCGACGAGAAAAAGCCCGAGGACGTCGCGTTCGAGGCGCACGGCGTGACCGTCGTCGTCGATCCGAAGAGCCTTCCCTACCTCGACGGGACCGTGCTGGATTTCACCCGCGAGGGCCTGAACGAAGGATTCAAGTTCGAGAATCCGAACGTCAAGGGCGAGTGCGGCTGCGGCGAATCGTTCACCGTCTAGCCGTCGCGCGCAGCCGCGTTCGGTCTTCGTTCATCGACGGCCCGCCCCCGTCCGGTGCGTGCGCGAAGTCCAAGGACCGAGCGCGCGACCGCGGCGCCGCGGAACCAACCGCCCTCCTGCGTGAGCGGCTCCTGACGAGCCAGCCTGCGCGCCGATCGCCGTTCCACCGCTGATCCCACCCCGTGCTCGACTTCACGCGCAATCATTTCGAGCTGTTCGGCCTGCCGGTGCGCTACGCGCTCGACGAGTCCGCGCTCGACGACGCCTATCGCGCGCTGCAGCGCACCGTCCATCCCGACCGGCATGCCGGCTCGGACGACGCCGCGAAGCGCATGGCGCTGCAGGCCGCGGCCCGCGTGAACGAGGCGCACCGGACGCTCGCGGATCCGGTCGATCGCGCCCGCTATCTCCTGTCGCTGCGCGGCGTCGATGCGTTCGACGAGACCGATACCGCGCTCGACGTCGATTTCCTCGAGCGCCAACTCGACCGGCGCGAGCGCGCGGCGGAGGCGGCCGAAGCCGGCGACACGGGTGCCCTCGAAGCGCTGCTCGACGAAGTGCGCCGCGAGTCCGCGAGCGCGCAGACCGCGCTGGGCTCGATGCTGGACGCGCCAACGCCGTCGAGCGAGTCGCGCGGCCGGGTGCGCGAACTTCGCTTCCTCGACAAGCTCGCCGGCGACGTCGACGAGATGATCGACGGCGCGACGTCGAGCCCCGCATGGCGCTGATGCAGATCGCCGAGCCGGACGAGCTGCCGCAGAAGCGGCCGCGACGCCGCGCGATCGGCGTCGACCTCGGGACGACCAACTCGCTCGTCGCCACCGTGCGCGAGGACGGGATCGCGGTCGTGCTTTCCGACGACGAGGGCCGACCGCTCGTGCCGTCGATCGTCCACTACGGTCCGGAAGGCGTCGAAGTCGGATACGACGCGGCCCGCTCGCAGACGTCCGATCCGCACAACACGCTGGTCTCGGTGAAGCGGTTCATGGGACGCGGACTCGCCGATCTTTCGGATGCGCGGCGCTTCCCGTACCGCTTCGTGGAAGCACCCGGCATGGTGCGCGTGGTGACGCGCGCGGGCGAGAAGTCGCCGGTCGAGATCTCCGCCGACATCCTGCGCGCGTTGCGCGCGCGCGCCGAATCGCAGTTCGGGGGACCGATCGATGCCGCGGTCGTCACCGTCCCCGCTTACTTCGACGACGCGCAGCGCCAGGCGACGAAGGACGCGGCGAAGCTCGCGGGCCTCCCCCTGCTGCGCCTGCTGAACGAGCCGACAGCCGCAGCCGTCGCTTACGGCCTCGACCACGGCGTCGAGGGCGTCTACGCGGTCTACGATCTCGGCGGCGGCACGTTCGACATCTCGATCCTCAAGCTCACGCGCGGCATCTTCGAGGTGCTCGCGACCAACGGCGACTCGGCGCTCGGCGGCGACGATTTCGACCATCGCGTCTTCTGCTGGATCCTCGAGGCGGCGAAGGTGCCGCCGGTCTCGGCCGAGGACGCGCGGCGCCTGCTGCTGCTCTCGCGCGACGCGAAGGAAATGCTGACCGGGCACGAGTCGGCGCCCATCGTCGCGACGCTCTCGACCGGCCAGCGCATCGAGCTTTCGCTCACCGCGAGCACGTTCACGGAGATCACTCGCAACATCGTCGACAAGACGCTCGCGCCGGTGCGCCGCGCGCTGCGCGATGCGGGATTGAAACCCGCCGACCTCGACGGCGTCGTCCTGGTCGGCGGCGCGACGCGCATGCGCGAGATCCGCCGCGCCGTCGCCGCATTCTTCGGGCAGGCGCCGCTCACCAACCTCGACCCCGACGAGGTCGTCGCGCTCGGCGCCGCGATGCAGGCGAACGCGCTGGCCGGCAACCGGGGCAAGGACGAGGACTGGCTTCTGCTCGACGTGATCCCGCTGTCGCTCGGCCTCGAGACGATCGGCGGTCTCGTCGAGAAGATCGTGCCGCGCAACGCGACGCTGCCGGTGACGCGCTCACAGTCGTTCACGACCTGGCGCGACGGCCAGACCGCGATGGCGATCCACGTCCTCCAGGGCGAGCGCGAGCGCGTCGACGATTGTCGATCGCTCGGCCGCTTCGAGCTTCGCGGCATCCCGCCGATGGTGGCCGGCGCCGCACGCATCCTCGTCACGTTCCAGGTCGACGCCGACGGCCTGCTCTCGGTGTCGGCGCGCGAGGAGACGACCGGCGTCGAGGCGTCGATCACGGTCAAGCCGTCGTACGGGCTCGGCGACGACGAGATCGCGCGCTTGCTGCGCGAGTCGTTCGAGCATGCCGCCGACGACATGAGCGTTCGCGTCCTCGGCGAGGCGCGCGTCGACGCGGATCACGTCGCGATGGCGACCGAAAGCGCGCTCGCGGCGGACGCCGACCTGCTGTCGCAGGACGAGCGCGCGGCGATCGAAGCGGCCGTGGCGCGTCTTCGCTCGGCGCGCGCTCGCGACGACGCGTCTTCGCTTCGCGCCGCGGTCGACGCGCTCAACCGAGCGACCGAAGTGTTCGCCGCGCGCCGGATGGACCGCGGCGTGCGCCAGGCGCTGGCCGGCCGCGCGATCGACTCGCTCGCCTGAACCCATGCCGGAAATCGTCGTCCTGCCGCATCCGGAGTTGTGCCCCGAGGGCACGTCCTTCGAAGGGGAGACCGGCAAGTCGCTCTGCGACAACCTTCTCGACCACGGCGTCGAGGTCGAGCATGCGTGCGAGAAGTCGTGCGCCTGCACGACCTGCCATGTGATCGTGCGCGAGGGCGGCGCGTCGCTCGATCCGTCGTCCGAGGACGAGGACGATCTCCTCGACCGCGCCTGGGGATTGACGCCGCAGTCGCGCCTGTCGTGCCAGGCGATCCTCGCCGGCGAGAAGGTCGTCGTCGAGTTGCCGCGCTACACGATCAACCACGCGAAGGAGCGCAAGTGAAGTGGACCGATTCGCGCGAGATCGCGATCGCGCTGGCGGACGCGCGTCCCGACATCGACCCGCGCGGCGTCCGGTTCACCGATCTTCGCGCCTGGGTGCTCGCGCTGCCCGGCTTCGACGACGATCCGGGTCACAGCGGCGAGAAGATCCTCGAGGCGATCCAGATGGCGTGGATCGAAGAGGTGTAGCGAGAGGCGGCGGTCGGCGGTCGGAGGTCAAAAGGCGGCGGTCGGCGGTCGAATGGCGGCGGTCGTAGGGCGGCGGTTGGCGGTCGAAAGGCGGCGGTCGAAAGGCGGCGGTCGGAAGTCGGCGGTCAGAAGTCGGCG
>JBDTNO010000273.1:0-3889 GCA_039933715.1 Betaproteobacteria bacterium
CGTGAAGATCGAGCTCGTCGACCAGCGCGACGGCAAGAGCGAGAACTTCGCCTACGGAGGCGGCGTCAAGGGCTTCGTCGAGTACATGAACCGGGCGAAGTCGGTGCTGCATCCGCGCGTGTTCCACGCGGTCGGCGAGAAGGACGGGACGATCGTCGAGGTCGCGATGCAGTGGAACGACAGCTACGCCGAGAACGTGCTGTGCTTCACCAACAATATCCCGCAGCGCGACGGCGGCACGCACCTGACCGGGCTGCGGCAGGCGATGACGCGCACGCTCAACAGCTACATCGAGAAGGAAGAGGTCGCGAAGAAGGCGAAGGTCGAGACGACCGGCGACGACATGCGCGAGGGGCTGTGCTGCGTCTTGTCGGTCAAGGTGCCCGAGCCCAAGTTCTCGAGCCAGACCAAGGACAAGCTCGTCAGCTCCGAGGTGCAGCCGATCGTGCAGGAGGTCGTCAGCGCGAAGCTCGCCGAGTTCCTGCTCGAGTACCCGAACGACGCGAAGATCATCTGCGGCAAGATCGTCGACGCGGCGCGCGCGCGGGAGGCCGCGCGCAAGGCGCGCGAGTTGACGCGCCGCAAGGGCGTGCTCGACGGCATGGGTCTTCCGGGCAAGCTCGCCGACTGCCAGGAGCGAGATCCCGCGCTGTGCGAGATCTACCTGGTCGAGGGCGATTCGGCCGGCGGCTCGGCGAAGCAGGGCCGCGACCGCAAGTTCCAGGCGATCCTGCCGCTGCGCGGCAAGATCCTGAACGTCGAGCGCGCGCGGCTCGACAAGGTGATCGCCTCGCAGGAGATCGTGACGCTGATCACCGCGCTCGGCGCCGGCTTCGGCCGCTCGTCGACCGACAAGGAAGACAAGGACGCGTTCAACGCCGACAAGCTGCGCTATCACCGGATCATCATCATGACCGATGCGGATGTCGACGGCTCGCACATCCGCACGCTGCTCCTGACGTTCTTCTACCGACAGATGCCCGAGCTGATCGAGCGCGGCCACATCTACATCGCGCAGCCGCCGCTCTACAAGGCGAAGCAGGGGCGCGAGGAGGTGTACCTGAAGGACGACCACGAGTTGAAGCAGCATCTGCTCAAGGTCGCGCTCAAGGGCGCGGCGCTCGTGCCTGCCGCGGGCGCGGTGCCGATCGCGACCGAGGCGCTCGACTCGATCGCGCGTGAATACCTGCTGGCCGAGGCGGTGGTCGAGCGGAGTTCGCGCCTCGTCGACCCGGCGGTGCTCCATGCGCTTCTCAACGGAACGAAGGTCGACCTCGCGACCGAGACCGCGGCCAACCGCAGCGCCCACGCGCTGACCGAGGCGCTCGGCGATCCCGAGGTGACGATCGAGTCGCGCTACGACGCGGCGACCGAGAGCCGACGGCTGGTCATCGTGCGGCACCATCACGGAACGCCGCATGTGACCGCGCTCGACGCCGATTTCCTCGAAAGCGGCGACGGCCAGCAGATCGCGAAGGCGGCGAGCGTGCTTCAGGGGCTGATCCAGTCCGGCGCCACCGTGCGCCGCGGAGACAAGGAGCTCGCGATCCGCTCGTTCAAGGCCGCGCTCGACTGGCTGCTCGGCGAGGCGCGCGGCAGCGTCGCCATCCAGCGGTACAAGGGCCTCGGCGAGATGAACCCCGGACAGCTCTGGGAGACGACGATGGATCCCGCGGTGCGGCGCCTGCTCAAGGTGCAGATCGAGGATGCCGTGACCTCCGAGGACATCTTCAGCAAGCTGATGGGCGAGGAAGTCGAGCCGCGGCGCGCGTTCATCGAGAGCAACGCGCTCGGCGTGCGCAACCTGGACGTCTGACCGCGCGTGGCGGCGGGATGCGCCGCCTCCCCCGGGAGCGACGAACGACCGGACCATGAAGCGACGCGACGCCGGGCTGACGCTCGTTCTCGGGACCCTGGCCGCCGCCGTTCCGCGGATTCCCTTCGCGCAACCGGCGGGCCGCGTCGTCCGTCTCGGCTACCTCAGTCACCCGACGCGCGAATCGGTCGCGCCGGGGGTCGACGCGTTCGTCCGGCGCCTGCGCGAGCTCGGATGGATCGAAGGGCAGAACCTCGTCATCGAGTATCGCTGGGCCGAGGGCAAGACCGAGCGGCTGCCCGCGCTCGCGAACGACCTCGTGCGGCGCAAGGTCGACCTGATCGTCGCGCGGGCGGGCGTTGCCGCACAGGCGGCGAAGGCCGCCACGGCGAGCATTCCGATCGTGATGATCTTTCCGTTCGACCCGATCGGCCTGGGGCTCGTCTCCGACCTTCGCCGGCCGGGAGGGAACGTGATCGGAACGACGTTCGCTCCCGGCCCCGAGATCGTCGGCAAGCAGCTCCAGATCCTGAAGGAGACGCTGCCGTCGCTGTCGCGCGTCGCCGTGCTCCGCAATCCGGCGGATGCGGGGTCCGTCCAGTATGGCGAGGCGCTCGCCGCGGCGGCGCGCCGGCTCGGCATCCAGCTGCGCTACGTCGAGGCTCGCGGCCCGGACGAGTTCGACGCCGCCTTCGAGACGATCGCGCGCGAGCGCGCCGAAGCGATGATCACGTCGGGCAGCTCCACCTACCTCGTCCACCGGGCG
Organism: Betaproteobacteria bacterium; assembly: GCA_039933715.1. Classification (GTDB taxonomy): domain Bacteria; phylum Pseudomonadota; class Gammaproteobacteria; order Burkholderiales; family Casimicrobiaceae; genus VBCG01. The sequence continues at coordinate 2,583 of JBDTNO010000273.1, forward strand.
CGCCTCGCCGAGCTCGCTGCGGCGCGGAAACTGCCCACGATGTCGAGTTATCGCGAGATGGTCGAAGGCGGGATGCTGATGGCGTACGCCGTCAACATGGCGGGGTTCGTCGGGCGCGCGGCCGAATACGTCGATCGCATCCTGCGCGGGGCGAAGCCCGCCGACATGCCGATCGAGCACCCGACGCGGTTCGAGCTCGTCATCAATCTCAAGACGGCCCGCGCGATCGGGATCGTGATCCCGCCGCCGGTGCTGCAGCGCGCGGACGAGGTGATCGGCTAGCGTCGCAACGCCGTGTCAGCGCGGCGCTGCCGCGCGCGCCCCCCGCCGACGGACGAGCGCCGCGAGCGCGTGGAACGCGCCGAGCGCGGCCGCCACCACCAGCATGATGCACACCGAGAACGCGGCGGCCTGGTTCTGGTTGCCCGAGTCGTCGAGCAACAGCACCGAGACCGCGGCGAGCTGCGTGGCGGGCGTCACGAGGAAGATCACCGCCGACAGCGTCACCATGCTGCGCACGAAGAAGAACACGCCGATGCTGACGAGCGCCGGCGCGACGAGCGGAAGGATCACCGATCGCAGCGTGCGCATCCTGCCCGCGCCGAGGCAGGTCGACGTCTCGTCGAACACGCGGCTCACCTGGCCCACGCTGGTCGTCGCGATCAGGTAGCCCTGCGCGTGATAGTGGTAGACGTTGCAGATCGCCAGGATCGCGAGCGTCCCGTAGAGCACCTCGAGCGGATTGGCCGGGTCGTTGAACACGAGGATGTAGCCGAGGCCGAGCACCATTCCCGGTACCGCGGCCGGCAGCACCGAGAGGAACGAGAGCGCCTGCGCCCACGCGGGCTTCAGCCAGCGCGCCACGGCAGCCGCCGAGAACGTCGCGACGACGCCGATCGTGGCGGCCATCAGCGACACGCCGATGCTCGTCCACAGCGGCGCGATGCCGTTCTGCACCTCGAACCGGTAGTGCCGCAGCGACAGGTGCATGTTGTAGGGCCACAGCGTGACGAAGCTCGCGACGAACACGACGCCAACGACCGCGACGATCGCGAGGCCCACGAGCGCCGCGTAGGCGAGCGCGGCGCGGTCGCGCCACGGGCCGCGCTCGATCGAGAGCGGGTGCGAGCGCTCGGACACCGACGCGTGCTGCTCGCGGAGCACGAGCTTCTCGACGATCACCGCGGCGGCGGCGGGCACGAGCAGCACGACGCCGATCACCGCGCCGAGCTCCATCCGCCCTTGCCCCGAGACCTGGTTGTAGATCTCGGTGGCGAGCACGCCGAAATCGCCGCCGATCACCATCG
>JBDTNO010000274.1:0-3849 GCA_039933715.1 Betaproteobacteria bacterium
CCTGCGGCTGGTTGGTGCCGAGGAACACGCTCTTCTCGCGGCGCCAGTTGAGGATCGCGAGATCGGTCTGCGGCTGCAGCGGCGGCGCCTGCGGTGTGCGGCGGCGGAACAGCCACGCGATGCCGTGCACGGCGCCGTAGACGACGGTGAGGCCGAGGAGGCCCACGGTCAGCCACACGAGCACCTGCTTCGCGACCAGCACCGCGTCGGTTGGCGTCACGAACACGATCGCCGCCGCGATGAACGCGCCGAACAGCGCACACAGCGCGAGCGTCACGATCGGCGAGCGCCCGAACGTCGCGACGCGCTCGGTCAATCCCGGATGGTGGAGGTTCAGCTCCTCACGGATATCGGCGCCGGTCAGCGCGGCCTCGAGCGCGTCGTCGTCGAGGACGTCGGAGACCTTCGCATCGACCGCCTCGGTGCCGACGTCGGTCTGCTCGCCGGCTTCCGCGACCGCGTGCGTGACGACGTGCGCGATGCGCTGCTCGGTCGTGCCGGTCGACAACGCGAGCTCGTTGTCGTAGCGCGAGCGCCGCTCGGAGTCGGACAGGATCCGGCTCGCGTGGTTGATGAAGCGCAGCGCTTCCTCGACGTTGCCCTGTCCGTCGCGCGTCTTCGCGTAGTACTTGCGGATCAGCCGGCGCAGCGAGGCGCGCACCTCCTCGTCGGAGGCGGCCTGCGGGATGCCCAACGCCTCGTAGAGCGTGGCCTTCATGCGCGGCTTTCGACCTTCCTCGCTGCGGATCGGCGTCGCCCGCCGTCGATCGCCGGCGGCGGGCGCCTCCGGCCATGACAACGGAATCTTCACGGAAAAGGGTCGACGTGACAAGGCGACCATGCAAGAAGCGCGCCGGGAGCCCATGCAAACGGGGCCGGAGCGCCCGGTCCCGGAACCTCGGGGACCGGCCGCTCCGGCCCCGCTCGCGGCGACCGGAGGGGAAGGCGCGGACGCGTTATTAGCCCTTGACTTCCTTCGTCTTGAGCTTCTCGCGGATGCGCGCCGACTTGCCCGAGCGAGCGCGCAGGTAATAGAGCTTCGCGCGCCGCACGTCGCCCTTGCGCTTCACCTCGATCGACGCGATCAGCGGCGAGTAGCTCTGGAACGTGCGCTCGACGCCTTCGCCGCTGCTGATCTTGCGGACGACGAACGACGAGTTGAGGCCGCGGTTGCGCTTGGCGATGACGACGCCTTCGTAGGCCTGCACGCGCTTTCGCTCGCCTTCGACGACGTTCACGTTGACGATGACCGTGTCGCCCGGCGAGAACGGCGGGATCGTCTTGCCGAGGCGCTCGATCTCCTCGCGCTCGAGGGTTTCGATGATGTTCATCTTTCGTTCCTTCCTTCTAGTCGTGGATCAGAGGTCCGGCGCGCCGGACTTGAGCCTGCTTTGTCGTGGTCGCTCGCGACCGCTTCGTTCACGCCGGCGAGGTCGCGAACCTCATCGCGGACCTTCGCCAGCAACTCCCGCTCTTCCTTCGTCAGCACCCGTCCCTCGAGAAGGTCCGGCCGCCGTTGCCACGTTCGCCGCAGCGCCTGCTCGAGCCGCCAGCGGCGGATCGCCTCGTGATGGCCCGACAGGAGCACGTCGGGCACCTGCGACCCGTCGAAGCCCTCGGGTCGCGTGTAGTGCGGGCAATCGAGGAGACCGTCGACGAACGACTCCTCCACCGCCGATTGCGCGTCGTTGAGCGCGCCCGGCAACTGCCGCGCGATCGCGTCGATCAGCATCAGCGCCGGCAATTCGCCTCCGCTGACGACGAAATCGCCGATCGCGACTTCCTCGTCCACTTCCCGCTCGACCAGGCGCTCGTCGATCCCTTCGTAGCGCCCGGCGAGCAGCACCAGCCCTTCGTCGCGCCGCGCCGCGTGCCCGGCCACCGCCGCGTGCGTCAACGGCCGTCCCGCGGGAGTCAGGTGCACGACCCGCGTGCGTGCCACGCCTTCATTCGCCTGCGCCTCGCGCGCCGCCGCGATCGCGGCCGCGAGCGGGGGCGCCATCATCACCATGCCCGGCCCGCCGCCGTAGGGCCGATCGTCCACCGTGCGGTACGCGTCGGTCGCGTAGTCGCGCGGATTCCAGCAGCGCAGCGCCCACAAGCCGCGCTCCGCGGCGCGTCCGGTCACGCCGACCTTCGCCGCATCGGTCACCATCGCCGCGAACAGCGTGACGACGTCGATGCGCTTGGCGCGGTGCGCCGGCCGCGCGTCCATCAGTACTCCAGCTCCCAATCCACTTCGATGCGCCGCGCCTCGAGGTCGACCGCCAGCACGATCGGCGGGACGAACGGAACGAGGCGTCCGCCGTCGTTCGCGCCGCCGCCCGCCGCTGCGACGCGCATCACCGGGTGCGCGCCGAAGTCCTCGACCGCGACCACCTTGCCCAGCGCGGCGCCCGAAACGTTCACGACGTCGAGCCCGACGAGGTCGGAGAGGTAGACCTCGCCCTTCCGCGCCTTGGGGAGCGACGAGCGCGGCACCGCGACATCGCGGCCCTTCAGCACCGCGGCCGATTCCGGCGTTTCGAACCCGGCGAGCGACGCGATCACCGTGCCGCTGTGCACGCGCGACTCGCCCACGTCGTGCCGCGTCCACGTTCCTTCACGATCCCCGACCCACCAGGCGCGCTGCCGCACGAGGCCTTCGGGGTCGTCGCCGTACGGCGCGACCTTGACCCATCCGCGCACGCCCCAGGGGCCGATCACGCGGCCCATCGGCACGTACGCGTTGGCGCCGTCGTTCAGGCCGCCGCCGCCGGAGTCTCGGGCTTCACGGCCGCGCGCTTCACCAGCATCGCGACGGTATCCGAGAGCTTCGCGCCACGGTCCTTCCAGAAATCGACGCGTTCCTGCGAGATCTTGAGCGATGTCTCGTTGCCGGCCGCGATCGGGTTGTAGTACCCGACGCGCTCGATGAAGCGGCCGTCGCGGCGGTTGCGCGAATCGGCGACGACGACGTTGTAGAACGGGCGCTTCTTGGCGCCCCCGCGGGCGAGTCGGATGACGACCATGGATGGTTCCTTGGGAAGCCGGGGAAAAAGACGTTGATTCTACGACGAAAAGCGCCCCCCCGGCAAGACCGCCCTCGGGACCCCCCTGGAAGGCTCCTCTGAGGATTTCGTTTCCGATCAAGCGCTTAGATTAGAGCCGCCGCGAGTTAGACTTAGGGGTCGCCGCCCGTCCAGGACCTACCGATGGTCGACTCGGTCCCGCTGCCCAAGTCCCGCCTCGAGGCGCTCACCGACGGGATCTTCTCGGTGACGATGACGCTGCTGGTCCTCAACCTCCAGCTCCCGCCGCACGTGCTCGACCGCGACGCCTCGGTCTTCCACGTGCTGGGCGGCATGCTCGACCGGCTCGACAACTACGTGATCAGCTTCGTCGCGCTGTGCGTGTTCTGGCTCGCGCACCTGCGCCTCCTGCGACGCCTGCGCGAGCCCGACCAGCCCTTCGTCTGGCTCAACCTCGCGTTCCTGCTGCTGACGACGTTCGTGCCGTTCCTCACCTCGCTCGTGGGCGAGAATCCGACGCATCCGCGCGCGGCGATCCTCTACGGCGCCAATCTCACCGCGATCACCGCCGTCGAGGCATTGATGTGGCGGCGGATGTGCCTCCGCCTGGCGAACGAGACGGTCGAAGACGCGCAGGCGTTGTGGCGCACCGTTCGCAAGCGCTACCTGATCGCGATCGGGGTCTTGCTGGCCGCCATCGTGGCGGCGCTGGTCGAGATCCGGCTGGGGATGAGCGAGGGCGTGGCCGTCTACCTGTACCTGTTTCTGCTCGTCGTGGGCGCGGCGCGGCCGATGTTCGAGCGGCCCCGGCACGCGGTCGTCGACCGCAAGGCCTAGG
>JBDTNO010000275.1:0-3834 GCA_039933715.1 Betaproteobacteria bacterium
GTCACCGCGCCCGATGGGCCGCCCCGAGGGCGCGGTGCCCCCTGGGGGGCGGCGAACGAAGCGCAGCGGAGTTCGCTTCGGGGGGATGTCACTTGTACTTCGCGTCGATTTCCCAGACCGATTTCTGGACGAGACGCTGCACCATCGTGTCGAGGCCGACGCCGCCCTTCTGCGATTGCGAGACGCCCAGCACCGAGCTCGACGTCGCGCCGACCTCCATCTTCTCCTCGGTGTACCCCTGCGCGACCTGCTCGGTCGTCTCGGCGTTGATCACCTTGTAGCGCATGCCGATGATCCAGACGCTGGTGGCTTCGTTGGACCGCACCGATCCCACCGCCTGGCCGCCGACCGCTCCGGCGCGCGCGCCTCCCCAGGATCCGCTGAACGCCCCGAGGGTGCCGGCGATGTTCCCGATCGCCCGGCCGTCGAAGCCCGACTGCGCCTGCGCGATCTGCTCGGTCTTCAGGATGTCGAACTTGACGACGTACTTGGTGCTCCTGAGCTTGCCCATGCGCAGGAACTTGCGCGCCTGGTCCGGATCGCCGAGATTGTAGGCGAGCTCGAATTCGCGCAGCACCGGTCCGAGGTTCGAGCGCTCGAGCACCGGGAAGTTCGCGCTGGCGAGCTCGATCTCCGCATAGTCGGCGATGTTGTTGGCGGTGAACTTCTGCATGAACGTCGCGTTGTTGCTCTTGATCTCGCCGGGGATCACGATCAGCGCCGGCCCCTTCTTGTTGCGGTTCTGGTACTCGATCGACTGGTAGAGCGCCTGGTCGGCCGACTGGTTCGCCTGCTGCGAGGTCCTGCTTCCCGCGGTTGGCGACGGGTTGCCGTATGTGGGCTGCGCATAGGGGCTGGTGGCCGTCAAAAGACCAGCGGACGCGACTGCGAGCGTCGCGACGAGGGAACGGCGGTGCGTGGTCATGGCGGAAGTCCTCCCTGCGGGATCGTTCGTGGAGCTCGCGGCTATTTCTTTTTCGGCGCGGGGCGCGCCGGTGCGCCCAGGCCGGCCTTGCGGCAGTATTCGGCGTAAAGGCTCGCGACGACCTCGTCCGCCTGCTCGTTGACGAGGGTCTGCGCCATGCGTGAAACGTCGGCTCCCGCGTACGAAGCGGACTGCGCGTCGGCGGTCGCGACCTTGCGCCCGTCGCTGCCCGTGAGCGTGAACCCCATCGATACCGACACCTGGTTGACCGCGATGATCGGGTTGCGCGTCGCCTGCGAGCGGATCACGCCTCGCAGCACGAAGCTCGCGCCGAGCCGCCGGCTCGCCGAAAGCGCGGCATCGGGATCGTTGCGCATCATCGCCTCGACCTCGGCCTGCGCGATCTGGCGGCGGATCTCCTCGGGCGTGTAGGTGCGAAGGCCGAGGCCGCGAAGTCGCCGGTTGATCGCCTCGACATGCGGCCCGTAGTTCTGCTGCAGCGCGAAGACGACGCCATCCGAACGCTCCTCGCCGATCACGACCATGATCTTCTTGTTCTTGAGGTCGGCGCGGCACGGCGTCGACAGCTGCTCGGCGATCCGGCTGTCGCGTGCCTCGCGCTCGGCGCGCTCCTCGTCGTCGGGCTTGCTGAAGCTGAAGCCCTGCGCGACGACGTTGGAGGCGGCGAACGCCAGGGCGAGCGCGAACGCCGCTCGCTTGAGGCGAGCCGGGGCGGTGGACGGGACGTTCATGGGATCCGGGCGACCGGGAAGATTAGCGCAATGACGTGCTGAAATCCATCCCGGCCATCGCAACACGAATTATCCCGCGGGCGCCCGGCCTACATGCGGATGCCCGACTGCTGCGCCTCCGCGACGAGCCGCGCGGCGACCTCGGGCGTGATCGCGCCGACGTCGTCCTGGTATTTGAGGAGCACGCCGATCGTGTCGGCGACCGTCGCAGGGTCGAGCGCGATGCGGTCGAGCGCCAAGAGCGCCTCGGCCCAGTCCAGGGTCTCGGCGACGCCCGGCGCCTTGAAGAGATCCCGGGTGCGCAACGCCTGCGTGAACGCGACCACTTCGCGCGCGAGCGATTCGGGCGCGCGCGGGCATTTGCGGCGGACGATCGAAAGCTCGCGCATCGCGTCGGGGAAATCGACCCAGTGGTAGAGGCAGCGGCGCTTGATCGCATCGTGGATCTCGCGCGTTCGGTTCGACGTGATCACGACCGCCGGCGGCTGGACGGCGCGGATCGGCCCGAGCTCGGGGATCGTCACCTGGTATTCGGCGAGTACCTCGAGCAGGTAGGCCTCGAACGGCTCGTCGGCGCGATCGAGCTCGTCGATCAGCAGCACGGGCGCGACGCCGTCGTGCGGCGCGAGCGCCTCGAGGATCGGGCGGCGCAGCAGGAAGCGCGTCGTGAAGATGTCGTGCGCGAGCTCGTCGCGGACGACGTGGCCGCCGGCTTCGGCGAGCCGGATCTCGATCATCTGGCGCGGGTAGTTCCACTCGTAGACGGCGCTCGACGCATCGAGGCCCTCGTAGCACTGAAGGCGCACGAGCCGCCGCCCCTGCGCGGCCGCGAGCACCTTGGCGACCTCGGTCTTGCCCACGCCCGCCTCGCCTTCGAGGAACAGCGGGCGGCCGAGCTTCAGCGAGAGGAAAACCGCGGTCGCGAGACGGCGGTCGGCCACGTAGTCCTGCGACGCGAGGAGCTCGAGCGTCGCGTCGACGGACGCCGGCGGAGGGAACGGAACGTGGGGCGCGTTCATGCTCGGGGTTGGAACTGCACGCCCCAAGGATACCGCGCGTGCCACCGCGCCTTCACGACGTCGGCAACGCGCGCCCGCGACTCCCGTTGGGTCCGGGTCGGGCCGGCGCAGCGGCGGATCGCCCGCCCCGCGCCGTTCCGGTTCACCGCGCCGCGTCGACCGCCCGCGCGGCCATCACCGAGACGAGATGCGCGCGGTACGCGGGCGACCCGTGCAGGTCGGCATTGAGCCCGTGCGCGTCGACCTTGACCGCTTTCGCGGCTGCGGACGACCAGCTCTTCGCGAGCGCATCCTCGATCGGCTTGCAGCGGAACACCTTCGACGCCGCGCCGGTCACCGCGACGCGCACGCCCGCGGCCGTCTGCGCGACGAACACGCCGACCAGCGCGAAGCGCGACGCGGGATTCGGGAATTTCGCGTACGCGGCCTTGCGCGGCAACGGGAACGACACCGAGACGATCACCTCGTCGGCGCCGAGCGCGGTCTCGAACATGCCGGTGAAGAACGCGTCGGCGTGAATCTTCCGCTTGCTGGTGACGATCGTCGCGTCGAGCGCGAGCGCCGCGGCCGGCCAGTCGGCAGCCGGGTCGTTGTTCGCGATCGAGCCGCCGAGCGTGCCCATGTTGCGGACTTGGCGGTCGCCGATGCCTTCGGCGAGCGCGGCGAGCGCCGGGATCGCGCTCTTTACGATGTCGGACACCGCGACCTCGGCGTGGCGGGACATCGCGCCGATCACGAGCGTGTCGCCTTCCTTGTGGATGCCCTTCAGCTCGGGGACGCCCGAAAGGTCGACGACGTGCCCCGGCTGCGCGAGGCGCAGCTTCATCGCGGCGACGAGGCTTTGCCCGCCGGCGAGCGGCCTGCCGCCGGTCTTGCCGAGCATCGCGGCCGCGTCGGCGACCGACTTCGCGTGGTGAAGTTCGAATGCGTACATGACGGCCTCCGGTTACGCGTGCCGCGCCGACTGGATCGCCGACCAGACGCGGTGCGGCGACGCGGGCATGTCGAAATGCTTGATGCCGATCGGCGCGAGCGCGTCCATCACGGCGTTCATCAGCGCCGCGGGAGCGCCGATCGCGCCCGCCTCGCCGCAACCCTTCGCGCCGAGCGGATTGTGCGTGCAGGGCGTGACCTTGGT
>JBDTNO010000276.1:0-3811 GCA_039933715.1 Betaproteobacteria bacterium
CCAGCTGCCCAAGCCCAAGGGCTCGGCTGCCGAACCCGACAAACCTGCTGGGTCGCCGCTACCAACGCTGTGGCAGCTGCCAGCTGATGCCGACGATGAGCCGCTGCCGTCCGACGTCTTTGGGGACTACGAACTGTTTCTCAGCGAGTACGACGAGTTCGGCGGCCACTACGTAGCGACACAACGAATTTGGAAAAACACGCCGGTCAAGTTCGAGCTGGACGCGTTTCTGAACTATCTGTATAACACCGCGGCTGGATTGCCCTCCCGTCCATACGCCCACAAGAAACCGAGAGTGCTGGCGCCTGAGGAACAAAGACAGCAAATCGCCAAGTACGCCCGGATGTTCGCGTCGGCATACAAGACTGATGGGGCAAACGAGAGTTCGACGTGGCGTTCTGAGAAGGCCGTGACCGTTCGCCGCCTTCTCCGGAGAAACCTCGCGACGGGGCTGACGCGGCCAGAAATCAAAGAACTTCTTCTGAGCCTGAACGCGATGAATGCGTATCAGGTCAACCTCGCGAAGGTGTTGGCTCTCACGTTAATCCGTAATCCCCCCGCCCGATCTTCTCGGATTCTCCCGCTCACGAAATCGCGGATCGCTGAGCGCAGTGTGAGACGCGTGCCGCGGTGCGGAGGGGGCCGTCTTGCGCTTGGCGGCGGTGGAGGGAGCTCGGGTGCGGGGCGTGAGGATGCCGCCGAGCGCCCCCCGGTACCACGCGGGCTGCGCGGTGAGCATCGGCGACATCGGTCGAGGTACGACGGGAGGTGTGATAGAAAACGGTCGCCATCGGTGCGGATGGCGAAGGAGAAGCGGGGACGCCACGGTGGCCGCCGTGCGTCCCCCGGCCGGTGCAGTTGCGTCACGCGTGCCCGCTCTCCGGCGAGGTCTATGTTGCGTGCAAGGCCTGGCGCGACGCAAGTCTCGCCGCGTGTCCCCGCCATCCCCGCGGCGGTTGCGGCCTGGTGCGCCACGGCACCTACCCGCGGCGCACGCCGACGGGGATGCGCATTGCGCGGTACTACTGCCCGACGGCGCGCGAGACCTTCAGTCTGCTGCCCGACTGCCTCGCCAGTCATTTCCCCGGCGAGCTCGACCCGATCGAGCACGTGGTGGCCACGGTGGACGCCGCGCGGAGTGTCGAGGCGGCGGCCGACGTCCTGCGCCCCGACATCACGCTGCCCTCGGCCGTGCGCTGGATCCGTCGTCGGCTGATGCCGATCCGTCTCGCGCTCCTCACCGTGGTCACGCTCCTGCCGGACCTCTTCACGAGTGACGCGCGGCTGGCCGCCGTGCGCCGCGCCTTGGCGACGTCCTCCGCGTTGGTGACGCTGCGGACCCGCGCGGCCGCCCATCTCACGGTCCTGCCCACGCCGCTCGGATTCCACCCCCGCGCGTCTCGGCGAGACGCCCCACCGGCGGCGGTCCCACACGAGAGGGGGGCAGACCGGGCCGGCCCGCCGGGGTGAGGATGGCGCTCGCCGCGTTGGTGCGGCGAAGGAGGACCGATGCCCCCACCCGATCCCACGACCCACGCCGACACCGTCGCCTTGTTTCGCTACGGCCTGATCGCCGATCTGCTCCATCTGCCCGTCGGCGACCGCTCGCTCCACACGCGCTTGCGCGAGCAGGCCGCGCGCGAGTACGAGATCCCCGGCACCACGCGGCGGCACGTCGCCGCCGAAACGCTGCGCGATTGGCTCTACGCCTATCGCCGCGCCGGTTTCGACGGGCTCAAGCCGCGCCCGCGCGCCGATCAGGGCCAGGCCCGGGCCCTGCCGCAGGCGGTCGCCGATCAGCTCTGCGCGCTGAAAGAAGCGCACCCGACCTACAGCGTCGCGCTGGTCATCGCCAGCGCACGGCAGCAGGGCCTGGTCCCGCCCGATGTGCCCGTGGCGCTCGCCACGGTGCATCGCTTGCTCAGTCGCCACGGATTGATGGCGCGCCCGACCAACGCGCCCACGAGCCAGGACCGGCGCCGTTTCAGCTACGACGCCGCCAACGAGCTCTGGATGAGCGACGTTATGCACGGCCCGACGGTGCTGGACGCCGAGGATCGCCGACGGCACAAGACGTATCTGATCGCCCTGCTCGACGATGCCACGCGGATGATTCCGTACGCGGCCTTCACGCGCAGCGAAACGGTCACGGCTTTCTTGCCCGTCTTCGAACGCGCGCTGCTGCGCCGCGGGATTCCCAAACGCCTCTACGTCGACAACGGCAGCGCGTATCGCGCGCGACATCTCGCGCTCGTCTGCGCCAAACTGGGCGTGACGCTCATTCACGCCCGGCCGTTTTCGCCCCAGGGGAAGGGGAAGCTCGAGCGGTGGTTTCGGACCGTCCGCCTCCAGCTCCTGCCCACGCTGCTCGAGGCCGACACGCGGTCGCTCGACGCGCTCAATCAGCGCCTCTGGACCTGGATCGAAGACGAGTATCTCGATACCCCGCACCGCGGGCTGCAGGACGTGACGCCCCGTGAGCAATGGGCCCGCGCCGCCCAGCACGTCACGCTCCCCACGCAGGACCTGACCGCGCTGTTTCTCTTCGAGGAGAAACGCAAGGTCCAGCAGGACCGCACCGTCAGCCTCCACAGCGTCGTCTTCGAGGTCGATGCGGCGCTGGTCGGCCAGACCGTCACGCTCCGCTACGACCCGACGCAGCTGACGCGCGGCGTCACCGTCGTCGTCCAGGGCCGTGCCGTCGGGACCGCGACGCGCGTTGATGCCTACGCCAATTGCTTCGTGCGCCGTGACCATGGCACGAAGCTCCTCACCCCCAGCACCGCGAGCGTGCCGGCCCCGGGCCTGCCGCTACGCAGACTCCGCGAGGACGTTTGATCATGTATCGCAAACACTTCGCGCTCACGCGCCACCCCTTCGGCCAGGAGATCGCCGCCGACGAGCTCTTTCCCTCGGCCAGCAGTCGCGAGCTCGACGTCCGTCTCGCGCATCTGCTCGACCTGCGCGGCATCGGCCTGGTCACCGGCGACAGTGGCAGCGGCAAGACCTGCGCCGCGCGGCGCGTGCTCACCCAACTCCACACCGGCCTCTACCGCGTCCTCTACGTGTCGCTCTCCACCGGCAACGTCATGGACCTCTTCAAGACCATCTCCTGGGAGATGGGCCTCAGCGTCGAACGCTCCCGCGCCGCCCTCTATCGCCAGATCAAGAGTGAGGTCTCGCGCCTGAGCGCCGACGCGCGCACGCGCCCCATCCTCGTTGTCGACGAGGCGCACCACCTCCGCCCCGATGTCCTCGAGGATCTCCGCCTGCTCACCAACTATCAGATGGATGCCGAGCCGCGCCTCTGCCTGCTGCTGCTCGGCCAGACCGAATTGCGGCGGCGCCTCACGATGACCGTGCACGAGGCGCTTGCGCAACGCATCGTCGTCCGCTATCACATGGCCGCGCTCACCCGCGAGGAGCTCACCGGCTACCTCGCGCATCGCCTCCGCCTCGCCAGCGCCGAGGTCCCCCTCTTCGACCCCACCGCGGAGGAGGCGATCTATCAGGCCACCGGCGGGCTCCCGCGGCGGATCAATCTGCTCGCGCACCACACGCTGCTCGCGGCCGCGCTCACACGCGCCAAGCTCGCCACCGCCGACCACGTCCAAGCCGCCCTGCCCGAAGTCGCCTGACCCAGGCGCCCACCGCCCCCTGGGCCGGCCGATGGCGGCCGGCCCCGCGCCCACGTCCCACCGCCGACGAATCCGTCCCGCCTCGCCCGAGCACGGTCTAATCAGAGAATCGCGCGTCCGGGTGTCGCGAACGAGCGTGAGAAACCGTCAGTGGATTAACGTGAGAGCTAACA
>JBDTNO010000277.1:0-3804 GCA_039933715.1 Betaproteobacteria bacterium
ATCGGGGGGATCCCGCCGAGCGACGGGCCGTCCCGAGCTCGCCTGCCCCCTCGGGTGGAGGCTCGCGTAGCGAGCATCGGGGGGACGTCTTCTCGTTTCCGGTGCGCGTCTACTACGAAGACACCGACGCGGCCGGGGTCGTCTACTACGCGAACTACCTCAAGTTCATGGAGCGGGCGCGCACCGAGTGGCTCGACCACCATGCGATGCCGTTGCCGGAACTCGAGCGCGCGCACGGCGTCGTATTCGTCGTGACGCGGGCCGAGGTCGACTTCCGGGGTGCGGCGCGGCTGGGCGACCGGCTCGAGGCGATCGTCGCGGTCGCGTCCGGCGGCCGCGCGCGCCTCGACGCGCATCAGTCGGTGCGCCGCGACGGCGAGGTGCTCGTCGACGCGCGCTTCCGGCTCGCCTGCCTCGCGCGTGACGGCTGGAAGCCGGCCCGCATCCCCTCCCCGCTCGCCCGCCTGCTGGAGCACGAACGTTGAACGTCCACACCGATCTCTCGTTCCTGTCGATGGTCGTCAACGCGTCGATCGCCGTGCAGGCGGTCATGGTCCTGCTCGCGCTGCTCTCGGTGTGGAGCTGGTGGCAGATTTTCCTCAAGCTGTTCGCGCTCTCGTCGGCCAAGCGCGAGGCCGACCGCTTCGAGGACGAGTTCTGGAAGGGCGGCGACCTGGCCGAGCTGTTCCAGCGGAGCTCGCAGGGCCGCAACGGCGGCGGCCTCGAGCACATCTTCACCGCCGGCTTTCGCGAATACTCGAAGCATCGCCGGCAGGGCTCGAGCTCGTCGCTGACGCTCGACGCCGCGCGGCGCGCCATGCGCGCCGCCTACCAGCGCGAGATCGACGGACTCGAGGCGCACCTGTCGGGGCTTGCGAGCGTGGGATCGGTTTCCCCCTACATCGGCCTCTTTGGCACCGTCTGGGGCATCATGAACGCGTTCCGCGGCCTCGCGAACGTCGCGCAGGCGACGCTCACGCAGGTGGCGCCGGGCATCGCCGAGGCGCTGGTCGCGACCGCGATCGGCCTCTTCGCCGCGATCCCCGCCGTCGTCGCCTACAACCGCTTCACGCACGACGTCGACCGCCTTGCGACGCGGTTCGAGACGTTCATCGAGGAGTTCAGCAACATCTTGCAGAGGCAAGGATGATCGCAGGGCGGCGGTCTGCGGTCGGCGGTCGGAAGGGCCGCCGGCCACGTGTGCCGAGGATCGCCTGCCTCACGGGGACCTGAGCACACCGACACCCGACTGCCGACCGTCGCCCCCATGCGCCGCCCCCGCAAATCGATCAACCAGATCAACGTCGTCCCGTACATCGACGTGATGCTGGTGCTGCTCGTGATCTTCATGGTCACGGCGCCGCTCGTCTCGCCGGGCGAGATCGCGCTGCCGTCGGTCGGCAGCCGGCTCACCGTGCCGGTCGCGCCGCTCGAAGTGACGCTGCGCCCCGACCAGTCGCTGTGGCTGCGCGACCAGTCGGCGCCGGGGACGTCGGCCGTCAAGGTGTCGCGCGACGAGCTCGTCGCGCGCGTCGTCGCGAAGCAGGGACGCGCGCCCGACCAGGGCGTCGTGATCGCCGCGGACAAGGCCTCGCGCTACGAGGACGTGCTCGGCATCCTCGATATCCTGCAACGCAACGGCGTGCGCAAGGTGGGCCTGCTGGCGCGGCCGCCGCAGACGTGACGCGATGAAGGGCGAGCGGCGCGCGCCCGACAGCTTCGCGACGCGCCGACCCGGGCGCAGGCTCGCGCTCGCGCTGGCGATCCTCGTGCACGCGGCGTTCATCGGCGTGCTCGTCTGGTCGGTGCGCTGGCAGGTCCGCCCGCCCGAAGTCATCAGCGCCGAGCTCTACGCGCCGCCGGTGCGCGCTCCGCGCCCGGACCCGGTGTCGCCGATCGAGCCGCCCAAACCGGTCCCGAAACTGGAGCCCAGGGCCGAGCCGCTCCCGCTGCCGCCGACGAAGGCCGAGCGCCACGACGCCGAGATCGCGCTGAAGGCCAAACAGGACGAGGAGCGCCGCCAGCGCGACAAGGTCGATCACGAGAAGCGCGAGCGCGAGAAGAAGGCCGCCGACGAGCAGCGCGCGGCCGAGGAACGACGCATGGCCGACGAGAAGAAGGCGGTGGAAGCGCGCGAGCGTCACGAGCGCGAGACCGAGGAGATGCGCGTGCAGGCGGAGCGCGAGGCGCAGCAGGCGGCCGCGCGCGTGAAGGCGAAGGCGGAAAACGACGGCCGCACCGCCGCGCAGGCCGACTGGATCCGCCGCATCCAGTCGAAGATCCGCGGGAACGTCGTGTTGCCGCCCGAGATGCCCGGGAATCCCGAGGCGATCTTCGAGGTGGTGCAACTGCCGACCGGCGAGATCATCGACGTGCAGTTGCGCAAGTCGAGCGGCTTTCGGGCGTACGACGAGGCGGTGCAGCGCGCGATCCTGAAGTCGAGCCCGCTGCCGCGTCCCGACCGCGCCGAAATGTTCTCGCGCGCGCTGACGTTGCGCTTTCGCCCGCTCGACTGAGATGCGCCGGATGTTCGCCGGGCGCGCCCGCCGGGCGTCGAGCCGTCGCCGGACGCGCACGGCATGAGCGCGCCCCACGATCTCGTCGTCGTCGGCGCGAGCTTCGCCGGCGTCGCGTGCGCGATCGCCGCGGCGCGCGCGGGCGCGAAGGTCGCGCTCGTCGAGCGCAAGCGCGATCCGGGCGCGCGGCTCCACACGACCGGCATCGTCGTCAAGGAGGCGCTCGCCGCGATCGAGGCGATCGCGCCGCTTCCCGCGTCGGTCGTGCGTCCGATCGCGGGCGTGCGCCTTCACGCGCCGGGCGGAGCGAGCATCGCGCTCGATCATCCCGGTTATTTCTTCCTCGCGACCGACACGCCCGCGCTGATGCGGTGGCTCGTCGCGTGCGCGCGCGACGCGGGCGTCGAAGTCGCGCTCGGCGAAGCATGGTCGGGCGGCGATCGCATCGAAGGCGGCTGGCGCACGCGGTCCGGACGCGAGACGCGTTTCCTCGTCGGCGCGGACGGACCCGCGTCGCGCGTCGCGCGCGACTGCGCGCTCGGCCGCAACACGCGTTTCCTGTTCGGAGCCGAAGCGGAACTCGCGGGCGCCACGCTCGACGAGCCGGGACGCCTGCATTGCTTCCTCGACGCGAAGCGCGCGCGCGGCTATCTCGGATGGGCGTTCGAAGGCGTGGGCGTCGTGCAGGTCGGCCTGGCGTGCGCGCGTGCCGCGGCGTCCCCGTTGCCGGATGTCGCGGCCTTCGTGCGGGCGATCTCCCCGCGCATCGGACTGGCGGGCGGGACGCTCGTCGCGACGCGGGCCGGGTTGATTCCGGTCGGCGGGCCGGTCGCACCGCGCGCGGCGGATCGCGTCACGCTCATCGGCGACGCCGCGGGCCTCGTGTCGCCGCTCACCGCCGGCGGCATCCACACGGCGCTCGCGTCGGGATGGCGCGCGGGCCAGGCGATCGCCGCCGCGCTGGCGCACGACAGCGGCGGC
Organism: Betaproteobacteria bacterium; assembly: GCA_039933715.1. Lineage (GTDB taxonomy): Bacteria > Pseudomonadota > Gammaproteobacteria > Burkholderiales > Casimicrobiaceae > VBCG01. The sequence goes on from JBDTNO010000277.1 coordinate 3,498, forward strand.
GCGCTCGTCGTCGACCCGGTCGTGCCGCGATTCACGGTCAAGCGGTGGATGCGCGTCGCCTACGATCGCATGCAGTCCGATCGATGGTTCGATCTTGCGATCGGCAACCCCGCATTCGCCGCGCTCGCCCGGCTCGTGTTCTTTCGGCGGCGCGGCCCGGGACCCTAGCTAGGCGCTGCGGCGAAAGCAGAATCGTCCGGCTGGAGCCGAGCCCGCACGATGCGCGGACCCCCGCGCCCGCAGGCCGCCCCAAGGGCGCGGGCCCCCTGGGGGGAGGCGGCCGCGAGGCCGCTACGGGGGGACGTCA
>JBDTNO010000278.1:0-3761 GCA_039933715.1 Betaproteobacteria bacterium
GCGCGCAGATCTCCTTCATCATGCATTGCATCGGCGAGTTGATCGAGCCGATCGCCGCGTGGCCCGGCTTCATCCACGGTGCGAGCACCGTGTGGCGCGCCGCCCCGACCGCCGCCATCATCTTGTCCGATCCGATCGCGAGGATGCGATCCGCTCCGGCGAACGGGATCGCCTGCTCGCCGAGCCCGCCGCTCGCGTAGGCGGCCATCGCCTGCACGATGTTGCCGACGAACGCGCGGTCCTGCGGACGCGTCGGCGCGAAACCCGGGGCTTCGTCGCTGCACCAGACGACCACGTCGGCGGCCGCCTCGATCTCGTCGACCTTGTAACGGTCGGCCATCCTCTTGTAACCGGCGAAATACAGCACGCGCGAACCCGCGTTGCGGAACGCCTGCCCGATCGAGAACAGGACGGCGTTGCCGAGCCCGCCGCCGGCGAGCACGACCGTCTCGTCCGGCTCGATCACGGTCGGTGTCCCGGTCGGTCCCATCAGTACGACCGGCTCGCCGGGCCGCAGCGCCATGCAGAGGTCCGACGAGCCACCCATCTCGAGGACGATCGTCGACACGAGCCCCCGGTCGCGATCGACCCACGCGCCGGTGAGCGCGATCCCTTCCATCGTCATGCGTGTTCCGCGGAGCGTCGCCGCGAACGACTCGTAGTTCTGGAGCCGGTAGAACTGGCCGGGACGGAAATTGCGCGCGGCCGCGGGCGCACGCACGACGACCTCGACGATCGTCGGCGTGAGGCGCTCGACGGTCTCGACGGTCGCGCGGAATTCCTGGTCGAGCCGCGAGAAGAATTCGGCGCCCGGTGCGCTCGAGGCAGGCGCGACGCGCGCGAGCACGCGCGACACGATCCCGTAGCCCTGTTTCGCGCTCGCCATCGCCTTGACGACGTTGCCGTGGAACGACGGATGGAGGTCGCCGAAGAAGCTCGTCGCGCGCCCGTCGTCGCGGATCGACGTGAGCACCGCGGGCTCGGCGGGCTTCGCGAGTCCGCGCAGCGGCTTCACCACACGGCCGTCCTCGTCGAGCAAGCGGAAATACTTTCCGTCGAGCGCGAAATGCGCGGCGTCCTCGCGCGCGAGCACCGTGTTGGGCTGCGTGCCGGCCGCGATCAGGATCGTGCGCGCGGGAATCGTCGTTCGTGCGTATTCGTGCCAGACGCCGTCGCCGTCGTTGTGGTGGGCCGACACCCGGAGTCCCGACGCGTGGCCGTGCGCATCGACGTCGATCGCCAGCGGCGTCAAGCCCTCGGCGAACCGGATGCCCTCCTCGAGCGCCTTCTCGACCTCCTCGTGGTTCAGCGTGTACGACGGGCTGTCGACCAGGAGCCGGCGGTAGGCGATCGTCGCCCCGCCCCACGATTGCAGCAAAGGCACGATCCGCGCGCGACGGCCTTCGCGAGCGGCCGATTCTCGTTCCGCGCGGATCGCGCGCGCATGCGCGATGAACTCCTGCGCGATCGCACGCTCGGGAGCCGTCCACGCGCGCTCGGTCGCCTCGCGGCCGCGGTCGCGCACGATCTCGTCGTAGCGCGACAGGAACTTCTCGACCTGCACCGGGTAGTAGGCGAGCGATTCGGTCGCCGTGTCGATCGCGGTCAAACCGCCGCCGACGACGACCACCGGCAGTCGCACCTGCATGTTCGCGAGCGAATCGGTCTTCGCCGCGCCGGTGAGCTGCAACGCCATCAGGAAATCCGACGCGGTGCGAACGCCGGTCGCCAGGCCCTGCGGCAATTCGAGGACGGTGGGACGGCCCGCGCCCGCGGCGAGCGCGATGTGGTCGAAGCCCAGCGCGAACGCATCCTCGCCGGAGAGTGTTCCACCGAAGCGCACGCCTCCGTAGAGCGAAAATTGCGCGCGGCGCTCGAGCAGGAGCCGGATCACCTTGAGGAAATTCTTGTCCCACCGGACGGTGATGCCGTACTCGGCCACGCCGCCGAAGCCGGCCATGACGCGGTCGTCGAGCGGCTCGTGGAGCGAGGCAAAGTCGCGCACGGGTGCGAACGGCACGCGCTCGCCGGTCGGGGTGATGCCCGAGAGCTCGGGCGGCAGCGGCTCGATCTTGAGGCCGTCGATCGCGGCGACCGCATGACCGTCGTTCATCAGGTGGTGCGCGAGCGTGAAGCCGGCAGGCCCCATGCCGACGACGAGCACGCGCTTGCCGGTCGCGGCGCGCGGGACCGGGCGGCGCAGGTCGAGCGGATTCCAGCGCGTCAGCAGCGAGTAGATCTCGAAGCCCCATGGCAGCGCGAGCACGTCCTTCAGCACGCGCGTCTCGCTTTGCGGGATGTCGACCGGCTCCTGCTTCTGGTAGATGCACGACTTCATGCAGTCGTTGCAGATCCTGTGGCCGGTGGCGGCGACCATCGGATTGTCCACGCAGATCATCGCCAGCGCACCGATCGGCCAGCCCTCCGCCCGGAGCTTGTGAAATTCCGAGATGCGCTCCTCGAGCGGGCAGCCGGCGAGCGTCACGCCGAACGGGGACTTCCTGAACGGGTTCTCGAGCGGCGCGCCGTCGGCGGGCTTTTTCTCGAGGAGGCCGCGCGAGCAGCTGTCCTTTTCCTGCTCGTGGCACCAGATGCAGTAGTGCGCCTGGTCGAGCCCGCCGACGAGGTCGGTGCCCGGGTCGGTAAGCGCGAATCCCGCGCGCTCGCGCGCATGGCTCTCGTCCAGCGTGAACGCGGTGACGCCCGCGTGCCTGACCGGGACGATGGGCACGAGCTTCATCGCGTCGATCCTGCGCGGAGCGCGGAACAGGACCCCGTCGCGATGCGCGGAGCGCCCCGCGGGCGCGTGCGCCGCCCACGCGGCGTAACGCGTCGCGAGGTCCAGCGATTCGGCATTCGCCGCCCCGTCCTTCTGCCAGGCGACGACAGCGTTCGCGAACGCGAGCTCGTGATGACGGCCGACGATCGGCGCGCCGATACGGAACTCGAGCGCGGCGCGGAGCGCCGGTCCGTCGAACGTCGCGGCGAGGTCCGCCTTGTACGCGGTCATCGCCTTGCGTTGGACGAATTGGCGCTTGACCGCGTAGAGCGGCGCGAGCGCGTGGTGCGCGGCCTCGAGCGTGCGGACCTCGTCCTCGATGCCGAAGAGCGAGGCGAGGAAATCCTCGAGGTGCGGCGCGATCGCGATCAAGAGGTCGCCTTCCGCGCGTTTGCCGAGCTCCCCCGGGGCGCGCCGACCTTCGCGCAGGCGCCCGGCGATCGCGGCATCGGCCGCCTCGAGATGCGCGAGGAAATGACGGTCGAGCGCCTCCGCCCCGGCGACCGTGTAAAGGTCGGCGAACGCAAGGCCGTGGGAAAGTCGTAGCATCGGGAAAGCGGCCGGGGCGAACGAAAACCCGTTCGCACGATGGCAAAACGTATAATTGTACCCGTCGCTCCCAGCGAGACATGGAGCGCGTAGGCCTATCGATAGTCCCGGGCGCGCGTCAACCGGAGGCCGCTCCGGACCGTTGAGCGCCCGCCGCACGTTCCGACGCGAAAGCCACGATGAACCGCTTCGTTTCCGCCACCCTCCTCGCCACGCTCGCCAGCCTGGCCGCGCCCCTCGCGTCCTCGCAGCCGATCAAGCTCGGCGAGCTCAACAGCTACAAGGTGTTCACGGCTTTCCTCGATCCGTACAAGAAGGGAATGGAGCTCGCGCTCACCGAGGAGAATGTCGTCGGCGTGCTCGGCCGCAAGCTCGAGATCGTCTCGCGCGACGACAACGGCACGCCGGGCGACGCGGTGCGCGTCGCCGAGGA
>JBDTNO010000279.1:0-3751 GCA_039933715.1 Betaproteobacteria bacterium
ACCAGTCGCGGCAGGTCACGCGGTTGCCGGTCCAGTTGTGGAAGTATTCGTGGCCTATCACCGCCTCGATCGCCGCGTAGTCGTCGTCGGTCGCCGTGTCGGGGTCGGCGAGCACGAGGCGGCTGTTGAAGATGTTGAGGCCCTTGTTCTCCATCGCGCCCATGTTGAAGTCGTCGGCGCAGAAGATCATGAAGCGGTCGAGGTCGTACTCGCGGCCCCAGCGCTCCTCGTCCCAGCGCATCGCGCGCTTCAGGCATTCCATCGCCCAGTGGCAGCGCGGGATGTTGCGCGGCGTCGAGTAGATCGCGAGGTGCACGCGGCGCCCCGATCGCGTCGTGTAGGTGTCTTCGAGCGACGCGAGGTCGCCCGCCACGAGCGCGAACAGGTAGCTGGGCTTGGGGAACGGGTCGTGCCAGGTCGCGAAATGGCGTCCGTCGGGCAGCCCGCCGGTCGCGACGAGGTTGCCGTTCGACAGGAGGACCGGATGGAGCGTGCGATCGCCGCGCAGCGTCACCGTGAAGGACGACAGCACGTCGGGGCGGTCGGGGAAATAGGCGATGCGGCGGAAGCCCTCGGGCTCGCATTGCGTGCAGAACACGCCCGAAGACACATAGAGCCCTTCGAGCGCGACGTTACTCGCCGGGTTGATGCGCGAGCGCACGACGACCGTGCCGCTGTCCGGGGCGTCGGCGAGGGTCAGCGCGGATGGCGAGGCCACCGCTTCGCCGGAACCCAGCGGGCGTCCGTCGAGCTCGACGCGGACGTTCTCCTGCTGCTCGCCGTCGAGCACCAGCGGCATGAAGCGGTCGTCGCCGACGGCGGCCGGGTTGCGGCGGTAGGCGAGCGTCGCCTTGACCTCGGTGGCGACCGGGTCGAGGTCGATCTCGAGGGTCACGCGGTCGATCAGGAACGCCGGCGGGCGATAGTCGACCCGGCGTTTCGCCTCGGGCCGACCGTCGCGCGGCAGCATTCCCATCAACGGACCTCGAGCAGCTCGACGTCGAACACCAGGATCGCGTTGGGCGGGATCACGCCGCCGGCGCCCCGGCTGCCGTAACCCATCGCGGCCGGGATCACGAGCGTGCGCTTGCCGCCGACCTTCATGCCGGCCACGCCCTCGTCCCAGCCCCGGATCACGTTGCCTCCGCCGAGCGGGAACGAGAATGGCTCGCGGCGGTCCACCGAGCTGTCGAATTTGCGTCCCTTCCCTTCCGGCAGCGCCGGATCGTAGAGCCATCCCGTGTAGTGGACGACGACCGGACGCCCGGAGACGGCTTCGGCGCCAGCACCTTGTTTCGTATCGATTTTCTTGAGACTGGTCACAGTGGCATCCATCTTGCTGATTTCCTTGGGTCCGAGTGGGGCTGGAGTCTGCGCGAGCGCGGCCGCGGACAGGGCCGGCACGAGGACGAGGAAGGCTACGGTGTGAAGGTTCGATCGGTTCATGGGGTGCTCGTTCGTGGCTCGGGGTGGTTCGCGTGGACGATCCCGGCGGCGCGAGCCGTGCGTTGCCCGTTTCGCTCTCCGCGCGGGGCGCGGACAGCGTCGGGGAGCGTGGTCGCGGCGGTGATCGCACGCATGCCGGGAAGGCGCTTGCGCGGGCGATCCGCAGGATGGCGGATTGTAGCGGAGGCTCGCGCCGGCCTTTTTGCGCCATGGTGTGAATTCGTCTATAAACCGGGATTCCACGGGCGGTCCTCGCTCTCCGACCGGCGCGACCGGAGCCCCACGCCCAGGGCCGTTCCGGCACGAACGGACCCGCGCCACAACCCATGTTCGAATTCCTGACCTCGGGCAAGGACACGACCGACCCGCTCGTCACGGCGAAGGCCGTGTCGGTGTGGCTGCGTCAACTGCCCGCGCTCGACGTGATCGGGCGCCAGCTGCATGTGATGAAGGCGTTCGACGCGATGCGCCAATCGCGCAAGCCGATCGATCCGCCGCGCATGCAGGCGGTGCAGTTCCTCGACGCCGCGCTCGGCGCCGACCGCCGCCAGATCATCAAGCAATACGTCGAGAACGCCGAGACCGGGCCGAAGCTCGCCGAGCGCCTGTGGCAGGCGATCTACGAGCTCGCGCAAGGCTTCATGTTCGCGTACCAGGGCGGGCTCCAGGAGGCGCTCTCGCAGCCGAACAACGCGCGCTGGAAGCCGCTCGTGCCGCTCTTGTTCGCGCGCCACACGCATTACGCGGGAACCGACGCCAAGCTGCGCGTGTTCCGGTACGAGCGGTGGATCCCGGCGAAATGGGCCGAGCTGCACCGGACGTTCCTCCGTGCGACCGAGCTCGGCGTCGAGCGCATCCCGACGATGCTGAGCGGTGCCGGCCCGAACCAGACGCAATGGACGCTCGAGCAGGAATACCTGTACGCCCTGCTCGTGCACCAGCTCAACACCGGCAACATGACGCCGGGCGAAATCGACTGGGCGTGCTCGCAGCTTCGCGCCTGGAGCCGCCGGCTCGCGCTCGACGCGGTGCCCCGCTCGCCCGAAGGCTTTTTCGTCGACATCGCGGGGCGCGCCGGCCTGCAGCGGCGCACCGGCAACGACTCCGGCTCGATGATGCGCTACCTCGACACCTCCGCGCTCGCCGACCAGATCGACCGCGCGACGATGGCGCTGCGCCAGGCCGAGACGACCGACCAGGGACCGGCGGCGCCGATCAACCAGCAGCGCATCGCGATCCTCGACAAGGTTCGGCCCTCGGTCGCGCCCAACGTGCTCACCGACCTTCGGCGCGATCCGCGCATCACGTGCAAGGTGTCGGCGCGCGTGCGCATCGGTCTTACGCGCATCTGCCGCGAGTTCGGCGCGAAGGACGCGGCGGACGCGGTGCCCGACGGCGGTGCCGAGCAGATCGAGGTGTACGCGGTCGCGGATGCGCCGCGCTCACGGCGGCCGACGCCCGACGAGCACGACTCGCTCGTCGCGAGCCTGTCGTCGTTCTCGGATCCGATGTGGCAGGTGAAGGACCGCAGCGTCGCCGGCCTGCGCATCGCCGCGTCCGGCGGCATCGGCCAGAGCCTCGCGCTGGGCGGTCTCGTCGCGGTGCGGCAGTCCGACGTCTCCGACTGGGTGCTCGGCGTCGTGCGCCGGCTCAACAAGTTGTCGAACGAGGAGGTCGAGGCCGGCGTGTCGATCGTCGCCGAGCGCTTCGTTCCGGTGACGCTGTACACGCGCCGCGAGCCGCGCGACGACCTGGGCTTCATCGTCAACGGCATCGACGTCGCCTCGATGGGCGCCCGCTTCGACGCACTCTACCTGCCGCCGCCTTCGCGCCCCGACAAGCCGCTCGCCGTGAAGACGCTGATCGTGCCCACGTCCGAATATTCGGACGGGCGGAGCGTGATCCTCACGACCGGACGCTCGGTCTACACGGTCGCGTTCCGCAGTCTCGTCGAGCAGCGTGCCGAGTGGAGCTGGGCGGCCGTGCAGATTCTCGAAAAGAAGGCGCGGGAAGTGTGATCCCCCCGTAGCTCGCTTCGCGAGCCTCCCCCCAGGGGGCCCGCGCCCTTGGGGCGGCCCTGCGGGCGCGGTGATCCTCCCGTAGCTCGCTTCGCGAGCTTCCCCCCAGGGGGGCCCGCGCCCTTGGGGCGGCCGGAGGACATCCCCCCGACGCTCGCGTTGCTCGCTTCCCCCCAGGGGGCTCGGCGACCTCGGGGCGGCCCTTCGATCGCCGGCGTGCGCGGTGATGACGTCCCCCCGTAGCTCGCTTCGCGAGCCTCCCCCCAGGGGGCCCGCGCCCTTGGGGC
>JBDTNO010000280.1:0-3750 GCA_039933715.1 Betaproteobacteria bacterium
GCATCCTGACCTGCGACACCGACGCGCAGGCGGAGGCGCGCATGGACCAGAAGGGCCATGAAGCCGCGCTGGCGGCGCTCGAGCTCGCGAACCTCTCCGATGCCCTCGACGACCACTAGCCGAGCGTCGGCGCGCCGGCGCGCGCGCGCTCTCGTATTGCAGGGCCTCTACCAGCGGCGCCTGTCGCGCAACGCGTCGGCCGACGTGCGCGCGGACCTGGTCGCGAGCGAGGACTTCGCGCGCTCGGACGCCGACTATTTCGACGAGCTGTGGCGCGGCGTGTCCGAGAGCGCCGATGCGATCGTCGAGGGGCTCGCGCCGTCGCTCGACCGGAAGCCCGCCGAGGTCTCGCCGATCGAAAGCGCGATCCTCGCCATCGGCGCCTGGGAACTCGCGCATCGCCCCGACATTCCCTACCGCGTCGTCATCAACGAGGCGGTCGAGCTCGCGAAATCCTACGGCGGCACCGACGGCCACAAGTTCGTCAATGGCGTCCTCGACCGGCATGCCGCGGGCGTGCGAGGGGCCGAGATCGCCGCGCTCGCGCGCGAGCGCGGCATTCGCTGAACCGCGCCCGATGCGCCGAACCCCCGTCGGCGCGACGTCCGGGCGCGGCGAGTTCGCGCTGATCGAGCGTCACTTCGCGCGCGCGAGCGGCGACGCGTCGGTGCGCACCGGCATCGGCGACGACGCGGCGGTCCTCGTGCCCGCGCCGGGTCACGATCTCGTGCTCGCGGTCGACATGATGGTCGAGGGCCGGCACTTCGTGGCCGGCACCGATCCGGAAGGACTCGGCCACAAGATCCTCGCGGTGAACCTGTCGGACGTCGCGGCGATGGGCGCGAGGCCCCGCTGGGCGCTGCTAGCAGGCGCGCTACCCGACGACGACGATGCCTGGCTCGCCGCGTTCTCGCAGGGGCTGTTCGCGCTCGCCCGCGCGCACGGCGTCGCGCTCGTCGGCGGGGACACGACACGCGGTCCGCGCACGCTGTGCCTCACGATCGCGGGCGACGTTCCGGCCGGCGGCGCGATCCTGCGCAGCGGCGCGTCGCCCGGCGACGACCTGTGGGTGTCGGGGACGCTCGGCGACGCGATGCTGGGCCTCGCCGCGATCGAGGAGCGCACGTCGCTCGATCCGCAGGCGCGCGCCCATTGCGTCGCGCGGCTCGAGCGGCCGACGCCGCGCGTGGCCCTGGGGCTCGCGTTGCGCGGTGTCGCGACCGCGATGCTCGACGTTTCCGATGGCCTCACCGGCGACCTTCGCCACGTGCTCGACGCATCGCGCGCGGGCGCGGTCGTCGAGCTCGCGTGGCTTCCGAGGATCGATGCGCTCGACCGAAAACTTGCGGGCCGCGAGCGCGAGCTGGCGCTCCGGTGCCTGCTGGGCGGCGGCGACGACTACGAGTTGCTGTTCGCCGCGCCAGCGGGGAAGCGCGAGGCCGTGGCGACCGCCGGGCGATCGGCAGGCGTCGCGGTGACGCGCATCGGGGGCGTGGTCGACGGTGACGTCCTCGTCGTGCGCGACGAGGGAGGGCAGCCGCTCGCCGCGCCTCCGCCCGCGTTCGATCATTTCGCCGCGGACGCATCGTGAGCGCGCCGCGGCCGACGCTGCGCTTCCTGTTCCGCCACCCCGCGCATTTCGTCGCCCTGGGATTCGGCGCGGGACTCGCGCCGTTCGCGCCGGGAACGTTCGGTACGCTGGTCGCGATTCCGATCGCGTTCGGCTTGCGCGCCATCACTGGCGAGTTCGGGTACGCGATCGCGGTCGCCGCGCTGTTCGTCGTCGGCGTCGCGGCGTCGACGGTGACTTCGCGCAACCTCGGCACGCCCGACCACGGGTCGATCGTCGTCGACGAAGTCGTCGCGTTCCTGCTCGTGTTGTTCTTCGTCGGACTGGACCCGGTGCGCGTCGGCGTCGCGTTCCTGCTGTTCCGCTTCTTCGACATCGTCAAGCTCCCGCCGGCGCGCGAGATCGACCGGCACTGGCACGGCGGGCTCGGCGTCATGCTCGACGATATCGTTGCCGGCGGCTACGCGCTTCTCGCGTTCGCGCTGGTCGTGCGGCTCCACGCGGCACTTGGGGCGGCGGCATGATCGACGCGCGCCGGATCGAAGAAGCGGGGCTGAACGCGCTGCAGACGCAGCGACAGCTCTTCTACGACGGCTGGCTGCTGCGCGTCTCGCCCGGGACCGCGAAGCGCGCGCGCAGCGTCAACGCGCATTTCGGCTCGTCGTTGCCGCTCGAGTCCAAGATCGAGCACTGCGAGCGCGTCTACCGTGAGCGCGAGCTGCCCGCGTTGTTCCGCATCACGCCGTTCGTCGCGCCGACCGGGCTCGAGCATGCGCTGCACGCGCGCGGCTACGCCCCGTTCGACACGACGCTCGTGCAGGCGGCCGAGCTCGACGGAACTGCGTTGCCCGTGCCGCAGGGCCCGCCGGTCGAGTTGGTCGACGCGTCGATCGACGCGTTCGTCGACGCGGTCGCGGACCTGCGGTGCGCGTCGCCGCAACAGCGCGAGGCGCACCGCGAGCGGCTGCGCCATTCGCCGCTCGACGGGCGGCACGCGCTCGCGCTCCTCGACGGCGTCCCGGTCGCGGCGGGCAAGTCGGCGCGCGAAGGCGACGTCGTCGGCGTGTTCGACGTCGTCACCGCGACGAGCCTGCGCGGGCGCGGCATCGCGACGATGCTCGTCGCAAGGCTGCTGGCCCGCGCGTGGGACCGGGGGGCGCGGATCGCGTACCTGCAGGTCGAGGCCGGCAACGCGCCGGCGATCGCCGTCTACCGCCGCTTCGGCTTCTCGACGCTGTACCGCTACCACTACTGCGGCCGGGAGGGCGAATGCAGCTAGCACACGATCCCGGCGCGCTGCTGGCGGCGTCGCAGGCGCTGTGCGACGCGCTGCGCGAGCGTGGATGGCGGCTCGCGACCGCCGAGTCGTGCACCGGCGGCGGCGTCGCGCACGCGGTGACCGACATCGCCGGCAGCTCGGACGTGTTCGACCGGGGTTTCGTCACCTATTCGAACGACGCGAAAATCGAGATGCTGGCGGTCGACGCCACGCTCCTCGCCCGGCACGGCGCGGTATCGCAGCCGGTGGCGCTCGCGATGGCCGACGGGGCGCTTCGCGCGAGCCGCGCGGATCTCGCGGTCGCGATCACCGGCGTCGCCGGGCCCGGCGGCGGGACGCCCGACAAGCCCGTGGGCACCGTGTGCTTCGCGTGGGCGACGCTCGACGGCGAGCGCGCCTCGACGACGCACCGGCTCGACGGCGACCGGGCCTCGGTGCGCGCGCAATCGGTGGCGATCGCGCTCGAAGGCCTCGTTGCGATGGCAGGTGGCAGGCGGCCCGCGTAGCCGCCCGGTCGCGGAACCCGAATCGCGCGGCCAGTCCCGGAGCCGGGCGCTGCGAGCACGCCGATGCCGCTTCCGGCCGGCTGTCCTCGGGCGTTCCGGGCGCCCGGCACCCGGTTGCGCGGACCGGCGGGGACCGGACGCCTCGGCTGGACGGCCTAGGCCACAAGACCCCTTCCATCGAACGATCGTTCTATGGAATAATCGTCCCCACTCGACGGGCGCATCCCGTCGGCGGCCCCGCAACGGGCTGGCCGGCGCCCCGGCGGACCCATTCGAACGGACCCCTCGGGAAGGCAAAACCATGGAAGACCAGAAGACGAAGGCGCTGAACGCCGCGCTCGCGCAGATCGAGAAGCAGTTCGGCAAGGGCTCGATCATGAAGATGGGCGAGGCCC
>JBDTNO010000281.1:0-3738 GCA_039933715.1 Betaproteobacteria bacterium
CGGTCAAGTACTTCGGCAACGAGGAGTGGGAGGCGCGGCGCTACGACGAGAGCATCGGCCGGTGGGAGTCGGCCGCGGTCGCGAGCCAGACGTCGCTGTCGCTGCTGAACGTCGGCCAGAGCGCAATCATCGCGGTCGCGGTCACGCTGATCATGTGGCGCGCGACCGTGGGCGTCGCGAACGGGTCGATGACGGTCGGCGACCTCGTGCTCGTCAACGCGTTCATGATCCAGCTCTACATCCCGCTCAACTTCCTCGGCGTGATCTACCGCGAGATCCGCCAGGCGCTCGCCGACATGGAGCGCCTGTTCTCGCTGATCGACGAGAACGCCGAGATCCGCGACGCGCCGGGCGCACCGCCGCTCGGAGCCGCCGGCGGCGAGGTGCGCTTCGAGGACGTCACGTTCGGCTACGAGCCGGATCGCGTAATCCTCGACCGCGTCTCGTTCGTGATTCCGGCCGGGCGCACGATCGCGGTCGTGGGTCCGTCGGGATCCGGCAAGTCGACGCTCGCGCGCCTGTTGTTCCGTTTCTACGACGTGTCGTCGGGCCGCATCCTGATCGACGGGCAGGACGTTCGCACTGTGCAGCAGGCGAGCGTGCGTGCGGCGATCGGCATCGTGCCGCAGGACACCGTGCTGTTCAACGACACGATCGAGTACAACATCGCGTACGGCCGTCCCGGAGCGACGCACGAGGAGGTCGTCGAGGCGGCGCGCCTCGCGCAGATGCACGGCTTCGTGTCGTCGCTGCCGCAGGGCTACGCGACGCCGGTGGGCGAGCGCGGCCTCAAGCTGTCCGGCGGCGAGAAGCAACGCGTCGCGATCGCGCGCGCGATCCTCAAGCGGCCCGCGATCCTGGTCTTCGACGAGGCGACCTCGGCGCTCGACTCGCGCAACGAGAAGGCGATCCAGGCCGAGCTCGCGACCATCGCGCGCGACCGCACGACGCTGACGATCGCGCACCGGCTATCGACGATCGTCGACGCCGACCAGATCCTGGTGCTCGAGGCCGGGCGGATCGTGGAACGGGGACGCCACGCGTCGCTGCTCGCCGCAGGGGGGCCCTACAGCCGGATGTGGCGCCTCCAGCAGGACGAGGCAAGGGTCGAGGCCGAGCGGCGCGATATCGAGCCCGGAAACGACGGACAGGTCGGTCTGGCCGGCCTGGCCCCCGCGACGCCCTCCGCGGCCGGGGTGTCGGACCTCTGAGGAGCGGAACGGCTTCGGCTTCGGACGCCGTTGCGGTGCCCGGGGCTCCAGGAAACCGAGTCGAGCCGGGCCGCGAACGCGCGGAACCGGGTGCGGGTGGGGTCCCAACCCTGTGCGAAGCCCAATCCGGCGCGGGGGTCGAATCGTTCCCGTGCCTACTTCGGAACCGGTCCGCCCCGCCACGGTCCGACCGGTTCACGCTGGCACTATCCGTGCTTTTCCTGTCCTCCGGTCGGCGAAAACCGCATCCGGCTGACCGTGTCCGTCCGACGACAGGCATGGCCGCGCCGGGAAACCGATGGTATAAAGCCGCACCCTCCTCATCCCGCACATGACGAAGATCGGCCGACTCGTTGTTTTTCTGACCTTCCTGGCGACCCCTGTCGTCGCGGCAGGTGCGGACGCGCTCGATCCGGGCAAGCTCCGGCTCGGCAGCGCCAATGCGCTGGTGTACGACCCGGCGACCGGCCGGGCGCTCTACCAGAAGGGCGCGGACGAAGTCACCCCGATCGCCTCGGTCACCAAGCTGATGACGGCGATGGTCGTGCTCGACGCGAACCTGCCGCTCGACGAGCCGCTCGACGTCGACCTGGACGACCTCGATCTCGTCAAGGGGTCGAGCTCGCGGCTGTCGCTGGGCATCGAGCTTCCGCGTCGCGAAATGCTGCGCCTCGCGCTGATGGCGTCGGAGAATCGCGCCGCGTCCGCGCTCGCGCGCCACTATCCCGGCGGCGCGCCGGCGTTCGTCGTGGCGATGAACCGCAAGGCCGCCACGCTCGGCATGTCTCGCACGCATTTCGACGATTCGACCGGGCTGTCGCCGACCAACGTGTCGACCGCGCGCGACCTCGCGAAAATGGTCGAGGCCGCGGCCGGCTATGCGCTGATCCGGGAGTTCTCGGTGACGCCGTCGCACCACGTCGAGGTGCAGCCGACCGGCCGCGTGCTCGACTTCTCGAATTCCAACCGGCTGGTTCAGTCCGGCTCCTGGGACATCCAGCTGCAGAAGACCGGCTACATCCGCGAGGCGGGTCGCTGTCTCGTGATGCTCACGCAGGTCGCGAGCAAGCCGATCGTGATCGTGCTGCTCGACTCGGTCGGCAAGTACACGCGGATCGGGGACGCGACGCGCGTCAAGCACTGGCTCGAGACCGGCCAGTCGCTGCCGGCCGCGAAGGCGACGCTCGCCGCAGCCGCGAAGGTCCGCAAGCCGGGACGCGCGACGGCGCGGACCGTCTCGACCGCCAAGCGCGTACCGCGCAGCTGAAGCGCATCGCGCGCGCTTCGCCGGCCCCGTGGCTGGGCTGCGCGATCCGTACCGATCCACCGGGGCCATCGCGCCGACGGCGCAGCGCGCGGTGCTGCAGCTTGCCCGTGGCTGCGCTCCGTTTCCCGCGGTACCATCGCCCGACTGTCGGCTGGCACGCCGGCGACGGGCCGAGCGCGCCGCCATGAAGCGCGCCGTCGAACCCGACCACTCTCAAGGAGGTTTCATGTCCGACGCCCTTTCGCGCCTGCGGGCGCTCGCGCTTTGTGCGCTCTTCGTTCCCGTCGCCGCACTCGGTCAGGTCTGGCCCAACAAGCCGGTCCGGCTGATCTCTCCATTTGCGGCCGGCGGCGGCACCGACGCGTTCGCGCGGCCGCTCGCGGCCGTCCTCTCTCAGCAGCTCGGCCAGCAGTTCATCATCGACAACCGCGCCGGCGCGGGCGGCACGATCGGCGCCGACATCGCGGCGAAGGCGCCGCCCGACGGCTACACGTTCCTCGTCGGGGCCGTGCACCACACGATCGCCGTGAGTGTGTACAGCAAGCTCCCGTACGACCTCGAGAAGGACCTCGTGCCGGTCACGATGGTCGCGATGGTGCCTTCCGTCATCGTCGTACATCCGAAGGTTCCGATCCATTCGGTGAAGGAGCTCGTCGACTACGCGAAGGCGAATCCGAACAAGCTCAACTTCGCTTCGGCGGGCAACGGGACCTCGCACCAGCTCGCCGCCGAGCTCTTCAAGGTGAAGACCGGCACGCAGATGAACCACGTGCCCTACAAGGGGGCCGGTCCCGCGATGCAGGACCTGCTCGGCGGCCAGGTCGACCTGATGTTCGACGGCATGGGCACGTCGGCGCCGCAGATCAAGGGCCAGCGGTTGCGCCCGCTCGCCGTGACGACCACGACGCGCGCCCCGTTGTTCCCGGAGGTGCCGACGCTCCAGGAGGCCGGCGTCCCCGGCTATGACGTGACGACGTGGTACGCGCTGTGGGCGCCCGCGGGCACTCCGCCCGAGATCGTGAACAAGCTCCAGCAGGAAGTGGCGAAGGCGCTCGCGACGGCGCAGCTCAAGGAGATCTGGGCGCAGAACGGCGCGAGCGGCGGCGGGAACCGGCCTGCGGAGTTCGGCGCGTTCGTGCATGCCGAGGTGTTGCGCTGGGCGGATGTCGCGAAGGCGTCGGGCGCGCGGATCGACTGAACGACGCCGAGGGCGGCGGTCGGAACACCCTCTCCCGACGGACCGCCGACCGCCGACCGCCG
>JBDTNO010000282.1:0-3724 GCA_039933715.1 Betaproteobacteria bacterium
CCCCCGTAGCGCGCTGCGCGCCCCTCCCCCCAG
The DNA here is from genome assembly GCA_039933715.1 of Betaproteobacteria bacterium. Classification (GTDB taxonomy): domain Bacteria; phylum Pseudomonadota; class Gammaproteobacteria; order Burkholderiales; family Casimicrobiaceae; genus VBCG01. The sequence continues at coordinate 34 of JBDTNO010000282.1, forward strand.
GGGGCACGGCGCCCCAGGGGCGGCCCGTCGGACGCCGGATGCGTTCCCCCCGTAGCGCGCTGCGCGCCCCTCCCCCCAGGGGGTACGGCGTCCCAGGGGCGGCCCGTCGGACGCCGGATGCGTCCCCCCCGTAGCGCGCTGCACGCCCCTCCCCCCAAGGGGGCACGGCGTCTTCGGGGCGGCCGGTCGGAACCCCGGACGCGATCCACCGTAGCGCGCTGCGCGCGACCATGCGCCAGCGAACCGACCGCGCGGCTCGTGGCGCATTCTGGGAATAGTCTCCTCAACCCCAAGGCGCGAACATGAAGATCCCGGTCGCAACCTCCCCTGCCCTGTGGGGCGCCGCCGGCGGAGCGATCGCGCTCGCCATCGTCGGATTCACCTGGGGCGGTTGGGTAACCGGTGCCAAGGCCGAGACGACCGCGACGCAGCGCGTCAACACCGCCGTCATCGCCGCACTCGCGCCGGTCTGCGCCGAGCGTTTCCAGCGCAATGCCAAGGTCGCCTCCAACCTCGCCGCGCTGAAGGCGGCCGACTCGTGGACGCAGGGCGACTATGTCGAGAAGGGCGGCTGGGCGACGCTGCCCGGCTCGACCCCGCCGGACCGGGTTTCCGCCGTCGCGAATGCGTGCGCGGTGCTGCTGATCGCTTAGCCGCCACGCGCGCGACGCGTCCGCGGGTCGTCGCGCACCGCCCGCGAAGTTCTGCGAGCCCATCCTCCTTGCAGGGCTCCGTCCGAGAGGGCGGAGCTTTTTTTTGCTTTGCGCCGGTGTCTCGCGTCGTGCGCTGGCATCGTCGAAGCGGTGCGACGATCCCGCGCCGTTCTCACGCGGTCATGCGCAGGCAGAGCGCGACGAACTGGTCGATGTAACGGCCGAGGAATTCGCGGGTCGACTCGACGAGGAAGTTGCCGTCGTGGTCGACCGGCTCCGGCTTGAACGACACGTAGGCCTCGCCGCCCATCACGAGCACGCCGAGGATGCCGAGGATCTGGCGCAGGTGCTGCTGGCCGACCGCGGTCCCGATCGCGCCGGGCGAGGTCCCGGTGATCGCGGCGACCTTGCCGCGCCACACGTTACGGTCGTTCGGCTTCGAACCCCAGTCGATCGCGCTCTTGAGCACCGCGGGCAGCGAGCGGTTGTGCTCGGGCGAGACCACCAGCACCGCGTCGACGCCAAAGACCTCACCGGTGAAGCGGTCGACGACGTCCGGCCGCGCGCCTTCGAGATCGCCGTTGTAGATCGGCAGGTCGTCGATGCGGATCCAGCGGACGTCGACACGGTCGCCGAGGAGCTTCGCGAGCGCCAGCGCGAGCCGGCGGTTGAGCGATTCGCGGCGGTTGCTGCCGACGATGATGCCGACTTTCGGTTTTGCCATGGTGGTTTCCCGGGCTGTGCAGGGCCGTAGCCCGGCGTGTTGCGTGGAGGCTTCAGCGCGCCGGCTCGTGCCCGAGGTAGGCTCGCCGAAGCTCGGGCCGGTCGAAGAGCGCGTCCGGTTCGCCCTCGGCGACGATGCGGCCTTCCTCGAGCAGGTAAGCCCTGGTCGCGAGGTCGAGCGCCATCGCGACATTCTGCTCCACCAGCAGCACCGCGGTGCCGGCGTGGTTGACAGCGCGGACCGCGTCGAACATCGCGATCACGACCGTCGGCGAAAGCCCGAGCGACGGCTCGTCGAGCAGCAGGAGTCGCGGACGCGCCATCAGCGCGCGCCCGATCGCGACCATCTGCTGCTGTCCGCCCGAAAGCGAGCCCGCCGGCCAGTCGAGCTTCTCGCGCACCGCGGGAAACAGCGCGCACACGCGCTCGAGAGTCTGCGCGCGCTCGCGTCGCGCCGCCCGCAGGTAGCTGCCGATCTCGAGGTTCTCTCGCACGGTCATGCCGGTGAAGAGGCGCCGTCCTTCGGGCACGATCGCGATGCCCGCGGCGCAGAACCGGTGCGGCGCCGTGCGCGTCAGGTCGTTGCCGTCCATCGCGAGGCGGCCCGCTCGCGCCGGCAGCAATCCCGCGATCGCGTTGATCAGCGTCGTCTTGCCGGCGCCGTTCGGTCCGACGACGCAGACGAGTTCGCCCGCGCCGATGGCGAGCGACACGCCCCACAGCGCCGGCGCCGCGCCGTAGCCGACGACGAGGTCGCGAACCTCAAGCACGTGCGGTGCCCAGGTACGCGACCGCGACGTCGTGCCTCGCCATCACGTCGGCGGCGATCCCTTCGGCCAGCACGCGCCCCTGGTCGAGCACGACGATGCGATCGGAGAGCGCGGTCACGACGCGCATCACGTGCTCGACCAGCACGACGGTCGTGTTGCCGGCGCGGATCCGGCGGATGAGCTCGACCGCCTCGTCGATCTCGCCGGGCGTCAATCCCGACAGCACCTCGTCGAGCAGCACCAGTCGCGGACGCGATGCGAGCGCGCGCGCGAGCTCGAGGAACTTGGTCTGGTGCAGGTTGAGCTCGCCGGGCAGCGCATCGGCGCGCGCCGCGAGCCCGGTGAACGCGAGCCATTCGCTCGCCTCCGCGCGCGCGACCTCCGGCCGGAGCGCGTCGGCGCCGAACATCGCCGCGAGCGCGATGTTGTCGCGCACGGTGAGATGCGCGAACGGCCGGGGGATCTGGTAGGTGCGCGCGATCCCGGCGCGCGCGATGCGGTGCGCCGGGACGCGCGCGAGGTCGTGGCCCTCGAATACGATGCTGCCGGCGTCCTGGCGGAAATGGCCGCTGACGACGTTGATGAGCGTCGACTTGCCCGAGCCGTTCGGGCCCAGCACGCCGAGGATCTCGCCTTCGCGCACCTCGAGGTCCACGCCCGCGAGCGCTTGAACGCCGCGGAAGTGCTTGTGCAGCCCGCGCACGACCAGCAAGGGCTTGCCGGACAGGCGCGCGGACGCGGGGACCGCCGGAACCGGAGCATGCGCGGGCACCGCTTCGACCGGGCTCCCCTGGCGCTTGCGACGCCATCGCGCGGCGACGAGCCCCAGGATGCCGTCGGGCATGAACAGCACGGCGGCGACCAGGATCGCGCCGACGATCGCCTTGCCCGCCACCGCCTGGTCCGCCGCGGTCGATGCGTACAGGAGGATCGTGATCGCCGTCGCGCCGAGCGCGGGGCCCGCCCAGTGCCGCGTGCCGCCGAGCACGCTCATCAGCACGACGGTGAGCGGCACCGTGATATTGAAGGTGCTGCTCGACGTCACGTAGGAGACGAACAGCGCCTGCATGCCGCCGGCGAGCCCGGCGAGCCCGCACGAGAGCCCGAACGCCGCGAGCTTGTAGCGGTAGGTCGGCACGCCCATCACCTCGGCCGCGTCCTCGTCGTCGTGGATCGCGAAGAGCCCGATCCCCAGGCGCATCCGCGTGATCGCGTACGCGATCGCGAGCGTGGCCACCGCCAGCGCGAGCGCCATCAGGTAGAACGAGCCCGACACGGTGGGCGCGAGCGAAGGCACCGCGACCGCCGACAGCACGATGCCGGGCCCGCCGTCGATCGGCGTGTTGAGCACGATCGTCGCCAGCACGAACGTCACCGCGAGCGTGAGCAGCGCGAAGAGCTCGCCGCGCACGCTGCGTACGCGGAAGACGACGGCACCGAGCGCGATGCCGAGGAGTGCCGGCACGATTCCCGCCGCGGGCAGCGTCCAAGCGAACGGCACGTCGAATTTGCCCGCCAGCACCGCGGTCGTGTAGACGCCGGCGC
>JBDTNO010000283.1:0-3718 GCA_039933715.1 Betaproteobacteria bacterium
ACACGCCGGTATGCCCCATCTCCGGCTGCAGGAATGCGAGCGGCGCGCGCGGGAAGCGCATGCTCGCCTCCCACACGTTGCGCCACTCCTCGCCCGCGGCGATCGGCATCGCCGCCTGCGCGGCGACACTAGCCAGCGCATCGATGTCCTCTGACGCGCACGGCGCCTCGATGAAGTAGGGATTAAACGGCGCGAGCTCGGCGCACAGCTCAAGCGCCTCCCGCGCCGAATATTTCCAATGCAGATCGACCATCAGGTCGGTGTCGGGACCAAGCGCCTCGCGTAGCGCGCGCATCTCCGCGACGACGCCTTCATGCGAGACGGCCGCCGCATACTTGATCCCGCGAAACCTCTTCGCACGCCACTCGACTGCCAACTCGACACGCTCCGCAAGCGTAGCCTTCGGCAACCCCGACACATACGCCGGTATACTGTCGACCTTCTTTCCGCCTAGCAGGTCGTACAACGGCACGCCGGCATCCTTCGCCGCGAGATCCCACAGCGCGATGTCGATCGCCGCGAGCGCGTCGCCGTAGTAGCCGCCGGACGCGCCGCGCACGCGCTGCATGTCGTAGAGGTCGTCGTAGATCTGGCGCACGTCGCGCGGGTCGCGTCCTTCCACGAAGGGGATCAACACCTCGCGCAGGATCGCCAGCACCGCGCCGGGCGCAACGATGCCATAGGTCTCGCCCCAGCCAACGGTTCCGTCCGCGGTCTCGGCGCGCACGATCACCGACATGTCGCTCGTCGGATAGATCGTGCGATTGCCCTTCCGCACGAAGTAGCCCTTCGCGTTGACGAATTCGCCGGGCCCGAGCGGCCCGAGGTACGGCACCTCGCGCGGCAGCGAGACCGCGTACGCCTCGATCGACTTGACGCTCGGCATCGCCTTTAGATCGTGAGCAATCCGCGCGGCGTGCGCAGCATCGCCGCCAGCCGGGGCTTCGCGTCGTAGGTCACGTGCAGCCGCTCGGCGAGGCCCAGTGCCACAAGCGCGGGGCGGATCGTCTCCGGCGTTGGATGCGACGCAGCGAGTTGCACCAGCGTCACGCCGTCGTCCGGCAGTCCGTCCGCGGGATGCTTGTCGACGTCCCACTGGATGAGCGTTGGCAGCACGCCGCCGCCGGGACGGTGGCCGTCGTCAGGAACCGTGATGCGCCAGCGGAAGTCGCCACGCGAGAGCGCGTGCACGGGACCCGGATCTACCTTCGCCGCCGCGACCGCGCGGGGCAGGTCATCGGTGCGCGCGACCCAATGGATGAGCCGCGGTTTGTCGCCGAGCGTGGCTGCAAGTGCCGCGTTGTCGAGGTCGAACCAGCGGGCGCGGGGAGGGCGCGGCAGCGTCGGGTCGATCGCGATCAGCTCGAGGAACGCGCGCGGGCCCAGGCGCACCAGCGCGTTGTGCGTCCCCATCGTGACGTGCTGGCCGCCGATGCGCGGCGCGACGCCGGTCAGGTCGGCGACGAACTCGATCGCCTGCGCGAGCGTCGTCCCGGCGACGACGAGGTGATCGAACTGCGCCAGCGGCGCCGTCACGGCGCCGCTTCGGCGGGATCGAAGTCGAGCTCGACGCGCGCGCCGTTGGGGTCGAAAAAGAATATCTGCCAGATGCCCGAGCCGACCTGCTGGCGACGCGCGTACTTGACGCCGGCCGCGTCGAGCTGCGCGACCTTCGCCTTGAGGCCGCGCGCCGAGAACGCCATGTGGTCGATCACGCCGGGCTTCAGCTCCTCGTGCTTGCGACCGCCGACCACGTGCAGGATCGCGGCGCCGTCCGCGTACAGCCACGCGCCGGGGAAGCCGAGGTCGGGACGGTAGCCGGGCGCGAGCCCAAGGAACTCGCCGTAGAACGCGATCGTGCGATCGACGTCGTCGGTCAGCACGGTGAAGTGGTTCATCGCGTGGACGCTCATCGCTGCGGCTCCGGTGGAACGACCCGTCATGCTACTCCGGGCGCGCGCAGGGCCACCCCAAGCCCACTCAACTCCGTCGGGTGAGGCGCGAGATGCGCGCAACGGGGGAATTCACCGTTTCGGCCACGCCGACTCGAGGAACGCGTCGATCATCGCGGTGGCGTCGGGCCCGGCCGCGTCGTTGAACGCAAGCCGGCTGTCGCCGCCGCTCCACGCATGCGCGAGGTCGTCGACCTCGACCAGGCGCACGACGACGCGCCCGTCCGTTTCCCAGTCGCGCACATGGAAGCCGTGACCGCGGTTCGGGGATTCGCGACGCACGTGATCGGGGTCGGGCAGCGCCGCGTCCGATCCCGATGGAACGTCGAGGCCGTTGCGCGCGAGGAACTGGCGTGCCAGCGCGGCTGCATGGAGCGGCGCGACGACGTCGTCGTGGCGTCCGTGGATCGCGAGCAGCGGCACGCGTCGGGCCGCCGGTTTCGCCGTGGCGTGCGCCGCGCGGCCGATCGACGCGACGTCGGTCTCGGGACCGCGTCGCATCACGGAGAGCGCCGTGAGCGGCGTGGCGGCCGCTCCGCTCGCGATGCCGGCGACCGACACGACGGCGCGAACCTTGTCTCCGTGATGAACGCCGAGGATCGCGGCGAGCGCCGCGCCGGCCGACATGCCGATCGCCGCCGTGCGCTCGGGATCGACGCGACGCCACTTCAGCGCCTTGTCCATCATCGCCGCGACGATCGCCGCCTCGCCGATACCCGACGCGGTGGCGATGTCGAACCAGTTCCAGCAGCGGTAGGGATTCGCCTGCTCGGATTGTTGCGGGAGCAGCACGTAGCAGCCGAGGCGGTCGGCCAACGCTTCGATGCGCGTGCCGCGCGCGATCTCGTCGGGCGTCTGCCTGCACCCGTGCAGCAGCACGATCAGCGGCGCCGCACGAAAGCGCGATAGCGATTTGGGAATGTAGAGGCGGTAATCGCGCCGCGGCAGGACCGTCGGATGCGTGGCGAGCCAGCCGTTCCACGCGCCCGCCCGGCCTGCGAGGTAGCGTCCTGGCGTCGGGGCGCGTCTGAACCACCGCGCGAGCGCGCCGAGGATGCGCGACCACAGTCCCCTGGTTTCGTCTTCCGCGCCGCGACGCCTCATTCGCCGTGGGCCGCGCCGACCGTGCGGGCGATCCGCGGAACCGCGGCCGGCGCCGCGCCGGACCGATCCCGCGGCGCCTGGGACCGCATCAGGAACGCCGCGAGCTCCGCCGCGCTGAGGGGCTTGGCCAGGTAGTAGCCCTGGAACTCGTCGCACCCGAGCTCGGTCAGGAGCGCGGCCTGCGCGGCGGTCTCGACGCCTTCGGCGACGACGCGCTTGTCGAGCGCATGCGCCATCGAGATGATTGCGCCGGTGATGGCCGCGGAGCTCTTGTCGAACGGCAGGTCCTTGATGAACGTGCGATCGATCTTGACGACATCGACCGGGTAGCGCTTGAGGTACGCGAGCGACGAATAGCCGGTGCCGAAGTCGTCGAGCGCGATCCGCGCGCCCGCCGCGCTCAGCGTCCCGAGCATCCCCTCGATCGCGGCCGTCGCGTCCAGCAGAAGGCTCTCGGTGATCTCGAACTCGAGCGACGTCATCGCCACGCCGGTCTCGGCCACGACCTGACGCACGATGTCGGCGAAGTCCCTCTGCTTGAACTGCCGTGCCGAGACGTTCACCGACATGCGCGGCAGCGGCGCCTCCTGGAGGCCGAGCGTCCGCAGCTCGGCGCAAGCGGTGCGCAGCACCCACTCGCCGAGCGCGTCGATGAGGCCGGT
>JBDTNO010000284.1:0-3692 GCA_039933715.1 Betaproteobacteria bacterium
CCCAAGGGCGCGGGGCCCCCTGGGGGGAGGCGCGCGCAGCGCGCTTCGGGGGGACAAAATCCCACTAGAAAATCTGGTTGCGGACGTCCTGCGCGCTGCGGCCGGGCGTCGAGGGCATCAGCGTGTCGTCGCGCAGGCGCGGCACCGCTTCCGCGTAGAACCAGTCGGACGTGCCGCTCGCGTCGTCGCGGAGACCGGTCGCGTCGTTGATGCGCACCTGCACGACACCGGGCGGCGTCACGAGCGGCCGCTCGGGCACGCCCTTGAGCGCCCGCTGCATGAACGAGATCCAGATCGGCAGCGCGGCAACGGAGCCGGTCTCGTTGGTCCCGAGCGTTCGCGGCTGGTCGAAGCCGATCCACGCGACGCCGACGATCGACGGGGTGAATCCGCAGAACCACGCGTCGACGTTCTCGTTGGTCGTGCCGGTCTTCCCCGCGAGGTCCTTGCGGCCGAGCGACAGCGCGCGCGTCGCGGTGCCGTAGGCGACGACGTCGCGCAGCAGCGAAGTCATCACGAACGCGTTGCGCGGGTCGATCGCGAGCTCGGCGTTCTCGCCGGCCTTCGGCGGGTCGGCCTGCGACAGCGCGTTGCCTTTGGCGTCGGTGATCTTCTCGATCAGGTACGGCGTGATCCGGTAGCCGCCGTTGGCGAACACCGCGTACGCGCCCCCCATCTGCACGGGCGTCGCGGCGCCCGCGCCGAGCCCCATCGTCAGGTACGCCGGATGCAGCTTCGGGTCGAAGCCGAACCGCGCGATGTAGTCCTGCGCGTATTGCGGCCCGATCGCCTGCAGCACGCGCACGGTGACGAGATTCTTCGACTTCGCGAGTGCGGTTCGAAGGCGCATCGGTCCGTCGAACTTCCCGTCGTAGTTCTTGGGCTCCCAGTCCTCGCCGCCGGTCTTCTCGGCGGGCACGAAGAACGGCGCGTCGTTGACCACGGTCGCCGGCGTGAACCCTTTCTCCAGCGCCGCCGAGTAGATGAACGGCTTGAACGCGGAGCCGGGCTGCCGTTGCGCCTGCGTGACGTGATTGAACTTGTTGCGCTCGAAGTCGAATCCGCCGATGAGCGCGAGGATCGCCCCGTCCGACGGACGCAGCGCGAGGAACGACGCCTCGGCCTGCGGAAGCTGGGCGATCGACAGGCGCCCCTTGTCGTCCTTCGCCAGGCGGATCACCGCGCCGCGGCGGATCCTCTGGTTTCCCGGCGCCTTGTCCGAGAGAGATCGCGCAGCGAACTTGAGCCCGTCGCCTTCGACGTGGACCGCGTCGCCGTTCGACAGCACCGCCCGCACCTCGACCGGCGTCGTCGCGGTGACGACGGCCGCCGCCAGGTTGTCGCTGTCGGTCGCCTCCTGGAACGCGCGCTCGAGCGCCTGATCGGCCTCGGCCGCGTCGTCCGGGAGGTTCACGTAGGCCTCGGGGCCCCGGTAGCCATGGCGGCGGTCGTAATCGGTCACTCCCCGGCGCACCGCGGCGTACGCGGCTTCCTGGTCGGCGGTCCGGATCGTCGTCCACACGGTGATGCCGCGCGTGTAGGCCTGCTCGCCATACGCTTCGAAGACCACCTGCCGCGCCATCTCGGCGACGTGCTCGGCCCGGATCGGAATGGTCTCGCGTACGCCTTGACGGACGACCAATGGCGCATTTCGTGCTTGCTCGTAGTCGCCATCCGAAAGGTAGTGGAGCTCGTGCATCCGGCGCAGCACATACTGCTGGCGCACCTTGGCCCGCTTCGGGTTGGTGACGGGATTGAACGCGGAAGGCGCTTTCGGCAGGCCGGCCAGCATCGCGGCTTCGGCGGGCGACAGTTCCTTCAGCGGCTTGCCGAAGTAGATCTGGGAAGCGGCGGCGAATCCATAGGCGCGCTGCCCGAGAAAGATCTGGTTGACGTAGAGCTCGAGGATCTCGTCCTTGGACAGGCTGGCCTCGATCTTCCAGGCGAGCAGGACCTCGCGGAGCTTCCGGGTGAGCGTCTTTTCGCGGGTGAGGAAGAAGTTGCGGGCGACCTGCATCGTGATCGTCCCGGCCCCCTGCTGGGTGCCGGACACGACGTTGGTGAGCGCCGCGCGCATGACCGAGACGTAGTCGACGCCGCCATGCTGATAGAACCGCTCGTCTTCCGCAGCCAGGATCGCGTTGCGCATGATTTCCGGCACGTCCTGGATGCGGACGATCGCCCGGCGCTCCTCGCCGAATTCGCCCAGGAGGTCGCCTTCGGCCGAGACGATCCGAAGCGGCACTTTGGGCTGGTAATCGGTCAATGTCTCCAGCGAGGGCAGCGTCGGATAAAGCAATGCCAGCACGAACGTCCCGAGCAGGGCGCCGACGACCGCCAGTCCAAGGACGACGGAGCCTGTGTAGAGGAGCCAGCGCTTTAGCACGGGGGAATAAAACTTGCTGTAGAGGCCGGGTAGGGCGCCCCGACGGTGGCAAGCTTGCAACAGTGCATGCCGCTCAGGGGTAAAAGGTTTGACATGATTATGGGTTGCTGCCAGAGTCTAATGTAAGTTGTCAGCATTGCCGGCGACAGGGATATGCTTGCCGAAAAATTCTCCGGGGTCCTCGAGGTCTTCAAGACCAAGGCGCCGACGCTGATCGGCGTCGACGTCGCGTCGACCTCGATCAAGCTCGTCGAGCTCGCCGAGGCCGGCAAGGGCACCTATCGGCTCGAGCGTTACACGATCGAGCCGCTCGGCAAGGATACGGTCCAGGACGGCAATATCGCTAATCTGGACCAAGTCAGCGACGCGCTCAAGCGGGCGTGGAAGCGCCTCGGCAGCCGCAACCGCAACGTCGCGATGGCGCTGCCCGCGGCGATGGTGATCACCAAGAAGATCATCGTTCCTTCCGGCCAGAAGGAGGAGGAGCTCGAGCTGACGGTCGAGGCCGAGGCGAACCAGTACATCCCGTTCGCGCTCGACGAGGTCAACCTCGACTTCCAGATCCTCGGCCCGGCGCCGAACAACGCGGACGAGGTCGAGGTGCTGATCGCCGCCTCCCGCAAGGAAAAGGTCGAGGACCGCGTCGCGATCGCCGAGGCGGCCGGCCTCAAGCCCCGGGTGATGGACGTCGAGTCGTACGCGACGCAGGAGGCGTTCCGGCTGATCACCCCGTCGCTGCCCGCCAACGGCCGCGACCAGAACATCGCGTTCGTCGACGTGGGCGCTCACATCACCCATTTCTACGTGCTCCGGAACGGCCAGTTCCTGTTCTCGCGCGACCAGGCTTTCGGCGGCAACCAATTGACCCACGACATCCAGCGGGCGTTCAACCTTTCGCCCGAGGAAGCCGAGTCGGCCAAGAAGAACCAGGGGCTGCCCGAGAACTACGACGCCGACGTGCTGCAGCCGTTCCTGGAAACGGTGGCGCTCGAGATCACGCGCGCCCTCCAGTTCTTCTTCACGTCCACTTCCTACAACCAGGTCGACCAGGTGGTCCTGGCCGGCGGCTGTGCGCAGCTGTCCGGGCTGGACGAGCTCGTCGCCAAGCGCGCCGGCGTCGCGACCGTCATCGCCAACCCGTTCGCGTCGATGCAGGTGTCCGACCGGATCCGCCCGCGGCAACTCGCCCAGGACGCGCCGATGCTGACGATCGCCACCGGCCTCGCGATGCGGAGCTTCGAATGAGAGTGGTCCCCCCGCAGCTCGCTGCGCGAGCCTCCCCCCGAGGGGGCGCCGCGCGCTTGGG
>JBDTNO010000285.1:0-3677 GCA_039933715.1 Betaproteobacteria bacterium
CTTCTTCTGCTGGTCGTCGCCTTCGTGCAGCACTTCCTGGAGGATCTCGCGCGCGCCTTCGACGTCACCCATCTCCTGGTACGCCTTCGCGAGGTCGAGCTTGGTCGCGGCGTCGTGCCACTGGCCGTCGAGCACCGAGGGCGTCGGATCCTCGTAGGTCGCCTTGTCCGGGTCGAACGAGAGGTCGAGCTTGTCGAGCTCGAGCGCCGCGGCGGGTCGCGCGAGCTTGTCGGCGGTACCGCTGCCGGATGACATGCCGGCCGACGCCGTCGCGAGCGCCGGCTCGGGCTTCGGCCGCATCGGCGCGGGCTTGTCGCTTTCGTCGAGATGGAAATCGAGCTCGAACTTGTCGGCGACCGCCTTGACCTTGTCGGCGACCGATTCGCGCGGAGTCTCGGCGCGCTCGTGTATTCCGCGCATCGTCGCGGCGCTGCCCGCTGCAGCTCCCGCGGCCGCCGCTGCGACCATTCCAGCCGTCGTCGCGTGCGTCGTGCGCGGCTGGTGGATCACCGTCTCGTCGCCGAACGACTGCGTCATCGGCTTCGCCGTAGCCCCGGACGTCGGCGAGAGCGAGATCTCCTCGTCGAGCCCGATGTCGAAACCCTTGTCGGCCTTCGTGGTGTCGGGCTTGTAGTCGCTCGTCATCGAGAACGTGTCGCTCTCGGCGGTTCGCGGCGCGCGCGGTGCGGGCGTGCCGCCTTCCGCGAACATCGGGTTCGCCGGATCGAGCTGCCGGCCGAGCGCGACCGCCTTGTGCCACGTCTCGCCCTGCCCCTGCGAAACCGCATAGAGCTCGGAGGCGACCGTCTCGAACGCCGACGGCTTGTTGTGCTGCGCATGGATCTCGAGGAGCTTCAGGTAGATCTCCTGGCGCTGCGGATCCTTCTTCAGCGCGTCCTTCAGGATCTCCTCGGCCTGCGCGTCGCGGCCGTACGCGAGATAGACCTCGGCCTCGGCGATCGGATCGACCTCGTCGGTGTCGATGTTGCCGAGACCTTCGCGGCTGAAGTCGCTTGCGAGCGAGTTGTCGCCGGTGTTCACGACGCCGCCGCCGGTCGAGCCGAACACCGTGTTGGTCTTGATGTCGGTGCCCGAGATGATGCTGTCCTCGAACTTGGTCGTCTTGCGGCGTCGCATCGCGACGATCGCCGCGAGGCCGGCGAGGATCGCCAGCGCGCCGCCGCCGATCGCCCAGGTCGGCGTGTTGGCGAAGAGATCCTCGAAGAAACCAGGCGCCGCCTTCGGGGGCTCGGCGACCTTCGGAACCGAGCTGGTCGTCGCCTTCGGCGGCTCGGCCTTGGGCGCATCCATCCGGGGCGGCTCGGACTTCGCTGGTTCGACGACGGGCGCCGCACTCCTCGGGGGCTCGGTCTTCGCCGGCTCGACCTTGGGAGCTTCGGCCTTCGGCGGCGCGAGGCCGGTCGGAGCGGGCGGCGGTGTCGCCGCTTTGGTTTCCGGTGCGTTGGCGGTCGCGGCGGGCGCTGGTATCGGGGCGAGTGCCGGCGGCGAGGGTGCCGGGGCAGCCTTGCCGCTCGCGATATCGGCCTGCGTCTGCGCCTGCGCCATCGTCGGGCTGCGCATCTGGACCGCCTTCTGGAGGTCGGCGATCGTCCTCTCGAGGATCGTGATGCGCGCCTGCGCCTCGCGAAGCTGCTGGTCGCGCGCGACGGCGTCCTCCGACGCGGACGTGGCCCCACGGCCGGCCGCTTCGCGCGAGACGCGCAACTGGTCGCCGCCCGGACGTGCGGCCGGCGTCGTCTCGGTCACGGCTGCGCCGATGCGCCCACCTGCCGCGCGCCCTTGCACGCCGTCCGCGCTCGGCGCAGCGGCGGCGATGCGGTCGCGGTAGCCGCGCCAGTCGGTCGCCTGGACTCGCACGACGCGCGTCGCTTCCGGCGCGGAAGTGGTCGCCGCCTCCTCGGCCGACGGCACGGTGATGATCGCGCCGCTGCGCAGGCGGTTCATGTTGTTGCCTTCGAACGCGCCGGCGTTGCTCTTGAACAGCGCGACCAGCATCTGGTCGAGCGTGACCGTCGGCGGCTTCACGTCGCCGGCGATCTTCGACAGCGTGTCGCCGCGGCGGACCGTGTAGCCCTCGCCGGCCTGGGCCGACGGCTGGCTCGGCGTGGCGACCGGCGCGGTCGGGGCAGCCGCGGTGGCGATGCGGGTGCCGCGCGCCGGCGCGACGGGCTCGACCGGCGCCTGGACGCTGACGCCCGGCGGATCGAGCAGGAACGTGTAGGCGCGCACGACGCGGCCCGATGCCCAACTCACCTCGACGACGAGGTCGAGGTAGGGCTCGTTGACCGACGCGGGAGAGGTGACGCGCAGGTAGGGGCCCGACGGACCCGACTCGACCACGACGCGCGTGCGTGCGAGCGCGGGCTGGAACTGCATGTTGTTCTGGCGATACTGCGACGGGTCGGCGACCCGGGCAGTCAGCGAATCGAGTTCGTCGCGCGAGGTCGTGGTGAGCTCGATGCGCGCGGAAAGCGGCTGGCCCAGCCCGGACTCGACGGTGAGTCGACCGAGGCCCAACGCCTGTACGCCGCCTGCCGCCGCGAGCGCGGCCGCCAGGAGCGTCAGTTGGAAGACCGGTTTTGCACGCATGCCGTCCCCTCGCCGAATGCGTTTTGCCTCAAGCAAACATAACATCATGGATTTAGCGGTGCAAGCTAAACCTCAGTATTAGCTTGGTTTTTCGGCTCTACGCGCAACGTGTAGTCAGCAAACTTCATGCCGGCATGCTAGCGGCCACGCCAGCGCTGGGGGCGGGGTGCCGTTCCGACACAAGATGTTGTGGCGCGGGGGGTCGCGGCCCCACCCGTCGTGGCTGTTGCATTCGTGCGTGGGGGCTCTCGCACGATCGCGCGAGCGCGGCGGTGGCGCCAAACGCGCAGTTTGCGACGACGCGCGCATCGCGCGCCTTCGTTCGGACGGCTTAGGGCCTGTTAGCGCACCCGGGACGCTCGCGTGACTTTTGGAAACGGCCGCCATCGAGCCGCACACCGCAAGCCAAAGTGCCTCTATGGCGAGGATGCAACGACGAGGGCGGGCGTTTCCTGACATCACCCGGAGGGCACGTGCCGCGCTGGCCGCAGGGCGTCGTTGCTCGCTCGTCGTGTGCAGCAAGCACACACCCGCACTCGCGCCTCGCCCTGCGGCCGGCGCGGCATGGGCGCGAGTGCCCCGGGTGCGCTAACAGGCCCTAGTCTCCGAGCAGGATGCGCAGCATCCGGCGTAACGGCTCGGCGGCGCCCCACAGGAGCTGGTCGCCCACGGTGAACGCGCTGACGTACTCGGGGCCGATCGACAGTTTGCGCACGCGCCCGACCGGAATCCCGAGATGACCGGTGACCGCTGCCGGCGTGAGGTCGCGCATGCTCGCATCGCGCGTATTCGGTACGAGGCGGACCCATTCGTGCGCGCCGGCGATCAGCGCTTCGATCTCCTGGAGCGGCAGGTCCGCGCGCAGCTTCATCGTGATCGCCTGCGAGTGGCAACGCATCGCGCCGATGCGCACGCAGATCGACTCGACCGGGATCGGGGGCCTTGCGACGGTCGCCAACGGGGAGGCACGCGCAGCGTGCTCCGGGGGGATCCCGGCGCCCGCAGGGCCGTCCCAAGGGCGCTGGCCCCCTTGGGGGGAGGCACGCGCAGCGTGCTCCGGGGGGATC
>JBDTNO010000286.1:0-3539 GCA_039933715.1 Betaproteobacteria bacterium
CGGAGAGGACCCCCCGATGCGAACTTCGTTCGCGCCCCCCGGGGGGGCGGTGCGCCCTTGGGGCGGCCCGGCGGGCGCGCGGATGGCCCGGCGGCGCTCACAGCAGCGTCTCCTCGATCGCGCGCGCGACGCGCTCGGCGTCGGGCAGGATCGCGTACTCGAGGACCGGATGGTAGGGCACATGCGCATCCGCGCGTGCGACGAGCTTGGGCGCCGACAGGAAATGCGCGAAGCGCGAGTCGCGGCTCACCATCTCGGCGACGATCGTCTGGCCGAAGCAGCCGGTGCGCGAATCCTCGTCGATGACGACGAGCCGCCCGGTGCGCGCGACCGACGCGTCGAGCGCTTCCCAGTCGAACGGCACCAGCGACACCGGGTCGAGGATCTCGACCGACGCGCGGCCGGCGAGCGCGTCCGCGGCCGCTGTCGCGATCTCGACGCCGTTTCCCCACGCGACGACCGTCACGTCGTTGCCGCGCCGCACTGTGCGCGCGTGCGCGAAACCGCGCGGCCCGCGCGCGATCGGCTGGCGCAGCCGCATCACGTGCTTGGGAATCAGGAAGAGCGTCGGGTCGTGCTCGTGGAGAGCGGTCCAGAGCATCGCGGCCGCGTCCCCCGGCGTCGACGGCACCGCAACGCGCAGGCCCGGTATGTGGGTCCACCAGCCTTCGTTGCTCTGGCTGTGCCACGCGCTGCCCGCGGGCAGGTAGGCGCCGTGCGGCGCGTACAGGATGAGCGGCGCCGTCCATTCGCTGCGCGAGCGCCAGCGTAGCGTCGCGAGCTGGTTGGCGAGCTGGTTCATCGCCGGCGCGGCGAAATCGATGAACTGCAGCTCGACGATCGGGCGGAGGCCGGCCGCAGCGAGGCCGATGCCCGCGCCGACGATCGTCGCCTCGGCGAGCGGCGCGTTGCGCACGCGGCCGGGATGGCGCGTCGACAGTCCCTTGGTAAAGCCGAACACACCGCCTTTCGGATCCTCGACATCCTCGCCGTACAGGATCGTCGCGGGGATCCGGTCGAGCGCTTCGCCGAGCGTGCGATGCCATGCGGCGGCGACCGTGTTCTCGCGCTCGGCGAGCACGAACGGCAGCGCGACGCCGTCGCGCGACGACGCGCCGCACAGGTCGTCGAACGCCGACGCGGGCGCGGGTGCGGGCTCGCGTTCGGCGCGCGTGAAAGCATCGTCGGTCTCGCGCTCGACGTCGCGGCGCATCGTGGCCAGCGCCTGCGGTGACAGCGCGCCGGATGACACCAGTGCCGCGGCCTGGCGCTCGACCGGGTCGCGCGCGCGCATCGCGGCGATATCCTCGGCGCTCCGGTAAACACGGTGGTCGTCGCTGTTCGTGTGCGAACCGAGGCGATCGAGCTCGACCCAGAGGAGCGACGGACCGAGACCGTCGCGTGCCCGCGCGATGGCGTCGCGGGCGCTCTTCGCGAGCGCGTCCACGTCACGGCCGTCGATCAGCGTCGAATACGCGGATGCGAACACGCCGAGGCGCATCGGTAGCTGGTCGCGCGTCGGCGTGCTGATCCCGTAGCCGTTGTCCTCGACGATGAATACGACCGGCAGCGCCATCTCGATGGCGAGCGTCAACGCTTCGAAGAACTCCCCCTGTCGCACCGACGCGTCGCCGATCGTCGTCAGGACGACGCGTCCGCCGCGCGCGAGCGCGAGCGCCCATGCGGCGCCGACGGCGGGCAGGCATTGCGACGCGGTCGGCGTCGCCGGCGGATAGATGCCGAGCCGCCGGTACGAGCCGTGCACCGGCATCATGCGGCCGCCGGTCGACGAGGACGCCGTCGCGAGGTAATCGCAAGCCATCTCGTACGCGGTGACGCCGCGCGCGTGGAACAGCGCTCGGTCGCGGTAGTACGGAAAGAGGAGGTCCCCGGGCCCGAGGAAGGGCGCGATGGCCGCGAGCGGTTCGTGTCCGAACCCGGGGATGTGGATCCATCCGCGGCCCTGGCGCAGCAGCTTCTCCTCGCGCTGGTCGAGCGAGCGCGTCGCGAGCATCGTGCGCAGCAAGGCGACGCGATCGAGCGGCCACTCGGCCGGCACTTCGCGCGCGGTCGCGAACGGCGCGCTCACGTCAACGTGCGCGGGTCGTTGCCCGCGTGCGAGCCGTCGGTGTCGTGCACGATGATCGTGAGCTGGGTCTCGACCGCGAGCGCTCCCTTGACCGACGCGCGTCCCACGATGCGGATCACGCCGCGCAGCGCGCGCTTGATCCGGCAGTCGAGGTCGAGCGTCTCGCCGGCGAACGCCTCGCGCTCGACGCGCGTGCGGTCGATCGCCGCGAGGTAGGTGGTCGAGCCGCCGTGAGGCTTCAGGAACCCCGAGTAGAAGCACAGGATGCCGCCCGCCTGCGCGAGCGCCTCGATGATCAGCGTCGCGGGCATCGCCGGCTTCCCGGTCCCGACCGACGTGAAGAACGGCTCGTCGATCGAGACGTGCTTGACCGCGCGCACCCAGTCGCCCGACTCGCCGCCTTCGACAGCGTCGACGAGAACGAACGGGAAACGATGCGGGAGGTGGCGGAACACCTCCTGGATGTCGGTCGGCGGAATCGCGGGCATCGTCGGCGCGAGACGTCGATCCGCCGCTTCTCGTCGCGGCTTCGGATCGTGGCAACGGCGCGCCAGACTTATACCATGCGGCCCCGCGTCCGGCCCATGGCGCGCCGGGGGCGGCCGTGCCGTGCGGTGCGGCTATAATTCGAAGTTCCCGCCTCGCGCCGGAAGCCGTCATGAAGATCCTCGTTCCCGTCAAGCGCGTCGTCGACTTCAACGTGAAGGTACGCGTGAAGGCGGATGGCTCCGGCGTCGATACGGCGAACGTCAAGATGTCGATGAACCCGTTCGACGAGATCGCCGTCGAGGAGGCGGTGAGGCTCAAGGAAAAGGGGATCGCGACCGAGATCGTCGCGGTGTCGTGCGGAGCGGCGGCGTGCGGGGAGACGTTGCGCACAGCGCTCGCGCTCGGCGCGGATCGCGCGATCCTGGTCCAGAGCGACACCGAGCTGCAGCCGCTCGCGGTCGCGAAGCTCCTCGCGGCGCTCGCCGCGCGCGAAGCGCCGCAACTCGTGATCCTCGGCAAGCAGGCGATCGACGACGACGCCAACCAGGTCGGCCAGATGCTCGCCGCGCTGCTCGACTGGCCGCAGGCGACGTTCGCATCGAAGGTCGAGATCGGCGGGGGGCGGTTGACCGTCAAGCGCGAGGTCGACGGCGGGCTCGAGACCGTCGAGATGGCGCTCCCTGCGGTCGTAACGACCGACCTCCGGCTCAACGAGGCGCGGTACGCGACGCTGCCGAACATCATGAAGGCCAAGAAGAAGCCGCTCGAGACGGTCGACCCGGCGGCGCTCGGCGTCGACGTCACGCCGCACCTGGTCACCTTGAAGGTCGTCGAGCCGCCCAAGCGCAAGGGTGGCGGCCGCGTGGCCGACGTCGCGGAGCTCGTCTCGAAGCTCCGCAACGAGGCGAAGGTCCTGCCATGAGCGCGGTGTCCGTTTGTCTGGTCCCAGGTCCCTGATCCC
>JBDTNO010000287.1:0-3528 GCA_039933715.1 Betaproteobacteria bacterium
CGATGGAAGGCCCGACGCCGATCTCGGCGCTGATCCACGCGGCGACGATGGTGACCGCCGGCATCTTCATGGTCGCGCGGATGAGCCCGCTGTTCGAGCTTTCCGAGACGGCGCTGTCGGTCGTTACCGTGATCGGAGCGACCACCGCGCTGTCCATGGCGTTCCTCGGCATCGTGCAGAACGACATCAAGCGCGTCGTCGCCTACTCGACCCTCTCGCAGCTCGGCTACATGACGGTCGCGCTCGGCGTCTCCGCGTACTCGGCCGCGATCTTCCATCTCGTCACGCACGCGTTCTTCAAGGCGCTGCTGTTCCTGGCCGCGGGGTCGGTGATCATCGCGCTCCACCACGAGCAGGACCTGCGGCGGATGGGCGGGTTGCGCCGTTTCATGCCGATCACCTACGTCACCGCGCTGGTCGGATCGCTGGCGCTCGCCGGCATCCCGCCGTTCGCGGGTTTCTTCTCCAAGGATGCGATCATCGAGGCCGTGCACCTGTCCCGGATCCCGGGTCACGGCTACGCTTACTTCGCCGTGACGGCCGGCGTGTTCATCACGGCGTTCTACGCGTTCCGGCTCCTCTTCCTCGCATTCCACGGGGAGCCGCGCTGGACGCATCCGCTGCCGGACGAGGACGCGACCGCGCACCGGGCGGTCGTCGATCACGACGCATCGCACGAGGCCGGCCACGAGCCCGACGCGGACGCGCACCACGCGATCGACGCCGACCACCCGCCGAAGGAGAGCCCGTGGGTGGTCACGGCGCCGCTGATCCTGCTCGCGATTCCGTCGGTATTCGCCGGGTGGGCGTTCATCGAGCCGTTCCTCTTCGGTCCGCATTTCGGCGGATCGATCGTCGTGCGTCCCGAGCACGCGGTGCTGGCCGAGCTCGGGCGCGACTGGCGCGGCGTGGGCGCCTTCGTCGTGCACGGCTTGACGGCGGCGCCGTTCTGGCTCGCGCTCGCCGGCATCGCCGCGGCCTGGTACTGCACCCTCGTCAATCCGGCGCTGCCCGCGCGCCTGAAGCGCCTCGCGGGCCCCGTCTACACGCTGCTCGACAACAAGTATTATTTCGACCGGTTCAACGACTGGTTCCTCGCCGGCGGGGCGCGACGCACGGGCGCGATCCTGTACGAGATCGGCGATCGCGCCGTGATCGACGGCATCCTCGTCAACGGCACGGCGAAGGTGATCGGCATGGCGGCGGGCCTGATGCGCCATCTCCAGTCGGGCTACGTCTACCACTACGCGTTCACGATGATCGTGGGCGTCTTCGCGCTCCTGACCTGGTGGGTCGGGCACTAGCTTCTGTCGATGATCCCCTACCTTTCGCTCTCGATCTGGGTCCCGATCCTCGCCGGGCTCGCGGTGCTGGTGCTCCACCGCGACACCGACGCGGCGCGCGCCCGCTGGGTCGCGCTCGCCGGCGCGCTCGCGGGCTTTCTCGTCACGCTTCCGCTGTTCCTGCATTTCGACACGACGACCTCGGCGCTCCAGTTCGTCGAGCGCGCCGAATGGATCCCGCGCTTCGACGTCTGGTACTTCCTCGGCGTCGACGGCCTTTCGGTGCTGTTCATCCTGCTGAACAGCCTGATGACGCTGCTGGTCGTCTGGGCCGGCTGGGAGGTGATCCGGTCGCGCGTCGCCCAGTACATGGCGGCGTTCCTCGTGATGTCCGGCCTCATCAACGGCGCGTTCGCCGCGATGGACGGCGTGTTGTTCTACGTGTTCTTCGAGGCGATGCTGATCCCGATGTACCTGATCATCGGCATCTGGGGCGGGCCGCGGCGCGTCTACGCGGCGATCAAGTTCTTCCTGTACACGCTGCTCGGGTCGCTGCTGATGCTGGTCGCGCTCGTCTACCTGTACAACGTCAGCGAGAGCTTCGCGCTGCAGGACTGGTACCGGGTGCCGCTGTCGATGCCGGTCCAGGTCGCGCTCTTCGTCGCGTTCTTCCTCGCGTTCTCGGTCAAGGTCCCGATGTGGCCGGTCCACACGTGGCTGCCCGACGCGCACGTCGAGGCGCCGACCGGCGGCTCGGTGATCCTCGCCGCGATCACGCTGAAGATCGGCGGATACGGTTTCATGCGTTTCATCCTGCCGATCGTCCCGGACGCGAGCCGCGTCATGACCCCGTTCGTGATCACGCTGTCGCTGATCGCGATCATCTACATCGGATTCGTGGCGCTCGTGCAGGCCGACATGAAGAAGCTGATCGCGTACTCGTCGATCTCGCACATGGGGTTCGTGACGCTCGGCTTCTTCCTGTTCAGCACGCTGGGTGCCGAGGGGGCGATCGCGCAGATGGTTTCGCACGGCTTCGTGTCGGCGGCGATGTTCCTGTGCGTCGGCGTGCTCTACGACCGGATGCACAGCCGCCAGATCGCCGACTACGGCGGCGTCGTCGCCACGATGCCGCGCTTCGCCGCGTTCATGGTGTTCTTCGCGATGGCCAACGCGGGCCTGCCGGGGACGTCGGGCTTCGTCGGCGAGTTCCTGGTGATCCTCGCGGCGATCAAGGTCAACGCGTGGCTCGGCGCCGCCGCGGCGGTCACGCTGGTGCTCGGCGCGGCCTACACGTTGTGGATGGTCAAGCGCGTCGTGTTCGGCCCGGTCGCCAGCCCGGAGGTCGCGGCGCTGAAGGACGTGAACCGGCGCGAGTTCTGGCTGCTCGCCGTCGTCGCGGCGGCCGTCCTCGCCATGGGCGTCTACCCGAAACCCTTCGTCGACGTGATGCACGTCTCAGTGGCCGACCTCCTCGCGCACGTCCAGCAGTCCAAGCTCGTCCGAACCTCCCCATGAGCACCGAGCTGCTGGCCATCTCCCCCGAGATCGCGATCCTGGTCGCCGCCTGCATCGTGCTGATCGGCGATCTCTTCCTGCCGCCCGCGCGCCGCCACTGGAGCTTCTGGTTCACTCAGCTCGCGCTGCTGGCGACGATCTGGATCGTCGTGTCGACCGCGCAGGCGACGCCTTCGCACGCGTTCGGCGGCATGGTCGTCGACGACATGCTCGCGGACGTGCTCAAGCTGTTCGCGCTCGTCTCGGTCTCGCTGATGCTGTTCTACGCGCGCGCCTACCTGGTCGCGCGCGGGCTGTTCCGCGGCGAGCTGTTCGTGCTCGCGCTATTCGCGCTGCTCGGCATGATGGTGATGATGTCGGCGGCGACCTTCCTCACGCTCTACCTGGGGCTCGAGCTCATGTCGCTCGCGCTCTATGCGCTGGTCGCGTTCCAGCGCGACGCCGCGGCGCCGTCCGAGGCCGCGATCAAGTACTTCGTGCTGGGCGCGCTCGCCTCGGGCATGCTGCTCTACGGCGTGTCGATGATCTACGGCGCGACCGGCTCGTTCGACTTCGACCGGATCGCCGAGGCGACGCTGGCGGGCCAGGGCAACCGCGCGCTGCTCGTGTTCGGCCTCGTGTTCGTCGTGTCGGGCATCGCGTTCAAGCTCGGCGTCGTGCCCTACCACATGTGGGTGCCCGACGTGTACCAGGGCGCGCCGACGGCGGTCACGCTGCTGATCGGCAC
>JBDTNO010000288.1:0-3527 GCA_039933715.1 Betaproteobacteria bacterium
GCGTCGTCGAGCACGACGAGCGGGTTCTTGCCGCCCATCTCGAGCTGGAACTTCGCCATGCCGCCTTCCTTGCGCGTCACGCATGCCTGCGCGAGCCGCTGTCCGGTCGCGACCGAGCCGGTGAAGCTCACGCCGGCCACGCGCGGGTCTCCGACGAGGACGTCGCCGATCTCGGAGCCGCGGCCCATCACGAGGTTGAGCGCGCCGGGCGTGAGGCCGCTGCGGCTCGCGATCTCGGCGATCGCCCATGCGCAGCCGGGCACGAGCTCGGCCGGCTTGAACACGACGCAGTTGCCGTACGCGAGCGCGGGCGCGATCTTCCAGGCGGGGATCGCGATCGGGAAGTTCCATGGCGTGATGATCGACACGACGCCGAGCGGCTCGCGCGTGACCTCGACGCTGATGCCGGGCCGCACCGAGGGCAGCAGCTCGCCGCCGGTGCGCAACGCCTCGCCCGCGAAGAACTTGAAGATGTGGCCGGCGCGCGCGACCTCGCCGATGCCCTCGGGCAGCGTCTTGCCTTCCTCGCGGGCGAGGAGGTCGCCGAGCTCGGCCTTCCGCGCGAGGATCTCGGTGCCGATGAAGTCGAGCGCGTCGAAGCGCTGCTGCGGCGTCGCCGCCGACCACTTCGGGAACGCCGCGTGCGCCGCCTCGATGCCGGATCGCGCCTGCGCCGTGTCGGCGAGCGCGTACTCGCCGACGACGTCGCGCGTGTCCGACGGGTTGATGTCGCGGTGCGTGCGCGCGCCGGCGACCCATTCGCCGCCGATCAGGTTGCGATGCTCGGTCATGCTTCCCCCGCTTCCATTCCGACGCCGGTCACGCTCAATCGATCCGGATGTTCGCGGCCTTGATGACCTTCGCCCACTTGTCGATCTCGGTCTTCTGGAACGCGGAGAGCTCGGCGGGCGTCATGCCCGACGGGTCGAGGCCGAGCTTCGCGAGACGCTCCTGCACCTCGGGCTCCTTCAGGATCTTCGCGATCTCGGCATGCAGGCGATCGACGATCGGCTTGGGCGTGCCGGCGGGCGCGAAGACCGCCTGCCACGAGACGACGTCGTATCCGGGAACGCCCGACTCGGCCATCGTCGGCACGTTCGGCATCGACGGCGCCCGCTTGCCCGACGTCACGGCGAGCGCGCGAAGGCGTCCGCTCTCGATGTGCGGACCGGCGACGACCGACGTGTCGAACATCATCGGCACCTGGCCGCCGATCACGTCCTGGATCGCCGGTCCGCTGCCCTTGTAGGGAATGTGCACCATGTCGACGCCGGCGATGAACTTGTAGAGCTCGGCGGACAGATGCTGCGAGGTGCCGTTGCCGGCCGACGCGTACGAAAGAGAGCCCGGCTTCGCCTTGAGCGCGGCCGTGATGTCCTGCACCGACTTGTACGGCGACGCCGCGTTGACGACGAGCACGTTCGGATTGGTGCCGATCAGCGTG
The DNA here is from genome assembly GCA_039933715.1 of Betaproteobacteria bacterium. Taxonomy (GTDB): domain Bacteria; phylum Pseudomonadota; class Gammaproteobacteria; order Burkholderiales; family Casimicrobiaceae; genus VBCG01. Next base: position 1,445 of record JBDTNO010000288.1, read on the forward strand.
ATCGGCTGGAACGACGTGATCGGGTCGTAGGGAAGCTTCGGATACAGCGACACGTTGATCGCATGCGAGCTGATCGTGCCTCCGAGGATCGTGTAGCCGTCGGGCGCGGCGCGCGCGACGACCTCGGATCCCACGTTGCCGCCGGCGCCGGGCTTGTTCTCGACGACGATCGTCGTGCCGAGCGCGGCGCCGAGCTTGATGCCGAGGATGCGGGCGAGCACGTCGGTCGTGCCGCCGGCCGGGAACGGCACGATGTAGGTGATCGGCTTCGATGGCCATGCCTGCGCGATCGCCGTCGAGGCGAACGGAAGCGCGGAAACAGCGAGCGTGACGGCGACGGCGCGAAGCAGTGTGCGGCGACGGTTCATGGGAGCGTTCTCCGGAGTCCGGTGGTCAGTGGGCGGTTGGCAGTGGAACAAGCGGGGGCATACGCCATCGTGGAGGCGACGTGAACGGTCAACGGGCTCCCGGCTCCCGATCAGTGGATCTCCGGCTCGTGCCGGTCCCCGCTGCCGGGCTTCACCGGCTCGAGGAAATCGAAGTCGCAGCCGTCGTTCGCCTGGCGGATGTGCTGCTGGTAGAGCGCGCCGAACCCGCGGTCGAACCGCGGCGGCGGCGCCTTCCAGCCGGCGCGGCGGCGCGCGAGCTCGGCGTCGTCGATGTGCAGGTGCAGCTTGCGGCCCGGGACGTCGAGCGTGATGCGGTCGCCGTCGCGCACGAATGCGAGCGGCCCGCCGATGTACGACTCCGGCGCGACGTGCAGCACGCACGTGCCGTAGCTCGTGCCGCTCATGCGCGCGTCGGAGATGCGCACCATGTCGCGCACGCCTTGCGCGAGCAGCTTCTTCGGAATCGGGAGCTGACCCCATTCGGGCATGCCCGGCGCGCCCTGCGGCCCCGCGTTGCGCAGCACCAACACGCACTCGGCGTCGACGTCGAGCTTCTCGTCGTCGATGCGCGCGGCGAGGTCGTTGTAGTCGTCGAACACGACGGCGCGGCCGGTATGCACGTGCAGGTGCTTCTCGGCTGCCGCCGGCTTGATGACCGCGCCGTCCGGCGCGAGGTTGCCGCGCAACACGGCGAGCCCGGTGTCGGGCACGAGCGCGTGCGCGCGATCGCGGATCACGTCGTCGTTCCAGGTGCGCGCACCCTCGAGCGCCTCGCCGAGCGTGCGCGCCTCCACCGTGCGTTGCGCGAGGTCGAGAAGGTCGCCGAGGCTCGACATCAGCGCCCGCAGGCCGCCCGCATAGTAGAAATCCTCCATCAGGTACTTGCCCGACGGACGGATGTTGGCGAGCACCGGCGTGTGGCGCGACAGCGTGTCGAAGCGGTCGAGCGTGAGCGGGATGCCGCTGCGGCGCGCCATCGCGATCAGGTGCACGGCCGCATTGGTCGAGCCAGACAAGGCGAGGACGGTCGTGATCGCGTTGTCGTACGACGCCGCGGTCAGGAGGTCGGAGGGCTTCAAGTCCTCCCACACCATGGCGACGATGCGCTTGCCGGTGTTGGTCGCCATCTGCGCGTGTCGCGAGTCGGGCGCCGGGATCGACGCGGCGCCGGCGAGCGTCATGCCGAGCGCCTCGGTGGCGCTCGTCATCGTCGACGCGGTACCCATCGTCATGCAATGGCCGGGCGAGCGCGCGATGCCGTTCTCGATCTCCTGCCAGTCGCCTTCGGTGATCGTGCCGGCGCGCAGCTCCGCCCAGTACTTCCAGACGTCGCTGCCGCTGCCGAGCGGCCCGCCGCGGAAGTCGCCGCGCAGCATCGGGCCTGCCGGCATGAAGATCGTCGGCAGGTTCATGGTGACCGCACCCATCAGGAGCGCTGGCGTCGTCTTGTCGCACCCGCCCATCAGCACGCAGCCGTCCGCCGGGTAGCTGCGCAACAGCTCCTCGGTCTCCATCGCGAGCAGGTTGCGATAGAGCATCGTCGTGGGCTTCTGGAACGGCTCCGAGAGCGTGAGCGCCGGCATCTCGACCGGGAATCCACCCGCCTGCCAGATGCCGCGCTTCACCTCCTCGACACGTTGCTTGAAATGCGTGTGGCAGGGATTGATGTCGCTCCAGGTGTTGATGATCGCGAT
>JBDTNO010000289.1:0-3524 GCA_039933715.1 Betaproteobacteria bacterium
CTTCCCCGGTGCCGACGACCTCGGCAACATGTTCCAGTTCAAGCACGACTTCGAGCGCGAATACCGCGCCGCCCGCGATCCCGCATTCGCGCGCTCGCTCGACCGTTCCGTGCAGTCGTTCGATGCCTGGCTCGCCAGGAACGCGAGCCGCATTCCGATCAAGTGACGCTTCAGCCGGCGTTCCCGCGGTGTGCGAACGCGAGCGCGTCGGCGGCGAGGCGCAGCTCGGGATCGACCGCGGGGTGCGTGGATCGAAGGCGGCGGGCGGCAGCGACCGACCCGCCCAAAGCGTGCGGCTCGTCGCGCTTCAGCCGTCCCGACGCCGTCCGCCGCGACGCGATCAGGCCTTGACGAACCCGATCTCCCCGCCGGTCGAGCGCATGCGTATCGTGTCGCCCGCCGCGTACTTGCCGGCGAGGATTTCCTTCGCGAGCGGGTTCTCGATCTGCTGCTGGATCGCGCGCTTGAGCGGCCGCGCCCCGTAGACCGGGTCGAACCCTGCTGCGGCGACCGTCTTGATCGCGCCTTCGTCGATGTCGAGTCGGATGTCGAGCTTCGCCAGCCGCTGCTCGAGCGACTTCAGCTGGATGCGCGCGATGTTCGCGATCTGGCCCTCGTCGAGCGGATGGAACACGACGATCTCGTCGATCCGGTTGACGAACTCGGGCCGGAAGCTCGCCTTCACTTCGGCCATCACCGCGATCTTGACTAGGCCCGGGTCGGCGCCCTCGTCGGTCAGCTGCTGGATCTTGTGCGACCCGAGGTTCGACGTCATCACGATCACCGTGTTCTTGAAGTCGATCGTGCGCCCCTGGCCGTCGGTGAGGCGGCCGTCGTCGAGCACCTGCAGCAGCACGTTGAACACGTCCGGGTGCGCCTTCTCGATCTCGTCGAACAGGATCACGCTGTAGGGCTTGCGCCGCACCGACTCGGTGAGCGCGCCGCCTTCCTCGTAGCCGACGTAGCCCGGCGGCGCGCCGATCATGCGCGCGACCGAGTGCTTCTCCATGTATTCGGACATGTCGATGCGGATCAACGCGTGGTCCGAGTCGAACAGGAATTCTGCGAGCGCCTTGGTGAGCTCGGTCTTGCCCACGCCCGTGGGTCCCAGGAACAGGAACGAGCCGTACGGGCGGTTCGGGTCGGAAAGGCCCGAGCGCGAGCGGCGGATGGCATCCGAGACGAGCCGCACCGCCTCGTCCTGGCCGACGACGCGCTTGTGCAACCGCTCCTCCATGTGGATCAGCTTGTCGCGCTCGCCCTGCATCATCTTCGAGACCGGGATGCCGGTCGCGCGCGAGACGACCTCGGCGATCTCCTCCGCGCCGACCTGCGTCCGCAGGAGCTTGGGCTTCAACGCTCCCTCCTTGGCGAGCACGGAATCCGCCTTCCTGAGCTGCGCGTCGAGCTGCGGCAACTTGCCGTACTGGAGCTCCGACATCGTCTGCCAGTCGCCCTTGCGCTTCGCCTCCTCCATCTGGAGCTTGATCTTGTCGATCGCCTCCTTGATGTGCTGCGTGCCGGCGAGCGTGGCCTTCTCGGCCTTCCAGACTTCCTCGAGGTCCGCATACTCGCGCTCGAGGCGTGCGATCTCCTCCTCGATCAGCGCGAGCCGCTTCCGGGACGCTTCATCCTTCTCCTTCTTCACCGCCTCGCGCTCGATCTTGAGCTGGATCAGGCGCCGGTCGAGCTTGTCCATCGCCTCGGGCTTGCTGTCGATCTCCATCTTGATCCGCGCGGCCGCCTCGTCGATCAGGTCGATCGCCTTGTCGGGCAGGAAGCGGTCGGTGATGTAGCGCGCGGAGAGCTCGGCCGCGGCGACGATCGCCGGGTCGGTGATCTCGACGCCGTGATGGATCTCGTAGCGCTCCTGGAGGCCGCGCAGGATCGCGATGGTGGCCTCGACCGAAGGCTCGCCGACCAGAACCTTCTGGAAGCGGCGCTCGAGCGCGGCATCCTTCTCCACGTACTTGCGGTATTCGTCGAGCGTCGTCGCGCCGACGCAATGCAACTCGCCACGCGCCAGCGCGGGCTTCAGCATGTTGCCCGCGTCGATCGCGCCTTCGGCCTTGCCGGCGCCGACCATCGTGTGCAATTCGTCGATGAAGACGATCGTGCGGCCCTGGTCGGCGGCGATGTCCTTCAGCACGGCCTTCAGGCGCTCCTCGAACTCGCCGCGATACTTGGCGCCCGCGAGCAGCGACGCCATGTCGAGCGACAGCACGCGCTTGCCCTTCAGAGTCTCGGGCACGGTGCCGTCGACGATCCGCTGCGCGAGGCCCTCGACGATCGCGGTCTTGCCCACGCCCGGCTCGCCGATCAGCACCGGGTTGTTCTTGGTGCGCCGTTGCAGGATCTGGATCGTGCGGCGGATCTCGTCGTCGCGGCCGATGACCGGGTCGAGCTTGCCTTCCCGCGCGCGCTCGGTGAGGTCGATCGTGTATTTCTTGAGCGCCTCGCGCTGGCCCTCGGCCTCCGCGGAAGCCACCCCCGCGCCGCCGCGAACCGCGTCGATCGCGCTCTCGAGCGATTTTTTCGCGAGCCCCGCGTCGCGCAGCATGCGACCCGCCTCGCCCTTGTCGTCGGCGAGCGCGAGCAGGAAGAGCTCGCTCGCGATGAACTGGTCGCCGCGCTTCGTCGCTTCCTTGTCGGTGAGGTTGAGCAGGTTGTTGAGGTCGCGCGACACGCCGATCTCGCCGCCGGTGCCTTCGACCTTGGCAAGGCGGCCGATCGACGCCTTGAGCGCCGACTGGAGCTTGGGCACGGCGACGCCCGCGCGCGCCAGCAGCGACGAGGTGCTCCCGTCCTCCTGCGCGAGCAGCGCCGCGAGCATGTGCTGCGGCTCGATGAACCCGTTGTCGTGGCCGAGCGCGAGGCTCTGGGCATCGGCGAACGCCTGCTGGAACTTGGTCGTCAACTTGTCGAAACGCATGGAATCTCCGTTCTTTGCCCTGAAGTGGCGGCAATCCCGCACGTATTCAAGGGCTACCGGTCCTCGCCCGGCGCGCCGGGAACGCCGCGCGAATGCGGGGGCGGTTGCTAGGGCCTGTTAGCGCTACCGGGCCCTAGAATATGAGCCGCTGGCAGCTTCTCATGACCACTCCTTCCGAGCCCCCTTCTCCGCCCGACGAAGTTCCGAGGCAAGCCACGCTGCGCGAAGTGGTCGGTGCGGTGTTCTGGAGCTTCTTCGGTGTCCGCAAAGGCAAGGCGATGCAGCGGGACGCCGTCGCGATCCGGCCGCACCAGGTGATCATCGTCGGGATCGCGCTGGCCGCGATCCTCGTCGTGTCGCTGCTGCTTCTGGTGCGCGTGATCCTGCGCGCCAGCGGGGCCTGAAGTCCCGGACGCGGTCGGCCATTCAGTCGACGACCGGCGTCGGCCGGTCTGGACGGGAGCCCGAGCGGTAACCTTCCATGAAGGCGAGGTTGAGTTCGGACGCCCAGTTCCGGCGCTCGTACCGAGGGTCGGCGTTCGTGCCCGCCGGTTGCGCCGGATCGGCGACGGCGTGGAGCGCGCTTGACGAC
>JBDTNO010000290.1:0-3503 GCA_039933715.1 Betaproteobacteria bacterium
CATCCCACCCGCCCGACGCGTCGCGCATCCGCGGGTTACGCAGAGCTTCCCTAGGAGGTCGGGATCGGATACGGTTTGGAACCACGTTCCGAGCCCGGCTCCGATCCTGACCCCCGATCGTACGGATCCGACCGGGCGGGTCAGCGCAATCCCCGGCGCGAACCCGACCCGCAACCCGCTTTCGCAACCTGACCCCCGTGCCGGCCAAGCGCGCCTCGATCGCGATCCTCGCGCTCTGCCAGGTGATGGCGATGGCGCTGTGGTTCTCGGCCTCCGCGGTCGTGCCGCAACTCGTCGCCGAGTACCGGCTCTCGGGCTTCATGCAATCGGCGCTGACGAGCGGCGTGCAACTCGGTTTCGTCGCCGGCTGCCTCGCGAGCGCGTTCCTCGGCCTCGCCGATCGCCTCGAGCTCCGCCGTTTTTTCGCCGCGTCCGCGCTGCTGGGCGCCGTCGCCAACGCGCTGCTCCTGGCGATCGACCCGTCGTCGGCGTGGATGCCGATCCTGCGCTTCGTCACCGGCCTCGCGATGGCCGGCGTCTATCCGGTCGGCATGAAGCTCGCGTCGACCTGGGCCGACGGCGACATGGGGCTGATGGTCGGGATCCTCGTCGGCGCGTTGACGCTCGGTTCGGCCTCGCCGCACCTCTTCAACGCGTTCGCGGGCGTCGACTGGCGCGTGCCGGTGGCGGTGTCGTCGGTCACGGCGCTCGCCGCGGCGATCCTCATCGGCTTCTCGGGCGTCGGCCCCAACCGCGCGCCTGCGCCGCGGTTCGATCCGCGCGCGGTCCTCGACGCGTGGCGCGACGTGCCGCTGCGCCTGGCGAACCTCGGCTACCTCGGCCACATGTGGGAGCTCTACGCGATGTGGGCGTGGATCGGCGTCTTCCTCGGCGCGAGCTTCGCGCTGGCGATGCCGGAGGCCGACGCGAAGGTCGCCGCGCCGCTCGCCGCGTTCGCGACGATCGCGTCGGGCGCGATCGGCAGCGTCGCCGCGGGCTTCCTCGCCGACCGGCTCGGGCGCACCACGTTGACGATTGTCGCGATGGCGATCTCCGGAAGCTGCGCCGCGGGGATCGGGGTGCTGTTCGGCGGACCGCCGGCCGCGCTCGTCGCCGTCGCGATCCTGTGGGGCATCACGATCGTCGCCGACTCGGCCCAGTTCTCGGCGTCGATCGCCGAGCTCGCCGACCGCTCGCGCATCGGCACGATGCTCACGTTGCAGACCGCGCTCGGGTTCACCCTGACGCTGGCGACGATCCACCTGATGCCGCCGCTCGTCGCCGCGCTCGGCTGGCGCTACGCGTTCGTCCCGCTGGCGATCGGCCCTGCGGTCGGCGTGTGGGCGATGGCGCGGCTGCGCGCGCACCCGCGGTCGGTCGCGCTGGCCGGCGGGCGGCGGTGAGGTCGAGCGACCCGACTCCCGGACCCGACTCCCGAACCGAATTCGGAACCTGGTTCCGGAAGCCGGGAGGGGCGAACGGCCGGTCGCGATGCGAATAATGCGGTTGGCGTGCGTGGCCCGCCGGGCGTAGCATGCCTTCTCGGGCACCGCGATCCGGCGTCCGCGCGTCCGACCATCCTCCGGAGGGACCATGGGCTACCATCTCGAGGGCCGTCTCCTCGAAGTCTGCAACTGCCGCGTGCTGTGTCCGTGCTGGATCGGCGAGGATCCCGACTACGGCACCTGTGACACGATCATCGCCTGGCATTTCGACAAGGGCAAGATCGACGGCGTCGACGTGTCGGGGCACACGGTCGCGATGATCGCGCACGTGCCCGGCAACATCCTGCAAGGCAACTGGCGGGCGGCCGTCTATCTCGACGACCGCGTCTCGCACGAGCAGGAGCAGGCGCTGCTCGCCGTCTACACGGGCAAGAAGGGCGGCCCGGTCGCCGAGCTCGCCGAGCTCGTCGGCGAGGTCGTGTCGGTCGAAAAGGTTCCGCTCACCTTCGAGGTGCACGGCGGTCGCGGCACGATCAAGATCGGCGACGCCGGCTACGCCGAGCTCGAGCCCTACACGAACGCGACCGGCGCGACGACGACGCTCGCCGACACCGTGTTCTCGACCGTGCCCGGCGCTCCGGTGTTCGTCGGCAAGTCGCCGCGCTACCGCTCGAAGAACGCGAAGCTCGGGATCGACCTCGATCTCAAGGGGCACAACGCGCTCCAGAGCACGTTCGTCTTCAGCGCCTAGCGATGGGCGCGCCGCGGCGCAAACGGTCGCGGCGTCTCGCTTGACGAAGACGGCCGACCCGGCGAGCGCGTCGCGGCGGAAACGGGCGCGGCGCCGCGCCTGACGACGATGGCGGGTTCGATGCCGGCCGCGCTCGCGGCGCCCCCCCGCGACGGTCGGCGCCTCGCGGCATGGCTGGCGCTCGGCCTGGTGCTGCCCGCCTGGGTGCTCCTCGCCGGGTGGAGCGCGAGCCCGTGGCGCGGCTACGTCGCGCACGGCGGCTGGGGCGACGCCATCGCGCTTTCGCCGCTCTGCCAGTCGATTCCCGGTGGGGCGGTCATCGTCCCGGCCGTCCTGGCTGCGCTCGCCTGGCTCCTGATGATCGCCGCGATGATGGTGCCGACGGTGCTGCCGCTCGTCGCCTCGTTCCGGCACGCGCTCTCCGGCCGCGCCGACTCCGGTCGATTGGTGGCGCTGCTGATCGCCGGCTACGCGCTCGCGTGGCTCGCGTTCGGCTTCGTCGCCCATGCGGCGGACGCGGGCGTGCGCGCCGCGGCCGCCGCGTCGCCCCGACTCGCCGCGAACGCATGGCTGATCGGCGCGGCGGTGCTCGCGCTCGCCGGCGCGTTCCAGTTCTCGGCGCTCAAGTACCGCTGCCTCGAGCGCTGCCGCACGACGTTCGGCTTCGTCAACTCGCATTGGCACGGTCGGCGCCCGATGGCCGAGGCGTTCCGGATGGGCGTCGACCACGGCGCGTTCTGCGTCGGATGCTGCTGGGCGCTGATGCTCGTCATGTTCGTCGTCGGCATGGGAAACGCCGGCTGGATGCTGGCGCTCGCCGGGTTGATGGCGGTCGAGAAGAACATCCCGGGCGGTCATCGCGTCCGCACGCCCGTGGGCCTCGGCCTTCTCGCCTGGTCCGCGGCGATCGTCGTCGCGCACGCCTGACGCCTTTCCGGGCGCCGACCGCGGCGCCAAGCTCCGCGTCGCGGCACCTCTCGCGCATTTCGCGGTCCAAATCTGTCGCGCGTGATGGCGAACCGCGAGACAATCCGGGCCACGCCGGCGGCCGTCCACGGCCGCGCCGGCATGCATGTGCGGGCCCGAGGGCCGCCCCCCGCTCCAGGCACGAGGAGTACGAATGAAGTTCCGCTTCCCCGTCGTCATCATCGACGAAGACTACCGCTCGGAAAACGCGAGCGGCCTCGGCATCCGCGCGCTCGCCAAGGCGATCGAGGCCGAGGGCACCGAGGTGCTCGGCGTGACGAGCTACGGCGACCTGTCGCAGTTCGCCCAGCAGCAGTCGCGCGCCTCGGCGTTCATCCTGT
>JBDTNO010000291.1:0-3501 GCA_039933715.1 Betaproteobacteria bacterium
AAGTTCGTGCATGCGAGTCCGCGCGCGCCGTGAGGTTACGCAGAGCTTCCCTAGTACTTGACCGAGCAGCCGTACGGCGACGTGCTGGCGACCGTCACCGGCTTGCCCGCCTTCGCTTCGGTCAGCGCCGCGCGCACGTAGTTGTTCGCGGTCTTCGCATCGGCGGGATTGGAGCTGCGCTTGTCGTCGATCGCGCCGTTGTAGAGCACCTTGCCTTCAGGCGAGATCACGAACATGTGCGGCGTCGTCTTCGCGGCATACGCGCGGCCGGCTTCGCTCCTGGCGTCGATCAGGATCGCCTTTTGCGCGGCGCCCTGCGACGCCATCCACGCCTGCATGTTCGCGCCGTCGCGATACTCGTCGTGACCCTGCCGCGTCGAACTGACCGACAGCCACACGACGTCCTTCGCGCCCCACTCCTTCTGCAGGTCCTGCATGTTCTTCGACCCGTAGTGCTTGCGCACGAACGGGCAGTCGGGATTGGTCCACTCGAGCACGACGAACTTGCCGCGATAGTCGGAGAGCTTGACGGCCTTCCCCGACGCGTCGGCGACCGAGAAGTCGGGCGCGGCCGTGCCGGGGGTCGCGGCCGTGGCGAGCGAGACGGCGGCGGCGCAGGCGAGCGCCACGAGGGAGCGGGTCAGGGCGGAGCGGGCGCTTAGCATCGTCGTTCTCCGGAAAAAAGGACAGGTTACAGCGTGGCGAGCGCGTCCACCACGGTCCGGACGGTCAGAATCTCGGGCAACAGCAAAGGTTCCCGGCCGGGTCGGAAGAGCACGTAGACGGGGACCCCGTTGCGGCCCAGCGCGGCCAGGGCGCGGGTGATGTCGGGGTCGCGCCTCGTCCAGTCGGCGCGAACCAGCGCGACGTTCCGGGCGCGAAACGCGTCGAGGACGGTCCGATCGGCCAGGACGAGCCGCTTGTTCACCTGGCAGGTGACGCACCAGGCCGCGGTGAAGTCGACGAACACCGGGCCGGCGCCGGCGAGCTCGGCCAGCCGGTCGGGCGCGTAGGCCTGCCAGGGACCGGTCACGGCGGCGGACGCCTTGCCGGGCGATGCGTCGGCGGCCGCCGCCGTCGCGAGGGGTCGCGCGACCACCGCCGCGCCCACCAGCGCGGCGAGCGCCACGAGCTTCCAGCCTCGCGCGCCGCCGACCCGCGACACATGCCAGGCCCACAACGCGAGCGCGACGGCGACCAGCGCGATCGCGAGGCGCAGCACCGCGTCGACGTCGAGCTGCGTCCCGAGCACCCAGGCGAGCCACGCGACGGTCGCGTAGAGCGGGAACGCGAGCAGCTGCTTGAAGCGCACCATCCACGCGCCGGGGCGCGGAAGCGCGCGACGCCAGGCCGGGAACCACGCGAGCAGCACGTACGGCAGCGCCATGCCGACGCCCAGCGCGAGAAACACGGCGAGCGTCTCGACGGCCGGCTGCGCGAGCGCGAAGCCCAACGCGGCGCCCATGAACGGCGCCGTGCACGGCGAGGCGATGACGACGGCGAGGACCCCGGTGCCGAACGCGTCGAGCATGCGGTTGCGCGAAGTCCAGCCCCGCACCGATGCCGGCGCCACGTTGCCGAACTCGAACACGCCCGAGAGGTTCAGGCCGAGCACGAAGAACAAGAGCGCGAGCAGCGCGACGAACACCGGTGACTGGAGCTGGAAGCCCCAGCCGAGCTGCTCGCCCGCGGCCCGGAGCGCCAGCATCGCGACCGCCAGCGCGGTGAACGTGGCGAGCACACCCGCTCCGTAGGCGAGTCCCTCGCGGCGCATCGTGGCCGGCGAATCGTGGTGCTCGGCGAATCCGAGCACCTTGATCGAGAGCACAGGTAGCACGCACGGCATCAGGTTGAGGATCGCGCCGCCGACGAGCGCGAGCAGGATCGCGACGACGAACGACATCGATGCCGACGATGACGACATGATCACCAGCGTGGGCGCCGGAGCGTCGACCGGCTTGGGGCCCGCGACGACGCCGCCGGCGAGCGCGACGTCGATGGTCGCGGCCTTCGCGCCACCGAAGCCCTGAGCGGCCGTGACGACGCCCGCGACGCGCTTGAAATCCGGGGAAAGCTGGTAGGCCACCGGGAGCGTGAGCACGTAGCGTTCGTCTTCGCGCGCGAGCGCCTGCGGCCCGGACGCCTCGATGCGTCCTTCGTCGAACGGGAAGAAATGCAGCGCGCCCGGATCGGGAGCCCCGGACGGCGGCGTCAGCGCGAGTCGCACGCGTTGTCCTTCGCCGCGAGCGTCGACGCTCCAGCCGGCGAGCGGCGACGGCAGCGAGGAGACCGTCGCCGCGATCGGCGCACCCCAGCGCGGATGGGGCGCGGCGGTCGGCTTCACCGGCAGCGAGAGCTTGAGGTCGGCGCCCTCCGGGATGCAGGTCTCCTTGCACACGAGCCAATCGGCGCGCGCCGCGATCGCGAGGTCGCGCCCCGCGCGAATGCCCGGCGCGATCGTCAGCACGGTCGGCAGCAGGACCTCGCCTTCGTAGCCGTAGTTGACGAGCGGTCCGGCGGGCAACGCCTGGGGCGCCGGCCACTGGATCGGCCCCGCGCTCACGCCCGGCGGAAGCCTCCATGCGATCGTCGTCGGGAGGCCCGAATCGCCCGGGTTGCGCCAGTAGGTATGCCAGCCCTCGCGCATCGCCAGGCGCAGCGCGACGGTCACCGGCTTGCCGGGCACCGCCGCGGTGGTCGCGGGGACGAGCTCGGCCTCGACGTTGGGTGTGCGGACCGGCGCTGCCACGCTCGCGCAGCAGCAAGCGAGGGCGAGCGCGGCCACTCCTCCCATGGGCAGGAGGGATCGCAGGGATCGGGGTGGGCGCTGGCGCATGGCTGAAAGGCTGGGGAACGCGGCTCGGAAGTGCGTCCTGTAGAGGGGCGAACTGCCCTTCCGGTTCCCGCAATCCGGATTGTGCCACCGGAGGGGCCATGACAATGGCATGAAACCCGCCGTCCGGCGGGGTTCCGCCACCGTCCGATACAATCGACGCCCCTTCCGGGACCCGGCGGACGGTGACCCGGTGCAGGACGGGCGCCTGGAACGCCCAGGATCCACGGGCCGAACCCGCTCCGGCCCCACGGGCATCATGGAAGCCTTCCTAGTCTCGACGGGCGTGGTCGCGATCGGCGAGATCGGCGACAAGACCCAGCTCCTCTCGCTCGTCCTCGCGGCGCGCTACCGCGAGCCGTGGCCGATCGTCGCCGGAATCCTCGTCGCTACCCTGTTCAACCACGCGATCGCCGGGTGGGCCGGCGACTGGGTGCGCGGCCTGGTCCATGCCGACGTGCTGCGCTGGGCGCTCGCCGCGTCGTTCCTCGCCGTCGCGCTGTGGGCGCTCAAGGCCGACGCGCTGGACGACGAGCGTCCGCGCGATCCGGGGCGCCTTGGCGTGTTCGGCGTGACCGTCGTCGCGTTCTTCCTCGCCGAGATGGGCGACAAGACGCAGGTCGCGACCGTGATGCTCGCGGCGAAGTTCCACGCGCTGGCCGAGGTCG
>JBDTNO010000292.1:0-3476 GCA_039933715.1 Betaproteobacteria bacterium
CTCAATACGCCGGAAAACCATCCGGCGCGCTCGATGCACGACACGTTCTACGTCGACGGCGGGCTGCTGCTCCGTACGCATACGTCGCCGATCCAGGTGCGCTGGATGGAAACGCATGCGCCGCCGATCAAGATCATCGCGCCGGGCCGCGTCTATCGCGTCGACAGCGACGCGACGCATTCGCCGATGTTCCATCAGGTCGAGGGGCTGTGGATCGACCGCGACGTGTCGTTCGCCGACCTCAAGGCCGTCGTCGCGCAATTCCTGCGCGCGTTCTTCGAGCGCGACGACCTGAAAGTGCGATTCCGGCCTTCGTTCTTCCCGTTCACCGAACCTTCTGCCGAGATCGACATGAGCTTCGGCGACGGCTGGCTGGAGATCGCCGGCGCGGGCCAGGTGCACCCGAACGTGCTTCGCGCCGTGGGCATCGACCCCGAGCAATGGCAAGGCTTCGCGTTCGGCATGGGTCCCGACCGGCTCGCGATGCTGCGCTACGGCGTCGACGATCTGCGGCTCTTCTACGAGAACGACCTGGCGTTCCTGCGCCAGTTCGCCTGAAACGATGCGCACCTCCGAGCAGTGGCTGCGCACGTTCGTCGATCCGCCGATCGGCACCGACGCGCTCGCCGAGCGCCTCACCATGGCCGGGCTGGAAGTGGAGTCGGTCGAGCGCGCCGCACCGCCGTTCACCGGCGTCGTCGTCGCGCGCATCCTCGCGGTCGGGCCGCACCCGAACGCCGATCGCCTGCGGGTGTGCAGCGTGGACGCGGGCGGCGCGCCGCGGTCGATCGTGTGCGGCGCTCCCAATGCGGCCGTCGGGATGACGGTCGCCTGCGCGCTCGAAGGCGCCGCGCTCCCGGGCGGGCTTGCGATCAAGCGCACCGTCGTGCGCGGCGTCGAGTCGCGCGGCATGCTGTGCTCGGCGAAGGAGCTCGGCCTCTCCGACGACGCCGCTGGCTTGCTTCCGCTCGACGACACGCTCGTGCCGGGAACCGACCTTCGGGCCGCGCTCTCCCTCGACGACGCGATCTTCACGCTCAAGCTCACGCCCAACCGCGCCGACTGCCTTTCGATGCTCGGCGTGGCGCGCGACGTGGCCGCGTTCACCGGCGCGAAGCTCGCGATACCGGACACGCGCGCTGTCGCGCCGACGTCGAAGGCGCACCGCGACGTCCGCATCGACGAGCCTCAAGCATGCCCGCGCTTCGGCGGCCGCGTCATCGAAGGCATCGACGCGACGCGACCGGCGCCCGCGTGGATGAAGACGCGCCTCGAGCGCGCGGGTCTCCGCTCGATCAGCGCGGTCGTCGACGTCACCAACTACGTGATGCTCGAGCTCGGCCAGCCGCTGCACGCGTACGACGCGCGCCACCTCGAAGGCGCGCTGGTCGTGCGCTTCGCGCGCGCCGGCGAGAAGCTCACGCTCCTCAATGGCGACGTGCTCGACCTCGAGCCCGACCTCCTGCTCGTCTGCGACGAGGTGAAGGCGCTCGGCCTCGCCGGCATCATGGGCGGCGAGCATTCGGGCATCGCGGACGACACGTCGACCGTCTATCTCGAAGGCGCGTACTGGAACCCCGCGGTCGTGCAGGGTCGCATGCGACGCCTCGGATTCACGAGCGACGCCGGCTACCGGTTCGAACGCGGCGTCGATCCCGAGATCGGTCCCCGCGCGATCGAGCGCGCCACCGCGCTGATCCTCGCAATCTGCGGCGGGCATGCCGGGCCGCGCACCGACGCGAAGGCGACGCTGCCCGCGCGTCCACCGGTTCACGTGCGCACCTCCCGCATGGCCCGCCTGCTCGGCGTGAGAGTGGACGCCGACGAGGTCGCGCAGATCTTCGCGCGGCTCGCGCTCGCGGCACGGCGCGACGGCGCCGCGTTCGACGTCACGCCGCCGTCGTGGCGCTTCGACCTTGCGATCGAGGAAGACTTCGTCGAGGAATACGCGCGCATCCGGGGCTACGACACGATTCCCGCGGCGCCGGCCGCGCACGTCCAGCACATGCTCTCGCGGCCCGAGTCGCGACGCTCGCCGTTCACGGTGCGGCGCACGCTCGCCGCGCGCGATTGGTACGAGGTCGTCACGTTCGGATTCGTATCGTCGGCGACCGAGCGCGCGCTCGATCCGAAGGCGCATCCGGTCGCGGTGACCAATCCGATCGCAGCGCATCTCGACGTGATGCGCACGACCCTGCTGCCCGGGTTGATCGAGGTCGCCAAGGCCAACGCGAGCCGCCGCGAGACCCGCGTGCGGATCTTCGAGGTCGGGCGCGTTTTCCGGCGCGGCTCCGGAGGACTCGCCCAGCCGATGCGGCTCGGCGGACTCGCGACGGGAACCGCGCTGCCCGAGCAATGGGGAGTGCCCGGCCGACCGGTCGATTTCCACGACGTGAAGGCGGACCTCGCGGCGCTCGTGCATCCGCGCGCGCTGACGACGTCGGCGTCGCCCTACGCTGCCCTCCATCCGGGCCGGTCGGCGTCCGTGGCGATCGACGGCGTCGAGGCGGGATGGCTGGGCGAGGTCCATCCGGCGCTGGTCCGGCGCTTCGACCTGCCGGGGTCGCCGGTCGCGTTCGAGCTCGATCTCGGGGCGCTGCTGGCACGAACCGTCCCGCTCGGGCGCCCGGTTTCCCGGCAGCCGATTGTGCGTCGGGACCTGGCGCTCGTCGTCGACGAGGCGGTGCCGGTCCAGCAATTGGTCGATGTCCTGATGCGCGCGGCGCCTCCGTTCGTCGTCGCGCTGAAGCCGTTCGACCTGTTTCGAGGTGCCGGTCTGGCGAGCGGTCGGAAAAGCGTTGCGATTCTTGTGCTTATGCAGGATACTGCACGTACTTTGACCGACGCCGAGATCGAACGGACGGTGGAGTCGCTGGCGGCGGCTGCCCGACGTGATCTCGGCGCGACGCTTCGTAGCCAGGATTCCCGATGACGCTTACGAAAGCCGAATTGGCCGATCTCTTGTTCGAGCAGCTCGGCCTCAACAAGCGCGAGGCGAAGGACATGGTCGAGCGCTTCTTCGAGGAAGTCCGCATGGCCCTCGAGGCCGGCGAAAGCGTCAAGCTTTCCGGGTTCGGCAACTTCCAGTTGCGCGAGAAGCCGCAGCGCCCGGGCCGCAACCCCAAGACCGGCGAGGAGATTCCGATCACGGCGCGACGCGTCGTGACGTTCCACGCCAGCCAGAAGCTGAAGGCCATGGTGGACGCCGCCAACGATGTCGGATCAAAGCCGGGTTAGGCCCGACCTCCCGCCGATTCCGGCGAAGCGGTACTTCACGATCGGCGAGGTCTCCGACCTCTGCGCGGTGAAGCCGCACGTGCTTCGCTACTGGGAGCAGGAGTTCTCGCAACTGAAGCCGGTGAAGCGCCGCGGCAACCGGCGCTACTACCAGCATCACGAGGTGCTGCTGATCCGCCGCATTCGCGACCTCCTCTACGAGCAGGGCTTCACGATCAACGGCGCGCGCCACCGCCTCG
>JBDTNO010000293.1:0-3474 GCA_039933715.1 Betaproteobacteria bacterium
AGTAACGTCATGGATCCCGACCTCGAAGGCATGTCGCGCGAACAACCGGTTGCCGAGGTACGACGCCTCCGAGTGGGCATTCGAAAGCACCGGGACACCTCCGGCCAGGAACTCTGCTGGCATCACCCGGCACTCTGGAACTTGTTGCCTGAGAAATCCGATCCCGTCCCGTCGGTGCCATCGTGGCCCCGATTCATGCAAGGGTGCGTCCGATACCGCGCTTCGCTGGACGCCCAGGCGCCCGCCGCGCCGCGTCCCCAGCAGGGCTGCGACGATGCCTGACCCGAAACTCGCCGTCTCGCGCGCGACGATGCCAGCCGCACCGGAGAGTCGCGGGTTCGAGGACGAAACGTTCTTCGAAGCCCTCGAGCGTCGCCGCACGCACGCGCTGGTTCAGCAAGACATGCAGGTGATCGAGGAGCTGCACGCGCCGGAGTACGAGCTCGTCACGCCTTCGGGCCGCGTATTCACTCGCGAAAAGTACATCGAGACCATCGCGCGCGAATCGTTTTATGCAGGGTGGGAACTCGGCGAAATGAATTTCCGCATCTCCGCCGATATGGCTATCGTTCGGTACAAGGCCAGGCTGCGCTTTCCCTCGGGTGGGGAACTGCTGTGCTGGCACACGGACACTTACGAAAAGCGGTCGGGCCGGTGGCGGGCGGTTTGGTCGCAGGCTACGGAGCTTCGGGAACCGGTCCCGCTGCCATAGCGCCGGGAGTGCCGCCGTTCTCCCTGGAGATGGCGAGCAGGCCGTTTCGATTCACACAGCCCATGACGGATCCACGATGAAGAAGTCCGCACCCACCGCCAATCCCGACGCCTACGTGTCGTCGCTGCGCGGTTGGCGACGCGCCTGCGTCGAAACGCTGAGGTCCACGGTTCGCGAACAACCCGCTCTCGACGAGCAGGTGAAATGGGGCCACCTCGTGTATCTCTCGAACGGTCCGGTCCTGTTGATCCGTGCGGAGGACGCGCGCGTGCTGTTCGGCTTCTGGCGAGGCCAGCGCCTGCGGGCCATCGAGAGCCGCCTGAAGCCCGGAGGAAAGTACGAGATGGCCACGCTCGAGCTTCGGGACGACACGGCGATCAGTCTCGCGACGGTGCGTCGCCTGGTCAAGGAGGCCGTCGCGCTCAACAAGAGCCTGGGTGATCCGACCCTGGCGGCGGCGCCCCCGCGCGCAGGACATCGGAGTTGACGCGCCTCTCGACCGGACGGGCGGGCACCACGGTTCGTGCCGGCATCGTCGGCGCGGACCATTCGATGCACATACCGACAGGTCGCTCCTGAAAATCGATCCCGCTCTCGTCACGCTGCGCGAGATCACGGCCGACACGGTCATTCCCGTCGTGCGGCTCGCCGTGGCCGACAGCCAGAAAGGCTTCGTCGCGCCGAACGCCGTCTCGCTGGCCCAGGCGTTGTTCGCGCCGGCGGCCTGGTACCGCGCCGTCCATTACGCCGACGAGGTGGTCGGCTTCGTCATGCTGGAAGACGGGTCGCTGCTGACGCCGCAACCCGCCGAACCTGAAGTCGGCGTCTGGCGCTTCATGATCGATGCGCGGTTCCAGGGCAAGGGCATCGGTCGGGCTGCCCTGCTTCGCGTCATCGAGCACGTGCGCGGCAAAGGGCTGTTCCGGTCGCTGCAACTGTCGTACGTCCCGGGGCCAGGCTGCCCCGAGATGTTCTACCGAAACCTGGGCTTCCAGCCCACGGGCAGGCTCGATGGCGACGAAGTCGTTCTCGAGTTGCCGCTTGCACCGGGTGCCGGCTGAGGTCGTTCGCGTAGGCGATCGGCGGATGGACCGGCGGCGTGTTTCGGGCTCAGGATGCTGGTCGTGGGCGAAGTGTCTCGGGCTCGCTCGGCGGCGGAAGCGAGGAACGAATCCGGAGGATGGACCTGCACCGGCATGATCGCGTGCGAGATCGGCTTCGTGCTCCTCGCTTCCGATGCAGCCCGTCGTCGCCTTGCGCGAACGCCCCGCTGACGAAAACGCCGCAACCATGACGGAGGAACGCAATGCGCATCGCCAAGCAGGACGTGCCGGTGAAGATCGACGTGCCGGGTGCGGTGGCCCGACAGAAGACGAATTTCGGCGACGCTTCCGGTTACGGCAAGATCAGCGGCGAATATTTCTCGCTCGGCGCCGGGACCGACATCGCGCCATTGCTCCAGGGACTCGAGGGCGACCTCTGCCAGGCTCCCCATTGGGGCTACCTGTTGCAGGGCGAGCTCACCGTCACCTATGCCAGCGGCGCCCGTGAAACGATCCTCCAGGGCGACCTGTTCTACTGGCCGCCCGGGCACACCGTGAAGGTGGACAAGGCCGCCGAGGTCATCCTGTTCAGTCCGCAGGACGAGCACAGCCACGTCCTGGATCACATGCTTCGCAAGATGCGTGGGTGAGCCCTGGAACGGGCAGGAGTTCCGCACCCGGTGCGCGCTGAGGGGCGACGGATTGCGTGCCATGCGTCTGCAAGCAGCCCGCGCTGCGCTTTTCGTCGCGGGAAAATCGTTCGCCTGTCGATTTCGCCTCCGGTGGTTCGTCGAGGCCATGCGAACCAGGATCCCGGCGGTCGGAACCATTCGGAATCCCGGCTCCCAACCCAACTACCTCAGGAGACTTGACGATGCGCTATCTGGCGTTCTACAAGGCGGCCGAAACGGGCGCTCCGCCCACCCCCGGGCACATGGCCGCCATGGGAAGCTCATCGAGGAGATGACGAAGGCCGGCGTGCTCCTCGCGACCGAAGGGTGCATGCCGAGCGCGAAGGGCGCGCGCGTCCGTCGCAACGGCGCGAAGGTGCCCGTGACCGATGGGCCGATCCCGGAGACCAAGGAAATCGTCGGCGGGTTCGCGCTGCTCCAGGTGAAGTCGAAGGACGAGGCGATCGAATGGACCAAGCGCTTCCTCGAGGCGGCTGGCGACGGCGAGAGCGAGATTCGCCAGTTGAACGAGCCGGGCGATTGCACGCCGACGTAGTCTCCGGCAGTTCGCTGTCGATGCGGCGGAGTCGGCGCGCCACGCGATGTCGCGCGCCACGCAAGCGGCGTGCAAGCGCGCCGCCAGTAAGCTAACGCATCCGGCATCCCATGGCCGCACAGCACCCGCTTGCGTTCTCGCTCCACGACGACGTCCCGCGAGAAGAGGCGCGTCTCATCGACGAGGGTCTCGGCGCGTCGAACGACGCGGCGGCCCCGCTGCACGAGGTCCGCCCATTGTCATGCTTCGCGCGGTTGCCGACCGGCGTCGCCGTGGGCGGCGCCGTCGGCCGTACGTGGGGTGCATGCTGCGAGTTGCAACAGTTGTGGGTCGCGCCCGAACACCGTCGCATGGGCATCGGCGCTGCCTTGGTGACGGAGTTCGAGCGAGGCGCCGACGCTCGCGGTTGCCGCACCTTCGAGCATTGCGGCGTTCGGGCGTTCGGCGCGGGGACCGAGACGCCGATCGGAAGGATGTTCGGCGTCAACGTCG
>JBDTNO010000294.1:0-3435 GCA_039933715.1 Betaproteobacteria bacterium
CTCGTCGAAGCCGAAGATCTCGCGCGCCGCGTCGGGCCCGTAGCGGAAGCCGTCCCAGATCTCGCGCTCGAGGTTCTTCTCGCGGCAGAACAGCAGGTGGCGATCGCCGTCGTCGCCGCACACCAGCGCGACCACCGCCTCGGGCTCCGGAAACCCGGTCAGGTAGTAGAAGTAACTGTCGTGCCGGTACGGATAGAGCGAATCGCGGTTCCTCGCGACCTCGGGCGCCGTCGGCACGAGGGCGACCCCACCTCCCGAGTGCTTGCGCATCGCGGCGATCAGCGCATCGCGCCTCCCGCGGTGGACCTGGTGGGCGTTCTTCATGGCGTGGGAGCGAAGGCGATGCCGGGATGGCGCCGAGGCGACGCATTATAGGCTTCGTGCCGCTCGCTTCAGCGAAGCCTCGCCCTGCGCGATCGTCCCCGGCGGCCGTCCGGCGGCGGCGCGGATAGAATGGCCGCATGCCGCACGAACGCACCGCCGCGCCGGTCGGCGCTCCGTTGCGCGAGGCCAAGCAGGCGATGCGCATGCGTGTCGCGGCCGCCCGCGACGCGCTCGACGCGGCGTGGCGCGACGAAGCGTCGCGCGAGCTCGTGCGCGGCATCGCGGCGCTGCCGACGTTCGTCGCGGCGCGCACGGTGCTCCTGACGGCGCCGTTCCGCAGCGAGTGGGACGCGTGGCCCCTCATCGCCATGGCGCTTCGCGCAGGCAAGGTCGTCGCGCTGCCGCGTGTCGACGAGGGCTCGAGGATGCTCGAGCTCTGCCGTATCCGCGACGCCGTGCGCGACCTCGTCACCGGCTACCGCGGGTTGACCGAGCCTGCGCCGCGCTGCGAGCGCGTGCCGGCCGACGCGATCGAATGGGTGCTCGTGCCGGGAATCGCGTTCGACCGCGGCGGCGCTCGTCTCGGTTACGGTGGCGGCTACTACGACCGGCTGCTTCCGCTGCTGCCCGCGCGGGCGGCACGCGTCGCCGGCGCGTTCACGATGCAGGTCGTCGACGAGGTCCCCTCGGCGCCGCACGACATCACGATGGACACGTTGGTGACCGAGGAAGGCGTGCTGAAAGAGGCGGAAGCGGGAGACCGGCGGGATCCGGGAGGGAGTCGCGAGTAGTGTTCGCGGCGCTCGACGCGCAACGTCGTCGCCGCACACGCGATCTGCTGCATTGACCGCCGACGCGCCGTCCCGCGCACGCTTCCCATCGTTTCCCGGCTGCCCAACCATGTCCTCTCCCGCCCTAGCCCTCGGCGCCACGCTCGCGATCCAGGTCTACGCATCGTTCGTCTGCACGGCGGCCGCGGTGCTCGCGCCGGCGATCGCCGAAAGCCTCGCCGTGCCGCCGAGCTATGTCGGCGGCTTCATCGGCATCGTCTACCTGGGCGCGATGGTGGCGAGCCTGCTCTCGGGCGCGTACATCGCGCGCCACGGCGCGATCCGCGTTTCGCAGATCTGCGTGGTGCTGTGCGCGATCGGCATCGCGGGCGTCGCGGCGGCCGGTGCGAACGCGCTCGTCGTCGTTGCCATCGCCGCGATCGTGATTGGAGTCGGCTATGGCCCGATCACGCCGGCCTCGTCGGACGTGCTCGCGCGGACGACGCCGCCCTCGCGCATGAGCCTCGTGTTCTCGATCAAGCAGACCGGCGTGCCGGCGGGCGCGGCGCTCGCGGGCGCCATCGTCGCCGCCACGGCGCTGCTCGCCGGATGGCGCACGGCGCTCGCGATCGTCGCGCTGGCAGGGATCGCGGTGGCCATCGCGGCGCAATCGGTGCGCGCGGCGCTCGACACGCACCGGCGCGCCGACGCCGACCTTGCGATCGGGCGCGCGCTCCACGCGGTGCGCGACATCTTCCGCCACCGCGAGCTCGCCTCGATCGCCTGCCTGTCGTTCGTCTACGCGGCGACGCAGGTCTCGCTGACGAGCTTTCTCGTCGTCCACCTGACCGGCGAGCTTCGCTGGTCGCTCGTCGCCGCGGGGCTCGCGCTGTCGGCGGGCACGACCGCCGGCGTCGTCGGCCGTATCGCGTGGGGCGCGCTATCCGACCGGACGCGCAATCCGCGCCTCGTGCTCGGGGTGATCGGCCTCGTCGCGGGCGCATGCGCGGCGACCACCGCGGCGTCCACGATCGCATGGCCCGCGATCGCCATCTATGCAACCGTGGCGGTCTTCGGCGCGACGGCGATCGGCTGGAACGGCGTGATGCTCGCGGAAGTCGCGCGCCTCTCGCCGCCCGGGGAGGCAGGGGCGACCACCGGCGCCACCGGATTCGTCACGTTCGCCGGCGTGATGGCGGGACCGCCACTCTTCGCCGCGTTGTCGGCCGTCACGTCCAGCACGCGCTGGGGATTCGCCGCGGTGGCGGTGCTGTCGGCTGCGACCGGGGTGGCTTTCCTGTTGGGCGCCGGGGTAAGACGGGGGCCGTGACTCAAGTCCAACCGAAGCCCCAACGATTGTAAGCGCTTACACCTCACCTGCGAGCCCGACGAGGCCTCGGGTGGGCGCCCAGCGTTCGAACGAATAGCAGCGGTCCTGCTGCGCGCTTCGCTTAGGTTTTGGAAACTGTTTCCATGATGTGGTAAATTGCCATCGAATCGAGGCGCCGGGCGTGCGCGGAACACGCGCCGCGCGACGCGCCGCAGCAATACAGGCAACGTCGTCCTCCCTACAATCGGACCTCCCCGCAGCACCTTCCGCCGAATCCCCCGCAAAGCCGGAGCCTGGAACCGCCATGGACGCGACCCCCGCCCACGACCCCGATCCGCAGGAAACGCGCGAATGGCTGGACGCGCTGGCGGGCGTCCTCGAGAACGAGGGCCCGGACCGCGCGCACCAGTTGATCGAGGCGCTGATCGACCGCGCCCGCCGCGACGGCGCGCACATGCCGTTCTCGGCGAACACCGCGTACATCAACACGATCCCGACGCACCGGCAGGTGCGCATCCCGGGCGACCAGGCGGTCGAGCATCGCATCCGCTCGTACGTGCGCTGGAACGCGATGGCGATGGTCGTGCGCGCGAACAAGCACACGAACGTGGGCGGCCACATCGCGAGCTTCGCGTCGGCGGCCACGCTCTACGACGTCGGCTTCAACCATTTCTGGCACGCGCCGTCGGAGAGCCACGGCGGCGACCTCGTGTTCGTGCAGGGCCATTCGGCGACCGGCGTGTATGCGCGCGCCTACATGCTCGGCCGGCTCACCGACGAGCAGATGGACCATTTCCGGCAGGAGGTGGACGGCAAGGGCATCTCCAGCTATCCGCACCCGTGGCTGATGCCGGACTTCTGGCAGTTCCCGACCGTGTCGATGGGCCTCGGCCCGCTGATGGCGATCTACCAGGCGCGCTTCATGAAATACCTCGAAGACCGCGGCTTCGCGACGACCGAGGGGCGCAAGGTCTGGTGCTTCTGCGGCGACGGCGAGATGGACGAGCCCGA
>JBDTNO010000295.1:0-3383 GCA_039933715.1 Betaproteobacteria bacterium
ATCGCGGTCGACGCCGAGCGTGAGCTGCGTCATGTCGTTGCTGCCGATCGAGAAGCCGTCGAAGTGCTCCAGGAAGCGGTCGGCGAGCAGCGCGTTCGACGGGATCTCGCACATCATGATGACGCGCAGGCCGTTGTCGCCGCGCTCGAGGCCGTTTCGCGCGAGCAACGCGATCACGTCCTGCGCCTCGCCGATCGTGCGCACGAACGGGATCATCAGTTCGACGTTCGTGAGCCCCATGTCGTCGCGCACGCGTTTCATCGCGCGGCACTCGAGCGCGAAGCACTCGTAGAACGACGGCGAGAGGTAGCGCGAGGCGCCGCGGAACCCGAGCATCGGGTTCTCCTCGTGCGGCTCGTAGTCCTTGCCGCCGACGAGGTTGCTGTACTCGTTCGACTTGAAATCGGAAAGCCGGACGATCACCTTCTTCGGGAAGAACGCCGCGGCGATCGTCGCGACGCCCTCGGCGATTTTCGCGACGTAGTACTCGACCGGGTCGCCGTACGCGGCGATGCGCGGCGCGATCTCGGCCTTGAGCCCGGCCGGCAGCGTCGCGTAGTCGAGGAGCGCCTTCGGATGGATGCCGACGCTCTTGCTGATGATGAACTCGAGGCGCGCGAGCCCGACGCCTTCGTTCGGGAGCCGCTGGAACGAGAAAGCGAGCTCCGGGTTGCCGACGTTCATCATGATCTTGGTCGGGCACGGCGGCATGCGGTCGAGCGCGATGTCGATGATCTCGATCGCGAGCGTGCCCGCGTAGACGCGCCCGGTGTCGCCCTCGGCGCAGGACACCGTGACCTCGGCGCCTTCGGCGAGCGTGCGCGTCGCGTCCTCGCAGCCCACGACCGCCGGGATTCCGAGCTCTCGCGCGATGATCGCCGCGTGGCAGGTGCGCCCGCCCCGGTTGGTGACGATCGCCGCGGCGCGCTTCATCACCGGCTCCCAATCGGGATCGGTCATGTCGGTGACGAGCACGTCGCCCGCCTGCACGCGGTCCATTTCCGACGCCGATTTCACCAGCCGGACGGTCCCCTGGCCGATCTTCTGGCCGACCGCGCGGCCGCTCGCGAGCACCTCCGACGTCGCGGCGAGCCGGTAGCGCTTGAGGTCGGTGGCGCTATCGCGCGAGCGCACGGTCTCGGGCCGCGCCTGCAGCACGTAGAGCTTGCCGTCGACGCCGTCCCGACCCCATTCGACGTCCATCGGGCGGCCATAGTGCCGCTCGATCGCGATCGCCGTACGCGCGAGCTCGACCACTTCGTCGTCGGAGATCGAGAAGAGCCGGCGCTCGTGGTCGGCGACCGGCACCGTCGCCGTCGAGCGCCCGGCGGCGTGGTTCTCCGCGAAGATCATCTTGAGCGCCTTGGCGCCCACCGACTTGCGCAGGATCGCGGGCCTTCCCGCGGCGACGTTCGGCTTCCACACGTAGAACTCGTCCGGGTTGACCGCCCCCTGCACGACGGTCTCGCCGAGCCCGTACGACGACGTGATGAACACGACCTGGTCGAAACCGGATTCGGTGTCGAGCGTGAAGAGCACGCCGGCCGCGCCCAGGTCGCTTCGCACCATCCGCTGGACGCCGGCGGAAAGCGCCACGTCGGCGGCCCCGTATCCCTGATGCACGCGGTAGGCGATCGCCCGGTCGTTCCAGAGGGAAGCGAATACTTCGCGTATCGCATGAAGAATATTCTCCATGCCACTGATGTTAAGAAATGTTTCCTGCTGCCCTGCGAACGACGCCTCGGGCAGGTCCTCGGCGGTTGCCGACGAGCGGACCGCGTAGGTGGCGCCCGGAGATCGAGCGTCCAGCTCCGTGTACGCCTGGCGAATCCCGGCCTCGAGCGCGGCCGGCAGCGGCGTTGCGACGACCCAGCGCCGGATTTCCGCGCCGGCTTTCGCCAGCGACTTCACGTCGTCGACATCGAGCGAGGCGAGACGCGTCGCGATGCGCTCTCCAAGGACGTCCTGCGCGAGGAATTCGCGGAATGCCGTGGCCGTCGTCGCGAAGCCGCCCGGCACCCGGATGCCCGCGCCGGCCAGTTCGCCGATCATCTCGCCCAGCGAGGCATTCTTGCCGCCGACCGATTCGACGTCGGCCATGCGCAAGCGCTCGAACGGAACGACGCGCTCCCCCTCGTGCATACCGGCTCTCCGTGATTCGCCGCGCGACGGCCTTACTGCGTTGCAGCAAGGCGCGGCGGCACCGCCGTCATTCTAGCGCGGCGGAGTCGAGACTCCGGGGGTGTTGCGTTGCGGTAGTGCGTGCGTGCCTAGCGCGAGACGGGCGTCTCGGGCACGAGCGGAAGGTCGTCGGAGCCTTCGTCGTCGAGGCCCGGCACGGCGCCGAGTCCCTGGGCGTTGCGGCGACCGCGTGCGGCGCGGCGCAGGCTCCGGTAGAGATCCGGATGCGCTTCTTTCAGGTAGCTGATGATCTCGAAGTCGATGCGCTTGACCTGCGAGAGGTCGATCTGCTCGACGTGCACGAGCCGCAGGAGCTCGCGCACCGGGCGCGGCATCTCGCGTCCGCTTTCGTAGCGGGATCCGCCGCTTTGCGTGACGCCGATCTGCGTCCAGAACTGCTCCTGGTTGAGCCCCAGGCGCCTTCGGATCTCGCGCGGATTCAGTACTCGTTCGAGCAGTTTCACGGAAGAATGGCCTCCAGGCCTTCAGGCGTTCAAGGGCGTCGACCGCGGCCACCCTATCCCAATGGCATATTTTTCACCGAATCGACCCTCGGCCGCAAGGGCCGCCGACAAGCGGCGTCGGGGCGCGTCCGCGCGTGGGCTCCACCAGGGACGGCTAACAGGCCCTAGAATGCCATCGATGACGCTGCGCCACGATCTTCACTGCCATTCGACCTATTCCGACGGGCTTCTATCCCCGTCGGCGGTGGTCCGCCGGGCCGCCTCGCGCGGCGTCGAGGTCCTGGCGCTGACCGACCATGACGAGCTTTCGGGCCTGACCGAGGCGGCCGAAACCGCCCGCGAGGTCGGGATCGCATTCGTGCCCGGCAGCGAGCTTTCGGTCAACTGGCAGGACCTCACGATCCACGTCGTGGCGCTCAACATCGATCCGAAGAACGCGCCGCTGGCCGAGGGACTCGATTCGATCCGCATCGGGCGCACCGGCCGCGCGAAGCGCATCGGCGAGGCGCTCGCCGCCGCCGGCATCCCCGACGCCTTCGAAGGCGCGATGCGCTACGTCACCAGCGAGAAGCTCGTGTCGCGCACGCACTTCGCGCGCTACCTGGTCGAGGCGGGCTACATGCCCGACGTGAAGCACGTGTTCAGGAATTACCTGGTGCCTGGCAAGCCCGGTTACGTCGAGCACGAGTGGACGACGCTCCCGCAGGCGGTCGGCTGGATCCACGGCGCTGGCGGCGT
>JBDTNO010000296.1:0-3350 GCA_039933715.1 Betaproteobacteria bacterium
ATGACGCGCTGCATCCACTGCACGCGCTGCGTCCGCTTCGGCCAGGAGATCGCCGGCGTGATGGAGCTCGGCATGATCGGCCGCAGCGAGCACGCCGAGATCGTGTCGTTCGTCGGCCGCACCGTCGACTCCGAGCTCTCCGGCAACATGATCGACCTCTGCCCGGTCGGCGCGCTGACGAGCAAGCCGTTCCGCTACGCGGCGCGCACCTGGGAGCTCGCGCGGCGCAAGTCGGTGTCGCCGCACGACGGGCTCGGCGCGAACCTCGTCGTGCAGGTGAAGAACGACCGCGTGATGCGCGTGCTGCCGCTCGACAACGAGGCGATCAACGAGTGCTGGCTGTCCGACAAGGATCGCTTCGGCTACGAGGCGCTGGGGTCGGAAGAGCGCCTCGTCATGCCGCGCGTCAAGGAGAACGGCGAGTGGCGCGAGGTCGACTGGGCGACCGCGCTCGAGGTCGTCGCGCGCGGCCTGAAGGACGCCGCCGCCAGGCATGGCGGCAACGCGATCGGCGTGCTCGCCTCGCCGCATGCGACGTTCGAGGAGCTCGCGCTCGCGGCGACGCTCGCGCGCGCGCTCGGCGGCGCGAGCATCGACCATCGCCTGCGCCAGGCCGACTTCTCCGACGACCGCCAGCGCGCCGGCGTCCCTTGGCTCGGGATGCCGATCGCGGCGGTCGGCGCGCTCGACCGCGCGCTTCTGGTCGGCAGCTTCCTGCGCAAGGATCATCCGCTGATCGCCCAGCGCCTGCGCCAGGCCGCGCAGCGCGACGCCGAGGTCGCGACGCTGCACGCGGTCGACGACGAATGGCTGATGCCGGTCAGGCACAAGGCGATCGTCGCGCCGTCGCTGATTCCGTCCGCGCTCGCCGGCATCGTCGTCGCCGCGGCGCAAGCTGCGGACAAACCGGTGCCGGGCGCGCTGGCGGGCATCGAGGCGTCGGCTTCCGCGCAGGCGATCGCGGCGAGCCTCCTGGGCGGCAGCAAGCGCGCGGTCTTTCTCGGCAACGCCGCGGTCCAGCACGCGGGCGCCGCGCAGATTCGCGCGCTGGCGCAGGCGCTGGCCGACATCGTCGGCGCCACGCTCGGCACGCTCGTCGAGTCGGCCAACGCGATCGGGGCGGCGGTCGCGGGCGCGGAACCGGATGGTGGCGGCGCGAACGCGCGCGCGATGCTGGCCGAGCCGCGCAAGGTTTACCTGGTGCTGCATGTGGAGCCGGAGCTCGACTGCGCCAATCCGGTCGCGGCGCGCGCGGCCCTCGCGAAGGCCGACCTCGTCGTCGTGATGAGCCCGTTCGCGCACGGCACGAATTACGCCGACGTGCTCCTTCCGATCGCGCCGTTCACCGAGACCGCCGGCACATTCGTCAACTGCGAGGGCCGCGTCCAGTCGTTCAACGGCGTGGTGAAGCCGCTCGGCGAGGCGCGCCCGGGCTGGAAGGTGCTGCGCGTGCTCGGCACGATGCTCGGTCTGCCCGGCTTCGCGTACGAGTCGATCGACGACGTGCGGCGCGATGTGCTGCCCGAGGCGGCGTCGGTCGCGTCGCGGCTTTCCAACGCGACGTCGACACCGATCGCGGTGCCCGCCACGCAGCCCGCGCCGCTCGAGCGCATCGCCGACATCCCGATCTATTTCGCCGACCCGCTGGTGCGCCGCGCCGAATCGCTTCAGCGCACCGCCGACGCGAAGCCGCCGCGCGCGCGCATGCACCGCACGCTGCTCGACAAGCTCGGCATCGCCGATGGCGCGCAGGTGCGCATCCGGCAGGGGCAGGGCGAAGCGATCGTCGCCGCTGTCGCCGACCCGGCGGTGCCGCCGGGCGTCGTAAGGCTCGCCGCCGCGCATCCGTCGACCTGCGGCCTCGAGGGCCTCTCGGGCCCGGTCAGCGTCGAGCGCGCCTGACGGGACGAACGACGCCATGGACGCGATGCTCGCCCCGGTGCGCGAGTTCCTCGGCCCAGCCTGGCTGCCGCTGTGGACGCTCGCCAAGATCGTCCTGCTCGTCGTGCCGCTGATCCTCTGCGTCGCCTACCTGACGCTCGCCGAGCGCAAGGTCATCGGCTACATGCAGGTGCGCATCGGGCCGAACCGCGTCGGGCCGTTCGGCCTGCTGCAGCCGTTCGCCGACGTCTTCAAGCTGATCTTCAAGGAGATCATCGTCCCGACCGGGGCGAACCGCACGTTGTTCTACGTCGCGCCGATCCTCGCGATCGGCCCCGCGGTCGCCGCATGGGCGGTCGTGCCGCTGACCGGGACGCTGGTCGTCGCCGACATCAACGCCGGGCTCCTCTACATCCTCGCGATGACGTCGATGGGCGTCTACGGGATCATCCTCGCCGGCTGGGCGTCGAACTCGAAGTACGCATTCCTGGGCGCGCTCCGTTCGGCCGCGCAGATCGTGAGCTACGAGCTCGCGATGGGCTTCGCGCTGGTCACCGTGCTGATGTGCGCGAACAGCCTCAACCTGCGCGAGATCGTGCTGGGCCAGGAGGGCGGCGCCGCGTACTGGTACGTGTGGCCGCTGCTGCCGATGTTCGTCGTCTACCTGGTGTCGGGGATCGCCGAGACCAACCGCCATCCGTTCGACGTCGCCGAAGGCGAGAGCGAGATCGTCGCGGGCTTCCACGTCGAGTACTCGGGCGTCGCGTTCGCCGTGTTCTTCCTCGCCGAATACATGAGCATGATCCTGATCGCGGTGCTCGCGACGATCCTGTTCCTCGGCGGCTGGCTTTCGCCGTTCCCGATCCTCAACGACCTGACCCTCGGGGGCGTCGCGCCGTTCGGCGACGGCCTTTTCTGGCTCGGCGCCAAGACGGCGTTCATCCTGCTGATCTTCCTGTGGGTGCGCGCGACATTCCCGCGCTATCGGTACGACCAGGTGATGCGCCTCGGCTGGAAGGTTTTCATCCCGCTGACGCTCGCCTGGATCGTGTTCGTCGGCACGATGATGCAGACGCGCTACGCGCCGCTGTTCCATTGACGCGATGATGCGCCGCCTGCAGGACTTCCTCCAGACCTGGCTCCTCCTCGAGCTCGGGCGCGGCCTCATGCTGACCGGGCGCCACATGTTCCGGCGCAAGGTCACCGTGCAGTTCCCCGAGGAGAAGACGCCGCAGAGCCCGCGCTTCCGCGGATTGCACGCGCTGCGCCGCTACCCGAACGGCGAGGAGCGCTGCATCGCCTGCAAGCTGTGCGAGGCCGTGTGCCCGGCGCTCGCGATCACGATCGAGTCCGAGCAGCGCGAGGACGGCACGCGCCGCACGACGCGCTACGACATCGACCTGACCAAGTGCATCTTCTGCGGCTTCTGCGAGGAGAGCTGCCCGGTCGACTCGATCGTCGAGACGCGC
>JBDTNO010000297.1:0-3291 GCA_039933715.1 Betaproteobacteria bacterium
GCAGAAGGAATCGGCGGCGCTCGGCGAGCGCCTGCTCGCGCAGGCGCTGACGACGCTCAAGGTCGACCCGGATTCCGTGAGCTGGGAGCGCTGGGAGGCGCTCGCCAGGGAGTTCGACGCGAAGAGCCAGCTCGACATCCTCGCCGACATCGGCCTCGGCAGGCGACTGTCGTTCGTCGTTGCGCAGGCGCTGACGCGCGGCGGCGTCAAGGGCGACGGCGAGGCCGCGCCGGCGCCTTCCAAGGGCGCCGCGCTCACGCTGCGCGGCGTCGAAGGCGTGGCGATCATGTACGCGAAATGCTGCCGGCCAATTCCCGGCGACGCGGTCGTCGCCCAGTTCCGCAAGGGCCAGGGTCTGACCGTGCACGTGCGCGACTGCCCGTCGCTCAAGCGGCAGCGCATCGACCAGGGAGAGATCGTCGACGTCGAGTGGTCTTCCGACGTGCAGGGCGTCTTCGACGCGGGCGTGCGGCTCGTCGTTTCCGATCGCCGCGGCCTCCTCGCCGACCTCGCGACCGCGATCGCCGACGCCGACGCCAACATCGACACCGTATCGATGGAGCGTCCCGACGGCGGCGACGTCATCGCGATGTTCTTCGGCGTGCAGGTGCGCGACCGCAGCCAACTCGCGCAGGTGATGCGCGCCATGCGGCGAGTCCCGGACGTCAAGCGACTAGGGCGCGCACGCACCTGAGCGAAGACGCGCGAGCGCTCCGCAAGCGCGGTCGAACCGGGGTCAGGCCCCATTCGCGCGAAGAAGCGTCGCCAGCTCGCGAGCGACACCCGCGGCCACGCGGTCCGGCGCATAGACGACGGCGGCACGTTCGCCAGCGGCCTCCGCGATCCGCCGGCATTCGTCGTCGTGGTCGCGGCACCACGCGAGCCGCTCGGCAAGGTCCGAGAAGTCGTTCGCGATCGGCACGAAGTGCACCCACGGCTCGAACTCGCGCGTGAAGAACGATTCCCACGGAGACGCGGCCGAGAGCACGGCCGACCCGCTCGCCATCTTCCACGCCCGTGCGCCCCAGGTCCGCACCTGGCCGTCGACGTCGAGGATCCAGCGATACGTCATCTGCCGCGCTCTCGCGATGCCGTGACCGAGGTCGACGTCGACGGGAAGACGTTCGTCCTGCACGACGCTGCGCAAGCGGCGCCGCGGATGCTCGCGCGCCGCGGGCGGCGCGAAGTAGTTCGCGATCTCGCCGTGGTCGCCGCCCGCGTAGACCGCGCGTGCGCGACGCGATTCCCAAGGCGTCATGGCGCTCGCGACCTCGGCGAACAACGCCGCGTGGAAGGCGCCCGCGATCCAGTGGGCTTCGGGGATCAGCAAGGCGCTCGGGTCGCCGCGATGGGCGCCGTAGCACGCGACCCACCGATGCGACGGCGAGAACCTCGGCAACGCACCCGGCGCGCCGCGCCACTCGGGTATCGCGTCGGCGCCGCCCGGATCGACCCACTCGTAGCGATCGGACCAGGCGATGCGCTCGCGCCAGCCGTCGTGGTGGCACAACAGGAACCAGAACGCTCCCGGCTCGAGACGGGGGCGCACGCGCTCCTCGAGGAAGCCGAGCGTGGGCAGGACGCGATGCTCCCAGTCCGGATCCTCGACGACGCGCTCCGGGCTCGCGAACCACTCGTCGATGTCCGGCGACCAGCCCAGGAGGCACACGTTGCGCGGAAGCGGCGCCGCGTCCGAGGCGAAGCGCCGTGCGAACTCCTCGCGCGGCACGAGGACGACGACGTGCTTCCGCTCGTTCACGCCCGCGGCGTCACACGGTGGGCGGCGGGCCTCGATGCCCGGGAGAGCGCTGGAGCCCTTCGCACCGGCGTGCCGCACGCCGGGCCCTTCGCCCGGTCACCAGGAGGCTTCCCGCTCCGGCGTCGCCGAGATCCGGTGGATCGTGAGGTCGGCGCCATTGAATTCCTGCTCGGCGTCGAGCCTCAGCCCGACCAACGCCTTGATCCCGCCGTAGACGATCGCGGCACCCGCGCAGGCGATCGCGATGCCGAGCAAGGTCCCGGCGACCTGCGCGCCGAACGCCACGCCGCCGATCCCGCCGAGCGCCTTCGCGCCGAAGATTCCGCAGGCGATGCCGCCCCAGGCGCCGCACACGCCGTGCAGCGGCCACACGCCGAGCACGTCGTCGATCTTCCAGCGGTTCTGCGTCGCGGTGAACAGCGCGACGAAGAGCGCACCGGCGACGAGCCCCGTCGCGAGAGCGCCGATCGGGTGCATGACATCCGAGCCCGCGCAGACCGCGACCAGCCCCGCCAGCGGCCCGTTGTGCACGAAGCCCGGGTCGTTGCGCCCGACGACGTACGCGGCGATCGTGCCGCCCGCCATCGCCAGAAGCGAATTCACGGCGACGAGCCCCGAGATTTTGTCGAGCGTCTGAGCGCTCATCACGTTGAACCCGAACCAGCCGACCGAAAGGATCCACGCGCCGAGCGCGAGGAACGGGATCGACGACGGGGGATGCGCCGACACGCCGCCTTCACGCGAGTAGCGGCCGCGCCGCGCCCCGAGCAGCAGCACCGCGACGAGCCCGATCCATCCGCCCATCGCATGAACGACGATGCTGCCGGCAAAATCGTGGAACTCCTCGCCGAACGCGCCCTTGATCCACGCCTGCACGCCATAGTGCTGGTTCCACGCGATGCCCTCGAAGAACGGATAGACGAATCCGACGAGCACGAACGTCGCGGCGAGCTGCGGCCCGAAGCGCGCGCGCTCGGCGATGCCGCCCGAGACGATCGCGGGGATCGCCGCGGCGAACGTGAGCAGGAAGAAGAACTTGACGAGCTCGTAGCCGTTCTTCTGCGCGAGCGTCTCCGCCCCGGCGTAGAACTGGACCCCGTAGGCGATCGCATAGCCGATGAAGAAGTACGCGATCGTCGACACCGAGAAATCCACCAGGATCTTCACCAGCGCGTTGACCTGGTTCTTCTTGCGCACGGTGCCGAGCTCGAGGAACGCGAAGCCCGCGTGCATGGCGAGCACGAGGATCGCGCCCAGCAGGATGAACAGCGTGTCGGTGCCGGATTTCAAGGCGTCCATGGGATCCCCGTTGGCGGTGGGAAAAGTCGACGTCGGAAGTCGCGATGCAACGTGCACCACGCTTTCGCTCTGGTTTGGGCGCGAGCGCCCGAAATGGCGCACAAGGCGAGCAGGTTCGATGCCATGCCCACATCGCCTTGATTCAAAGTGGGTTTATGGGCCCTCCACCGGCATCGGGGCGCCCAAAACGCACCATGACGGTGCGTTCGTGCACCTTATTGGATCGTCGGCGA
>JBDTNO010000298.1:0-3285 GCA_039933715.1 Betaproteobacteria bacterium
CAGCGCCGACTGCTTCGGCGGCGCAGGCGGCGCCCTGGTCTCCGCAACCTCGTCTTGCTCCGTCGCGGCCACTTCCGGGGCTGCGGCGACCGGCGCCAACGCCACCGGGTCGATCAGCGTCGCGTCGTCGTGGCGCACGCTGTTGACGCGCGTCGACACCGGCGCGTAGCGCATCGCGTCGCCGTCGTACGGCGCCATGAGATCCGCCGGATCGGGAATCGTCGGGTCGAGCCAGCGCGCGTAGTCGGCGGGCGCCACGATCACCGGCATCCGTTCGTGGACCGCCGCCAGCAGCGCGTTCGCTCCGGTCGTGACGATCGCGCAGGTGTCGAGCGGCTCCCCATCGGGCGAGAGCCAGCGTTCGGCGATCCCCGCGAGCGCGAACGGCGCGCCGTCCAGCATCGCGATGTGCATCGGCTGCTTCGCGCCCGTTCCGCTTTCGCGCGCCTGCCATTCGTAGAATCCGCTCGCCGGCAGCAGGCAACGATGGCGGCGGTACGCGGTACGGAACGCCGGCTTGTCGCGCACCGTTTCGCCGCGCGCATTGATCATCTTCGCGCCGATCGCCGGGTCCTTCGACCAGCGCGGCACGAGGCCCCAGCGCACGAGCGCGAGCTCGCGCGCGCCGTGCGCGTTGATGCGCACGATCGGCACCTGTTGCATCGGAGCGATGTTGTACCGCGGCGCGAGCTCGGGAGGCGCGGGAAGACCGAAGGCCAGCGCGATCGCGGCGGGTTGCGCGTGCAGCTCGTAGCGGCCGCACATCGCACGTCACCCGGCCGCGGGTTCGGCGACGCGCGGCTCGGCGGTCGACAGCAACTTGCGCGCTGTCTTCGCCACCTGCAGCGTGTCCCAATACGCGTAGCTCGCGACCGCCGCGGCGCCCGCGATCGGCACCCAGCGCGTCGCGGACGCGCCGGCGATCCGCTTCGACACCGCGACGCCGACCCCCGCCAGCACGGCGCGCAGCGCGCCGCTCGACAGCTGCTCGAGCATGAAGCGCTGTCCTGCGCGCACGGCGACGTCGCGCAGCACCTGGCTCGCCGCGTGCCGGAACAGGCAGTACAGCATGTGCGTGCGCGTGAGCTCGGCGGAGCGGCCGTACAGCCCGAAGATGTCCGCGACCATCTGCCGCTGGATGCGCCAGATCACGTAGATGTCCGGCAGCACCGTCAGCATGCCGATCGGCCCTGGCGGCAATGCCAGCGAGCCCGAGACGATCGCCGCGCGCTGCGCAGCGGCTCGCGCAAGCGCGGAGGCCGCGCGATCCGGATGCTCGACCTGGTGCGAGCGCGGCGACGGAACGTGCGCGATCACCCGTTCGATCATGCCTGCGACCTCGCGGTCGGGTGCGCCTGCGGTGGTGAGGGCTGGGTTCATCGTGCTCCGTTCCTGCGTCCGGCGCGTTGCGATAAGCAGCTTAACGCGGGCGCGCCCGCGGCGGTACCGCGGGGCGGCGCCCGGGACGCCCGTTAGAATGGCGGTTTACCCCGATCGTTCCCCCGATGGCAATCGCGCGGTGGCTGCACCTGATGGGCGTCGTCGTGTGGATCGGCGGGATGTTCTTCGCGCATCTCGCGCTGCGGCCCGCGGCGCTTGCGCTGCCGCCCCCCGCGCGGCTGGCGCTGATGTCCACGACGCTTTCGCGTTTCCTGGCATGGGCGGGCGTCGCGGTCGTCGCGATCCTCGGCAGCGGCGCCTGGATGGCGATGCCGATGGGCGGCCTCGGCGCGCTGGGCGTCTCGGTCCACGCGATGACCGCGATCGGTCTCGTCATGGCGCTCGTCTACGCGTACATCGTCGCAGCGCCCTACCGGACGTTGCGCACCGAGGTCGCCGCTTCGCATTGGGAGGCCGCGGGCGCCGCGATGGCGACGATCCGGCGGCTCGTCGCGCTCAACCTCGCGCTGGGACTGCTGACCATCGCCATCGCCGTGCTGGGTCGCGCCGCATGACTCGTGCTCCCTCGCCGCGCGTGTTCGGCTTCGCCGGCTGGTCGGGCAGCGGCAAGACCACGCTGATCGAGCGCATCGTTCCGAGGCTCGTCGCGCGCGGCCTGCGCGTGTCGCTCGTCAAGCACGCGCACCACGAGTTCGACGTCGACCAGCCCGGGAAGGACAGCTACCGCCACCGCGAGGCGGGCTGCACCCAGGTGCTGGTCTCATCGAGCCGCCGTTGGGCGCTGATGCACGAACTGCGCGGCGAACCCGAGCCGAGCCTCGGCGAGGCCCTCAGGCATTTGTCGCCCTGCGACCTCGTGCTGGTCGAGGGGTACAAGCGCTCGCGGCTGCCCAAGCTCGAGGTCCACCGCGCCGCGGTCGGCAAGCCGTGGCTTCACCCCGATGACCCGTTCATCGTCGCGATCGCGTCCGACATCCCCCCCGGGCCGTCCGCGGGCACCCGGCCGACCCTTCCGCTCGACGAATACGACGCGATCGCAACGGTCGTCGCGACCCACGCGCGGGAACCCCGATCGGACGATTGACGGCGCGCTCCGGCGAGGGGTAGGGTGAACTTGCGGGGGCACCGCACGGACCAACGCCGCAGGACCGGTCGGTGGTAGGCGGAGCCGAGGGCAACCGGTTCGTGTCCGGGGATCCTGGGGCCACTCAGGAAAAAGTGACGCATATTCAGACGCTTGCCATGGCCGCGCTCGCGGGGCTCGTCCTCGTCGGCGCGATCGCGCCTGCCGCCGCGCAGTCGGCCGCCGGGTTCTACGGCGGCATTTCCCTGCGCGACCGTGCCGCCACGCCGGCGGGCATCGCGTTCGGGCCGTCGGTCTTCGGAGTGGCCGAGGCGCCCCTCGCCGCCGCGCCACTCGAGGAGACCGCCACCCGGCAGCGCGTGTTCGGCGGCTATCGCTGGCGCAACGACGTCGCCGTCGAAGCGGCGTTCGCGCGGAGCGAAAGCTATGCGTTGCGCCCGTTCGGCGCCGGGTCGCCGAGGGGCGTCGGGCTCACGCTCGCGGCGCCGCAGGATGCGAGCGCACGCTCGGCGTGGAACGTCGACGTCGTCGGCAGCTACACGTTCCTGCGCGCGTTCGCGCTGTACGGTCGCGTCGGCTACGCGCAGGCCGAGCTCGCGCCCGCGATGCTGTCGAGCCCGCTCGCCGGCGACGTGCGCCGCACGCGCGAGGGCATCAACTACGGTCTCGGCATGAGCTACGACGTGACGCGCGCGCTCGGCGTCAACCTGGAATACACGCGTTTCGGGCGCTTCGCGTTCGAGAGCACCGGCAGCACGCTGCCCGAGAACGACCAGTTGCGCCTGGGCGTCCGGTTTCGT
>JBDTNO010000299.1:0-3269 GCA_039933715.1 Betaproteobacteria bacterium
CGCGTCGTCGTCGACAGCGCGACGACGACGCCCGGCGCGTCCCAATCGGGAACGATCCAGTCGAGGCCGTCGCGCTCGAGCCGCTCGCGCAACGCGGAGCGCGCGCCGGCCGCTTCGTCGTGCGCGCTCACGCGCGGTTGCGGCGCAAAGCGTCGAGCAGCGCGGCGAGATCCGCGGGCATCGGCGCCTCGAACATGCGCGCTTCGCGCGTCGCCGGGTCCGCGTAGCCGAGACGTTGCGCGTGCAGCGCCTGCCGGCCGAACGGCGGGACGCCGGGCGCCGCCTTGCGGGCGCCGTAGACCGGGTCGCCGACGAGCGGGTGGCCGATCGCGGTCAGGTGCACGCGGATCTGGTGCGTGCGTCCGGTGTCGAGCACGCAATGGATGAACGTCGCCGTGCCGAAGCGCTCGATCGGCGCGACGTGCGTGCGCGCTTCCCGGCCGCGCTCGACGATCGCCATCGACGTGCGGTGCACCGGATGGCGGCCGATCGGCGCGTCGATCGTCGCCGCTTTCGCGACGTCGCCGCGCACGACGGCGACGTATTCGCGCTTGACGGTGCGCGCCGCGAGCTGCCGCACGAGGTCGGTCTGCGCCTCCGGCGTCCGCGCGACGACCATGAGGCCGCTCGTGTCCTTGTCGAGGCGATGCACGATGCCCGCGCGCGCCACGGCCGCGAGCCCGGGATAGCGGTGCAGAAGCGCGTTCAGCAGCGTGCCGTCGCGATTGCCCGCACCCGGGTGAACGACGAGCCCGGCCGGCTTGTCGACGACGATCGTCGCCGCGTCCTCGTGCACGACGTGGAGCGCGATCGCCTGCGGCGCGTCCGCGACCGCATCGGCGGCATGATCGGGATCGACATCGATGCGCTCGCCGCCCATGAGCTTGCGGCGCGGCGCGGCGGGCGCGCCGTCGACGACGACGCGGCCCGCGTCGATCCACGCCTTGAGGCGGCTGCGCGAATGTTCGGGCATGAGAAGCGCGAGCGCCTGGTCGAGGCGCAGGCCCGCGCATTCGGCCGGAACGGTCAGCGCGAGGCGGTCCGCCTCGAGGGGTCGGCTATACTGGACGCTCTGCAAAACGACGCTTCCGACTGATGGCCGCCCTCGTCCGCACGCTCGCGCTCGCGCTCTTCGCCGCCATGATGGCCGCCGGGTGCGGACTCCTGCCCGAAGTGAAGGACGAGACGTCGGGATGGTCCGCCGAGCGCATCTACCGATCCGCGCACGACGCGCTCCTCGAGGGGAATTATACGCGCGCGGTGCGGCTCTTCGAGGGGCTCGAGGCGCGCTACCCGTACGGCCGCTATGCGCAGCAGGCGCTGCTCGAGAGCGCGTACGCGAGCTACCGGGCGACCGAGACTTCGACGGCGATCTCGACGCTCGACCGCTTCATCCGCACCTACCCGAACCACCCGAGCGTCGACTACGCTTACTACCTGAAGGGCATCGTCAACTTCCGCGAGGACCAGGGGCTGTTCGGCTACGTCTACGAGTTCGACCTGTCCGAGCGCGACCCGAAGTCGATGAAGGACGCGTTCGCCGCGTTCAAGGAGTTGATCGCGAAGTTCCCGGACAGCCGCTACTCGGAGGACGCCGCGACGCGGATGGTCTACCTCGCGAACGCGCTGTCGCTGTATGAGGTGCACGTCGCGCGCTACTACTACAACCGCGGCGCCTACATCGCCGCGGCCAGCCGCGCGCAGGGATCGCTCGTCAACTATCCGAAGACGCCGGCGAACGAGCACGCGCTCGACGTGATGATGCGCGCGTACGACAAGCTCAGCCTCGCGCAGCTCCGCGACGATACGCAGGCGATCCTCGTGCGCACGTATCCGGGCAGCCCGTACCTGGCCGGCGTTCCGCAAAAGCCGTGGTGGAAATTCTGGGGCGCCACCGACCTGTACAGCGGCGTCGACCGAGGCACCGATTCCGGGGCGACGAAGTCCTGGTATCAATTCTGGTAGTCAGGAATCAGGATCAGGGATCCCTGGCCCCGAAGAACGCCTGCACGTCCGCGATCTCCCGCGTCCGCTTCATCGGCGGGAGGCTCCGCCAAAGCAGCTTCCCGTAGGGCTTGTCGACCAGGCGTGGATCGCCGATCACCAGCACGCCGCGGTCGGTCTCGGTGCGGATCAGTCGGCCCGCTCCCTGCTTCAGGCTGATCGCCGCCTGCGGGAGCTGCCAATCGCGAAACGGATTGCCGCCGTCGTCGCGCAATTGCTTGAGGCGCGCCGCGAGCAGCGGGTCGTCGGGCGGCGCGAACGGCAGCTTGTCGATCACGACGACCGACAGCGCTTCGCCGGCGACGTCCACGCCTTCCCAGAAGCTCGCGCTCCCGAGCAGAACCGCGTTGCCGGCGCGGCGAAAGCGCTCGAGCAATTCGGTTTTCGATCCATCGCCCTGCACGAGCAGCGGACCATCGACGCCCAGCGCCGGCAACGCGTCGGCGAGTCGCTCGCGCGCCTGCGCCAGCGCGCGCAGCGTCGTGAACAGCAGGAAGGCGCGACCGCCCGACGCGGCGAGCACCGGCAACGCGGCGTCGATCACCGCGTCGGTATGCGCGGGACTGTTCGGCTCGGGCAATCCCCGCGGCACATACAGGAGCGCCTGCGTGTCGTAGTCGAACGGGCTATCCCAGGCGCCGGTCGTCGCGTCGTCGAGACCGAGATCGCGCGTGAAGTGGTCGAAGTCGCCGGCGACCGCCAGGGTGGCCGAAGTGAAGATCCACGCGCGCGCGGTCGCGTCGAGCTGGCGCCGGAAGAGGTTCGCGATCGAGAGCGGCGACGCATGCATCTGGAACCCGCCCGGCGTGACGTCGAGCCAGCGGATCCAGCGCTCGCCCGCGTCGTCCGGCGTGTCGATCGCGTCGCGCCAGCGCGCGATGCGCCGCGACGCCTCGTCGGCGCGCGAGGCGACGCTCGCGAGGTCCTCGCTGCGCTCGGCGAAGTGCGCGAGCTCGGTCGCCACGCGATCGACGGCCGCGGCGAGTTGGTCGAGCGCCGGCGCGAAGCCTTCGCGCGAAAGCGCCAGGTCGCGCGGAATCTTGCCGGGCAGGTCGCCGGCGGCGAGCCGCAGCCTGCGGATCGCAGGCGCGATGTCGGCGGCCGCGTCGGGCATGCCGGGCACGTCGGACAGCGTCGTTCGCGCGGCGACTTCGGCGTCGCGCGCGAGCTCGGCGAGCTGCCCCGCGGTCGTCTGCTCGCCGAAGAACAGCGTCGCGGTGTCGGGGAGCTGATGCGCCTCGTCGAGGATCACCGTGTTGCACGCC
>JBDTNO010000300.1:0-3253 GCA_039933715.1 Betaproteobacteria bacterium
GAGATGAGCAAGCGCGCGCAGGAGCGCGTGCTGATCGCGCAGGTCGGCCGCGAGATCCAGGCGAACCTGCGCAGGATGGAGCAGGTGCTCGACGCGTTCTTCCGCGACAACGGCAAGCGCGCGGACCTCGCGACGCTCAGGAAGGATAGCCAGCAGATCCGCGGCGCGCTCGCGATCCTGGGCCTCGACGACGCCGAGCGGCTGCTCGCGTCGTGCCAGGAGCAGATCGAGCACT
The DNA here is from genome assembly GCA_039933715.1 of Betaproteobacteria bacterium. Taxonomy (GTDB): domain Bacteria; phylum Pseudomonadota; class Gammaproteobacteria; order Burkholderiales; family Casimicrobiaceae; genus VBCG01. The sequence goes on from JBDTNO010000300.1 coordinate 236, forward strand.
ACGCGGATCCCGAGACGCCGGTGTCGAACGACGACCTCGAGAGCCTCGCCGAAGCGCTCTCGGGCCTGGGGTTCTACATCGAGGCGGTCGAGCAGCAGCGCCCCGACCGTGAGCGGCTGATCGCGCCGTTGATCGCGAAGCGGCTCGGACACGCTCCCGCCGCGAAGGTCGAGGAAACCGAGTCGGTCGAAGCCTCGGTCGCGCGGTTGCGCGCCGCGCTGCCGGCGCTCGTCGAGGAAGCGCGCCGGGCGCCCTCCGACGCGGTCGCGCGCGAGTCGCTGCGCACCAAGCTCGCGGGATTGCGCGACGACGCCGAGCTGATCGGCGACGCGGAGCTCATCACGCAGGCCGAGTCGGCGCTGAAGGAGCTCGATCGCGGCGGCGGGGCGGCGCTCACCGAAGCCGCGGCGGCGATCGCCGACACCGGCGCCGCGCCGGCGCCCGCGATCTCCGACGAGACGAAGCGGCTGCTCGGCACGCAGGGCCAGGCATTCGACGCCGAGCTCCTCGAGATCTACCTGACCGAGGCGGGCGAGGTGCTCGACACGATCGGGGGCGCGCACGCGACGCTCGCCGCGAACCCCGGCGACCGCGAGGCGCTGCGCACGGTGCGCCGCGGCTTCCACACGCTGAAGGGCTCCGGCCGCATGGTCGGTCTGAAGGACCTGGGCGAGCTCGCGTGGGACGTCGAGCGCGTGCACAACCAGTTGCTCGACGAGGAGCGCCCGGTCACACCGGCGGTCCTAGACCTCATCCGCGTCGCGCGCGCTTCGTTCGTCACCTGGGTCGGCGAACTGTCGTCGAAAGGCCATGTCGCGGCGGATGCTTCCGCGCTGCGTGCCGCGATCGCCGCCGTCGAATCGAGGCAGTCCGGCGGCACGAGGCCGGACACGCCGACGTCCGCGTATTCCGCCCCGCGCGCACCGATCGCCGAAGTGATCGACATCACCGTGCCCGCGTTCGAGGAGCCGCGCGAGTTGCGCGAGCCCGAGCCGCCGCGCGCGATGCACGATTCGCCGCTGGCGCTCGCCTCGGATCCGGATCTCGTCGAGTTGCCCGAGCTCGGCATCTCGGCGGCGCCGGTGTCGGTCGAGGTGATCGACGGGGACGCCGGCGCGGAGCCGATGCGCCCGATCGGACCGCCGACGCTGAAGCTCGTCGCCGACAACACGCAGCCGCTGCCCGACGTCGGCACTCCGTGGCCCGGGGACGACGACGGCATCGAGGTCGGCGAAGTCCGGCTTTCCCCTGCGCTGCACCGCGTGCTGGTCGACGAGGCCGACGAGCATCTCGCCACGCTCGACCACGAGTTGTCGCTCCTGCAGTTCGACCCGGGCGCCACGCCGTCGCAGGCGATGATCCGCGCCGCGCATACGCTGTGCGGCATCCATCGCACTGGCGGTTTCCCGCTCGTCGCGGGCCTCGCGAAGACGCTCGAGCTCACGCTCGTCGCGCTCGACCAGGCGGGCGCGCCGTTGCCCGGCGGCGCGCAGCCCGCGATCGCGCACGCGGTCGCCGCGTTGCGGGCGCTCGTCGCACGCGTGAAGGCGCGCGCGGCATTCGACCCGATCGACGCCGAGGAATCCGAGCGCGCGAACGCCGAGCTCGAGGACCTGCGGCGCGACCATCCGACCGTGTCCGAAACGGACATCGAGACGCGCGCGGCGCTGGACGCCCAGGCCGAGGACGACGTTGCGGAGCCCGCGCCGCCGATCGCGCCCGTGCTGCCGCATCCCGCGATGACCGCGGTGTCGGCCCCCGAAATCGCCGCGCCTCCGCATCGGGCGGCGGAAGCCGTGTCGGCGACGAAGCCCCCGGCCGAAGCCGCGACCACGACGGAGCCCGAGATCGTGTTGCCGGGCCAGACGGTCGATCCGCTGGAAGGCGTACGCGACGTCGTCGACGACCAGGTGCTCGGCGTCGTCGTCGACGAGGCGAGCGAGTTGTACCCGCAGGCCGGCGAGCAGGTCCGTGCGTGGCGCCGCGCGCCGAACGATTCCGAGCCGTCGGCCGAGCTTCGCCGCGTGCTGCACACGTTCAAGGGAAGCGCGCGCATGGCCGCGGCGATGCGCCTCGGCGAGCTCGCGCACCGGATGGAATCGCGCCTGATGACAGGCGAGCATCCGGCCGCAGCCACGCTCTCGCTGTTCGAGGCGCTCGACGCCGACCTCGACGACATCGCTTTCCTGCTCGACGGCTTGCGCGCGGGCAGGACCAACCTCGAGCTGCCGTGGGTCGCGAGGGCGAAGGCCGCGATCGCGCCGTCCGAAGCGGAGGTCGAGCCTGTATCGACGCCGATCATGGCGATCGCCCCGCCGACGCCAGGCACGGTCGCGCCGCTGGCGGCGGTCGTCGCGCTCGCGCAGGCCGCGACCGCGGTCGCCGCTCCGGCGACGACCGTCGAGAGCGTCGATCCGGACTCGGCGTCCCGCGCGATGCTGCGCGTGCGCGCCGACGTGATCGACCGGCTTTCGAACGAAGCCGGCGAGGTCGCGATCGCGCGCGCGCGCGTCGAAGGCGAGCTGCGCGCGCTCAAGGCGAACCTGCTGGAGCTGACCGGCAGCGTGATCCGGCTGCGGAGCCAGGTGCGCGAGATCGAGATCCAGGCCGAGTCGCAGATCCAGTCGCGCATGAGCGCGCTGTCCGAGGCGCACGAAGGCTTCGACCCGCTCGAGTTCGACCGCTACACGCGTTTCCAGGAACTGACGCGCTCGCTCGCCGAAGGCGTCAACGACGTGTCGACCGTGCAGCAGTCGCTGCTCAAGAACCTCGACGACGCCGACGCGGCGCTGGTCGCGCAGGCGCGGCTGTCGCGCGAAGTGCAGCAGCGCCTGTTCGCGATCCGCACGGTGCCGTTCGGCAGCCTCTCCGAGCGCCTGTACCGGATCCTGCGCGCGACCGCCCGCGAGCTCGACAAGCGCGCGAACCTCGAGATCGTCGGCGCGCAGACCGAGCTCGACCGCTCGGTGCTGGAGAAGCTCGTCGGTCCGCTCGAGCACCTGCTGCGCAACGCGCTCG
>JBDTNO010000301.1:0-3250 GCA_039933715.1 Betaproteobacteria bacterium
GAACGCGACCTCGCCGCAGCTCAACGTCGCGACGGTGGCGGGCGGCGGCGACATCAATCCGACCAACAATACGGCGAACGACCTGGTCACCGTGGTCGGCGGGCCCGATCCGACGATCACGAAGACGCACACGGGCAACTTCTTCCAGGGACAGGTCGGCGCGCAATTCACCATCACCGTCACCAATCTCGGGTTGAGCCCGACGGTCGGGACGGTGACGGTGAGCGACGTGCTGCCGGCCGGGCTCTCGCCGACCGCGATCGCCGGCACCGGATGGACGTGCACGCAGCCGGGCGGCCCCTGCACGCGCAGCGATGCGCTGAACCCCGCGGGCATCTACCCGACGCTGATGCTGACCGTGGACGTCGCGTCGAACGCGACCTCGCCGCAGCTCAACGTCGCGACGGTGGCGGGCGGCGGCGACATCGATCCGAGCAACAACACCGCGAACGATTCGGTCACGGTGGCACTGGGGCCTGACCTGCGCATCGCGAAATCGCACGGCGGCAACTTCACGCCCGGGCAGGTCGGCGCGAGCTACGCGATCACGGTCACGAACGTGGGCAATGCGGCGACGGTCGGGACAGTCACCATGACGGACACGCTTCCGGCCGGGCTCACTGCGACCGCGATCGCCGGCGGAGGATGGACCTGCGTGCTCGGCACGCTGACCTGCACACGCTCCGATCCGCTCGCCCCTTCGGAGAGCTACCCGGGGATCGTGCTGACTGTCAACGTTTCGCCAACGTCGCCGCCGAATCTCGTCAACGTCGCCACCGTTTCGGGCGGCGGCGACGTCGATCCTTCCAACAACACGGCCAGCGATCCGACGACGATCGTCGTTGCGCTGCAATACGCGGTGCCCGCGCTCACGCCCGCCGCGCTGGCGTTGCTGAGCTTGATGCTGGCGATGGTCGCGTTGTTCGGCCGGCGCCGCTTCCGGCGGGTCCGCTAGAAATCCCTCGCCTGCCGGCCGCGCGAAGTGCGGCCGGGGGGCGAAAAGCATTACCCAAAAAAAAGGACCCACAAAAAAAGGCCGGACGCCTCGCGGCGCCCGGCCTTTCGCTTTTGCGTGCGGCGCGGCGTTACGACGCCTGGATATTCGACGCCTGCTTGCCCTTCGGGCCCTGTGTCACTTCGAACTGCACCTTCTGCCCTTCCTTCAGGCTCTTGAAGCCCGGCATGTTGATGGCCGAGAAATGCGCGAACAGGTCTTCGCCGCCGCCGTCAGGCGTGATGAAGCCGAATCCCTTGGCGTCGTTGAACCACTTGACGGTTCCGGTAGGCATGTCTGTGTTTCCTTGAGTCGGTTTCTTGGCGCCGGGAAGCCGCCCGGCCGGTGTCTCGATCTCAAGGACGTGGAGCGGGCGCGGAACCGCGTGCGCTTTCGCACTTGAATCAAAAACGGCCGTTATTGTAGACGATTTCGTCCGCGTCAAGGGCGCCGGAGCCGGCTGTTCCCCGGGCGTAAGTCGGCTGACACGGGGTCCCGAGGCCCGGGCCCCTGGCGCGGGCCATTCCGTTTGCCGGTCAGCCGAGTTCCGCGCGGACCTTGGCCGCGCCGGCCCCCAGCGCGGCGAGCTTGCCGCGGGCGACGTCGCGGGACAGCGGCACCATCCCGCAATTGGTGCACGGGTAAAGCTTCTCCGGACCGACGAAGCGCAGCGCGGAGCGGATCACCCGGGCGACGTCCTCGGCCGATTCGACGCGCTCGTCCGCCACGTCGATCGCGCCGACCAGCACGTCCTTGCCCCGCAGGAGACCGATGAGGTCGATCGGCACGTGCGAGTTCGCGCACTCGAGCGACACCTGGTCGATCGCCGAGGCGGCCAGCAACGGGAACGTCTGCTCGTACTGGCGCCATTCGCCGCCGAGCGTCTTCTTCCAGTCGTTGTTGGCCTTGATGCCGTACCCGTAGCAGATATGGACGGCGGTCGTGCACGCGAGGCCCTGCGCCGCTCGCTCGAGCGTCCGGACGCCCCAGTCGCGGACCTCGTCGAAGAACACGTTGAACGCCGGCTCGTCGAACTGGATGACGTCGACGCCTGCCGCGGCGATCTCGCGGGCCTCCACGTTCAGGATCTCGGCGAACGCCCACGCGAGCTTCTCGCGGCTGCGGTAGTGCGCGTCGTACAGCGTGTCGACCATCGTCATCGGGCCGGGCAGCGTGACCTTGACCGGGCGCGTCGTCGAGGCCTTGAGGAATCGCGCGTCCTCGACGAACACGGGTCCGCGCCGGGACACCGGGCCGGTGACGACCGGCACGTCGGCATCGTAGCGGTTGCGGATGCGCACGGTCCGGCGGTTCGCGAAGTCCACGCCGTCGAGCGCCTCGATGAACGTCGTGACGAAATGGCGCCGCGTCTGCTCGCCGTCGGTCACGACGTCGATGCCGGCGCGCTCCTGGTCGCGCAGCACGAGCCGGACCGCGTCGCGCTTGCCTTCCGACAGCGCGTCGCCCTCGAGCCGCCAGGGGGCCCAAAGCTTCACGGGCTCGGCCAGCCACGCGGGCTTCGGCAGGCTGCCGGCGATCGTGGTGCGGAGCAGGGTCGGCGTCATCGTGGATCCGGGTCGGCGCATCGTCGCGGAGCGAGGGATTCTTGCACAAGGCGCTCGCACCCGTCGTCGAGCGCAAGGCGACGGCGCGACGCGAGTCGGTCGCAGGCGGTCAGGCCACTTGACCGGTTGCGACCCGCTCGGCAAGATGCGGCCTCCCGCGCCAGCCCGCCGCTGTTCGATGTCCACGATCCTCTTCGCCGACTACGATTACCGCGACATCTCGCTCGAGCGCGACCTCCTCGCCGCCCACGGCATCGGGCTCGAGGTCGCGCAATGCAAGACCGAGGAGGAGGTCATCGGCGCGGCGCGGAACGCGCGCGGCATCCTGCTCCAGTACGCGCCGATCACCGAGCGCGTCGTGGCCGCGCTGCCTCGGCTCGGCATCGTGAGCCGCATCGGCGCGGGCTTCGACACCGTCGACACCGCCGCCTGCGCGAGGCACGGTGTGTGGGTCGCGAACTCGCCCGACTACGGCGTCGGCGAGGTCGCGACGCATGCGCTCGCGCTGGCGCTCGCGCTCGTCCGCAACGTCGTGGGCTGGCACCGCGACATCGCCGCCGGCCGCTGGCACTACACGACCGCCGGCCCGGTCAAGCGCGCCTCCGAGCTCACGCTCGGCATCGTGGGGCTCGGCCGCATCGGCAAGCGCATGGCGCACGTGTCGCGCAACCTGTTCAAGCGGGTGATCGCC
>JBDTNO010000302.1:0-3239 GCA_039933715.1 Betaproteobacteria bacterium
CCTAGGGACCACTCTACGGCCGGCGGCGATCGCGCGTGATCGTCGTTTCGGATCGCGGCGATCGACGGGGCGGATCGAGGAAGCGCGGCGACGAGCGACGGAAACATGCGCCATCGCCTCACCGATCCCGACAAGCCGCGCGGTTCCTATCGCCTGCCGCCCGTCGCCAGTCGCCTGTCGCCCATCGCCGCGTTCCCTCTCACGAATACCGGACCGCGACGATCTCGACCGTCCGAACGCCGCCGGGCGCCTGCACCTCGACCGAATCGCCTTCGCTGCGGCCGATGAGCGCGCGAGCGAGTGGCGACGACACCGACACCTTCTCCTGGCGCACGTCGGCCTCGTCGTCGCCGACGATCTGCCAGCGCCTGCGCACGCCGGTCCCGACGTCCTCGATCTCGACGGTCGAGCCGAACACGACGCGCCCGTCGCCGTCGATCGTGCGCGGATCGATCACCTGCGCGCCCGCGAGCTTGTTCTCGATCTCGGCGATGCGGCCCTCGATGAAGCCCTGCCGCTCCTTCGCCGCGTCGTAGTCGGCGTTTTCCGAGAGATCGCCGTGCGAGCGCGCGTCGGCGATCGCCTGGATCACCGAGGGACGCTCGACCGACTTCAGGCGCTGCAGCTCGGCCTTCAGGCGCTCGGCGCCCTCGACGGTCATCGGAAAGGTGGTCATGCGGTTCCCCGTGGCGGCCGCGCGAGCCGCAGGTGCAGCGCCTGGATCGAGCAGACGTCGAGCGCGCGCATCCCCTGCATGCCGATCGCCGCCGCGCGGAATCCGGCGACCGTCGTGTAGGTCGGCACCTCGTCGGTCAGCGCGGCGCGGCGAATCGCGTAGCTGTCGTGGATCGCGCTGCGCTTCTCCTCGACCGTGTTGCACACCATCGCGATCTCGTCGTTGACGATCATGTCGACGATGTGCGGTCGGCCCTCGGCGACCTTGTTGACGGCGGTCACCGGGACCCCCGCCGCGGCGAGCGCCGCCGCCGTGCCGCGCGTCGCGACGATCTGGTAGCCGAGCTCGTGAAGCATGCGCGCGGTCTCGACCGCGCGCGGCTTGTCGCTGTTCTTGACGCTGACGAACACGCGGCCCTTGTCCGGAAGCCGCACGCCCGCGGCGAGCTGGCTCTTGACGAACGCTTCGCCGAACGTCTCGCCCACCCCCATCACCTCGCCGGTCGACTTCATCTCGGGGCCGAGGATCGTGTCGACGCCGGGGAACTTGATGAACGGGAACACCGCCTCCTTGACCGAGAAGTACGGCGGCACGATCTCTCCGTCGATTCCCTGCTCGTCCAGGCTGATGCCCGCCATGCAGCGGGCCGCGATCTTCGCGAGCGGGCGGCCGGTGGCCTTCGACACGTAGGGCACGGTGCGCGACGCGCGCGGGTTGACCTCGAGCACGTAGACGACGCCATCCTGGATCGCGAACTGCACGTTCATCAGGCCGACGACGTCGAGCGCCTTCGCCATCGCGACGGTCTGGACCCGCAGCTCCTCCTGCGTCGCTTCCGACAGCGAATACGGCGGAAGCGAGCACGCCGAGTCGCCCGAATGAACGCCGGCCTGCTCGATGTGCTCCATGATGCCGCCGATGACTACGCGCTTGCCGTCGGACACCGCGTCGACGTCGACCTCGATCGCGTCGTTCAGGAACCGGTCGAGCAGCACCGGGCTGTCGTTGCTGACCTTGACCGCCTCGCGCATGTAGCGCTCGAGCTCGCGCTGCTCGTGGACGATCTCCATCGCGCGGCCGCCGAGCACGTAGCTCGGCCGCACGACCAGCGGATAGCCGATCGCCTCGGCGGCCTCGATCGCCGCGGCTTCCGTGCGCGCGGTGCGGTTCGGCGGCTGTTTCAGGCCCAGGCGGTGCAGCATCTGCTGGAAGCGCTCGCGATCCTCGGCCATGTCGATCATGTCGGGCGACGTGCCGATGATCGGAACGCCGTTGCGCTCGAGGTCGCGCGCGAGCTTGAGCGGCGTCTGGCCGCCGAACTGGACGATCACGCCCCACGGCTTCTCGACGTGCACGATCTCGAGCACGTCCTCGAGCGTCAGCGGCTCGAAGTACAGCCGGTCGGACGTGTCGTAGTCGGTCGACACGGTCTCCGGGTTGCAGTTGACCATGATGGTCTCGAAGCCGTCCTCGCGCAGCGCCATCGCCGCATGCACGCAGCAGTAGTCGAACTCGATCCCCTGCCCGATCCGGTTCGGCCCGCCGCCCAGCACCATCACCTTCTTCCGGTCGGTCGGCCGCGCCTCGCACTCGTCCTCGTAGGTCGAGTACAGGTAGGCGGTCTGCGTCGCGAACTCGGCCGCGCAGGTGTCGACGCGCTTGTAGACGGGCCGCAGTCCGAGCGCATGCCGGCGCGCGCGCACCTCGTCCTCGGTGCGCTTGAACAGGTGCGCGAGGCGGCGGTCGGCGAAGCCCTTGCGCTTCAGCTCGCGGAACTCGTCGCGGGTCAGCGACTCCAGCGTGCGCTTCTCGACCGCGAGTTCGAGCTGCACGATCTCCTGGATCTGCGCGAGGAACCACGGGTCGATCTTCGTGTAGCCGTGCAGCTCCTCGAGCGACATGCCGATGCCGAACGCGTCGGCGACATACCAGAGCCGCTCGGCGCGCGGATAGGCGAGCTCGTCGCCGATCCTGTCGGGGTCGACGGTCTTGAGGTTGAAGCCGTCGACGCCGACCTCGAGGCCGCGTAACGCCTTCTGCAGCGACTCCTGGAACGTGCGGCCGATCGCCATGACCTCGCCGACCGACTTCATCTGCGTCGTCAGCCGGTCGTCCGCCTGCTTGAACTTCTCGAACGCGAAGCGCGGGACCTTGGTGACGACGTAGTCGATCGACGGCTCGAACGATGCGGGCAGGATGTTGCCATTCTGGCCGCCGGTGATGTCGTTGGCGAGCTCGTCGAGCGTGTAACCCACCGCGAGCTTCGCCGCGATCTTCGCGATCGGGAACCCGGTCGCCTTCGACGCCAGCGCCGAGCTCCGCGACACGCGCGGATTCATCTCGATCACGATCATGCGTCCGTCCTTCGGGTCGATCGCGAACTGCACATTCGACCCGCCGGTGTCGACGCCGATCTCGCGGAGCACCGCGATCGAGGCGTCGCGCATGATCTGGTATTCCTTGTCGGTCAGCGTCTGCGCCGGCGCCACCGTGATCGAGTCGCCCGTGTGCACGCCCATCGGGTCGAGGTTCTCGATCGAGCACACGATGATGCAGTTGTCCT
>JBDTNO010000303.1:0-3238 GCA_039933715.1 Betaproteobacteria bacterium
CCGATCGTGGCGTTCTGGGTGCCTGCGATCGGAAGCGACGTGATGTTGCCGCGTGCGCTTGGATTCCGGATCGGCCGCGAGGGCTGCGGCGCACCCTCGGACGATTGCTGCGCGGTGATCAAACATCACTTCGTCTCGCGTCACCACGCCGATGCGGTTCGCGATGGCAACGCGCTCCGCATCACCAACCGATCCAAGAACCGGATCGAACATGACGGGGCGTTGATCGACGGGTTCACGATCAAGCCGGGCGAGATGTTAACGGCAGCCTGAAGACGTCGTGATCTGACGGTCGGGGCGGTCGGCAAGAAAGTCGACGCCGCGATCATCTCGCCGTAGATCGGCGGCGCCGAGGACGCCGAAAACGAGAAGAGGGCCCGGTTGCACCCGGAACCCTCGCCGTGGACGACGGCCCGCGCACGATGCGCGAGGTCGGCGCCGCGGGCAAGTTTCGCGACGTCGCCTCGTTCATCGTGAACGACGACGACGACGGACTCCGCCTCGAGCGGTGCGGCGAGTGCCTGGGCCTCTTCGCGATCTGCCGCCCGTGCTATCGCGGGCAGGCCTACTGCCACGCAGCGCACCGCGAGGCCGCCCGCGGCGAGCAGGTGCGGTCGGCGAAGGCGCGCCACCGGACGAGCCCGGAGGGTCGCGCCGACAACCGCGACCACAACCGCGCGCTGCGTGAGCGGAAGCGGGGTCGGCACGCGAGCGTGAGGGATCAGGGTTCCGAAGAAGTGGCCCCGTTGGGCAGCGTGTGCCCGCCGAGCGGTCCGCCGGCGCCGATTCCCGGCGCGGTCGCGACCGAGGGCGACGGACACGACGATGCAACTGACAGCGATCTTCACGACGAGCTCCGAGGTGACCCGGATCCTGGTGCGGGCCGACGACGATGTGGTGCTCAAGGCGGCGTTGCTGCCGCACTCCTGGCCGCCGCATCGGCGCGCGCTGCCGACGCTGCTCGAGGCGCTGGCGTTGTGGCACCAGGTGCCGGTGCACGCTGTCATCTCTGCCGCCGACCTGGGCTCGTGGTCGCGGCTTGGCCTCGCCGAGGATCTCGACGGCGGCGTCGCGACGGTCCACTACACCGTCGAGGCGCGCATGCCGGGCCGTGACCGTCGAGGCCAGCGCATCCGCGGGCTCGGCGCGTTCGTCGACGTGCAGCAGCTCGAGCTCCGAGGTGTGCGGTGAAGTCCACGGCCGAGGTCGAGGCGGAGATCGTGCGTCTGCACTACGCCGAGCACTGGCCGGTCGGGACCATCGCGACCCAGCTCGCGCTGCACCCCGACGTTGTCAAGCGCGTGCTCGGGCTCGGCGTGGCGAAGACGCCGTCGTCGATGAAGCCGCGGCTGGTCGATCCGTACCGCGAGCTCATCGACGACACGCTGCGCCGCTACCCGAAGCTCCTCGCCACGCGCCTCCACGACATGCTGCGCGAGCGCGGGTTCCTCGGCTCGGTGCGCACGCTGCGTGAGCACGTCGCGCTCGTCCGACCGCGGCCACGCCGCGCGATCTACCTCACCACCGAGACGCTGCCCGGCGAGCAGGCCCAGGTCGACTGGGCGTTCGTCGGCAAGCTGCCATTCGCCGGCGGCGAGCGACAGCTCTGGCTGTTCGTGATGGTGCTCGCGCACTCGCGCGCGTTGTGGGCCGAGTTCGTCCTCGATCTCTCCGTCCACTCGCTGTGCCGCTCGCTGGTGCGCGCGTCGGCGGCGTTCGGCGGCGTGCCGCGGCAGTGGCTGTTCGACAACCCCAAGACCGTCGTCCTCGAGCGCGTCGGCACCGCGGTGAGGTTTCATCCGACGCTGCTCGCGCTGTGCGCCGCGATGCGCGTCGAGCCGCGGCTGTGCGCGGTCCGTCGCCCCGAGCACAAGGGCAAGGTCGAGCGCGCCATTCGCTACCTGCGCGACCGCTTCCTCGCCGGCCGCAGCATCGCCAGCGTCGACGACGGCAACCGCGCGCTCGCGCGGTTCATCGCCGAGATCGGCCACGCGCGCCCGCACCCGCGGCTCGCGCCGCGCACGGTCGCCGACGTCCTCGTCGACGAGCGACCGCGCCTGTTGTCGCTCCCCGCGCCGCTGCCATGTACCGACCGCGTCGAGCCGGCGTCGATCGACTCGCAGGCGTTCACGCGCTTCGACACCAACCGCTACTCGGTGCCGACCACGCTCGCCGACCGCACGCTCACGCTGGTCGCCGACGACAAGACCGTGCGCATCCTCGACGGCACGACCGCGGTCGCCGTCCACGCGCGCTCGTGGGGCAAGCGCCAGGACCGCGAGCTGTCCGAACACCGGACAGCGCTGGTCGCCGAGCGCAAGGCGGCCCGCGACCTCAAGGGCCGCGACCGGCTGCGCGCCATCGCGCCCGACATCGACCGCCTGCTCGAGCGCTGGGCGCTCGGCGGCCGCAGCCTCGCGATCCGCGTCACCCGCACCATCAAGCTCCTCGACCTCTACGGCGACGACGTGTTCGCCGCTGCCGTCGCCGACGTCGTCGCGCGCGGCCTCGCCGACCTCGGCGCCATCGCGATGGCCTGCGAGAAGCATCGCAAGGACCGCCGCCGGCCCGTGCCGGTCGCGCTCGTCCTCCCCGACCACCTCGATGACGCCGACGTCGTCCCGCACGCGCTGGAGACCTACGATGAGTGACGACAACGACCTCGGCGAACGCCTCCGCCGCCTCGGCCTCCGCGTCGGCAAGGACGCGCTCGCCGCCTTCCTCACCCACGTCCACAAGAGCCGCCTCGGCCCCACCGAGACGCTCGAGCAGCTCGCCGACCTCGAGGAGCGTAGTCGCGCCGCCGTCAACCTCGCGCGGCGGACCCGCTTCGCCTGCCTCGGCACCTTCAAGCCGCTCGACCGCTTCGACTGGAACCACCCCGAGAAGATCGACCGCGCCCTCGTCGAGCGCCTCGTCGAGCTCGACTTCATCGACCGCGGCGAGAACGTGCTGCTCAAGGGCGGCAGCGGCCTCGGCAAGACCACCATCGCCCAGCACCTCGGCGTCACCGCGCTCGCCGCCGGCTACACCGTCCGCTTCGCCACCCTCGCCGCCGCGCTCGCAGACCTCCTCGGCCAGGAGTCCGTGCCCGCGTTCGACCGCCGCGTCCGTCGCTACACCCGCCCCGATTTGTTGATCCTCGACGAGCTAGGATATCTGCCTTGCGACAGCCGCGCCGCTGACATCCTCTACGCCATCATCAGCCGCCGCCACGAGCGCGCCTCGACGATCATCA
>JBDTNO010000304.1:0-3235 GCA_039933715.1 Betaproteobacteria bacterium
GTCCACGCCGCGCAGCACCTCGGGTCAGCCGCGGCGAGCGCACACGCCAACGGCGCGCAGGTTCCTACGGACGCTTGTCCGGACTGTGCGCTGCTGACCGGCAGCGCGCTGGGACTGGCCGATTCCGGCGGACCCGCCGCTTGTCGCCCGACGACAAGCCCCTCAACTCCGCCGGGTGCGGAATCCCATGTAGTCGCGTACTCGCACTGGTACTCCTCGCAGGCGCCTCCCGCCTGATCTGATCCGCAGTCCACGACGCGCGGCGGCGCGTCATCGCCTTGCCGCCGCGAAGCGTCCGTCACGCCGGCTGCGATTCGCCCTTGACGTCGGTGTGCGGTTACCGCCGTCGCGCGGGGGCGTCCGTCGACTCGGCGCTGCTTCGATCACGAGTTCGAGGAGTGCATCATGTCCAATCGTCTCTGGGCGCACGGCGCATTGGCGCTGGCGCTCGTCGCCACCCCCGCCGCCGCCGCGACGGACGCCGAGCTCGCCGAGATTCGCGAGCAGATCCGGGCGTTGAAAGCGAATTACGAGTCTCGCATCGGCGCGCTCGAGCACCGGTTGCAGGACGCCGAGCGCGCGATGGCGCCATCCGATGCAAGATCCGCCGCGCTCACCGAGCCGGTTGCAACGGTGCCGCCGACGGAGGCGCCGAGCACCGCGGCAGTATCCGCGAGCGCGTCGACCCGATCGAGCGCCTTCAATCCTGCGATCTCGGTCGTGCTGCAAGGTCGCTACGCCGATCTTTCGCAGGATCCCGACCGCTATGCGCTCGCGGGATTCGCGTCGGGGGGCGAGATCGGGCCGGGACCGCGCGGATTCAGCCTCGCCGAGTCGGAACTGACCTTCAGCGCGAGCGTCGACCACCTGTTCGCCGCAAACCTGACCTTTGCGCTGTCGCCCGAGGACACGGTGTCCGTCGAGGAAGCCTTTGCGGTGCTGACCGGACTCGAGAACGGACTGGCTCCGAAGTTCGGCCGCTTCCTGTCCGCGATCGGCTACCTGAATGAGCAACACCGGCACGTGTGGGATTTCGTCGATGCGCCGCTCGCCTACGAGGCCTTTCTCGGCGGCCAGTACCGCAACGACGGATTGCAGCTCAAGTGGGTGGCGCCCACCGATCAGTTCATCGAGCTCGGCGCCGAGATCGGCCGGAGCGATTTCTTTCCCGGGACCGCCACCAACCGGAATGGCGTCGGTTCGGCCGCGTTGTACGCGCATACGGGCGGCGACGTGGGAACGAGTCACAGCTGGCGCGCCGGCGTTTCGTACCTCCGCACGCGCGCCGCCGATCGGGAGTCCTTGCAACCCGACCGCGCGGGAAACGAAGCGCTGACGCGCTACACCGGCCACAGCGATGTCGTCATCGCCGACTTCGTGTGGAAGTACGCGCCTCACGGAAACGCCCGCGACACGAGCGTCAAGGTGCAAGGCGAGTATTTCTGGCGTCGCGAGCGCGGGGAGCTCGCCTACGACGCCGATGGCGCGCTCGGACTGACGAACAGTGCGCCGTATGACTCGCGCCAGTCGGGTTGGTATCTGCAGGGGGTCTACCAGTTCATGCCGGCGTGGCGCGTCGGCGCACGGTACGACCGCCTCGATCCCGGAACCGTCGATTACACGCAGAACGCGCCGTACCTGGGCGGTGTCGACACCCGCCCGCAGCGCACGAGCGTCATGGTCGACTGGTCTCCCTCCGAGTTCAGCCGATTGCGCCTGCAGCTCGCGCGCGCGAAGACGCAAGCGGACGCGACCGACAACCAGTTCTTCCTGCAATACATCCTGACCCTGGGCGCGCATGGCGCGCACCGGTTCTAGAAGGAGGCGCCATGACTCGCTTCGTACGCCGCGTTTTTGCGGCACTGGCCGGGATCGCCATCGTCGCGGCACCGGCGCATGCAATCGTCAATGTCTTCGCCACCGTCCCCGAGTGGGGTGCGCTCGCGCAGGAAATCGGCGGCGACAAGGTGTCGGTGTACACCGCCACGAACGCGCTGCAGGACCCACACCACGTCGAGGCGAAGCCTAGCCTCATCGCACGCGCACGCAGCGCCGACCTCGTGGTGGCGACCGGCGCCGAGCTCGAGATCGGATGGCTGCCGCTGGTGATCCGGCAGGCCGGCAACGCGCGCGTGCAGCCCGGCAGGCCCGGTTACCTGGAAATGGCGGCATTCGTCCTGCTGCTCGACAAGCCGGCTCGACTCGACCGGGCGGATGGCGACGTCCACGCGATGGGCGACCCGCATATCCAGACCGATCCGCGCAACATCGCGAAGCTCATATCTCCCGTCGCCGAGCGATTGGCGGCGCTCGATCCGCCGAACGCATCGTGGTACGCGCAGCGCGCGAAGGCGTTCTCGGAGCGCTGGCGCGAGGCGATCGTGCGCTGGGAGGCGACCGCTGCGCCGCTTCGGGGCGCCAACGTCGTCGTCCAGCACAAGGCGTTCACGTATCTCGATCGCTGGCTGGGGCTTAACGAGATCGCGCAGCTCGAGCCCAGGCCCGGGCTCGAGCCGACCACCGCGCATCTCGGCGCCGTGCTGGAGCAACTCAAGCGCGCGCCCGTGAAAATGGTGTTGCGCGCCGCGTATCAGAACGATCGGCCGTCGCAGTGGCTCGCCGATCGAACCCGCATCAGGGTCGTCGCGCTGCCGTTCACCGTCGGCGGGTCCGAAGGCGCGAAAGACCTCTTCGGCTTGTTCGAAGACACGATCGCGCGCCTGCTGAAGGGGAACGAATGAGCCCCGCCGCGCTGGACTGGACGATCCTGCTGCCTGCGCTTGCGGCGGGAGTGATCGTCGCCGCGACGCACGTTCCGCTCGGCATCCAGGTGCTCGCGCGCGGCATCGTGTTCATCGATCTCGCGATCGCGCAGATCGCGGGGCTGGGCGTCCTTTTGGCGGATCGCATCGCGCCAGGAACGGAAGGGATCGCCGTCCAGGGTGCGGCACTGACCGCCGCGCTGGCCGGCGCGCTGCTACTCACGTGGACCGAACGGCGCTGGCCCGAGGTCCAGGAAGCCGTGATCGGGGTGGTGTTCGTGCTCGCGGCCACCGGCAGCGTGCTGGTCCTCGCGAGCAACGCGCATGGCAGCGAGCACCTGCGCGACCTGCTTGCGGGCCAGGTCCTGTGGGTGCAGCCGGGCCAGCTCCTCGTGTCCGCGCTCGTGTCGCTCGCGATCCTCGGCGCGTGGCTCGGCGGCGTTCATCGCAAGGGCCGCGTCGCTTTCTACCTG
>JBDTNO010000305.1:0-3219 GCA_039933715.1 Betaproteobacteria bacterium
CGAGGAGCTCCGGGCGGATCTCGAGCTCCGCGTCGAGCCGGCCCTCCGCGATCGCCAGCAGGCGGAAGCCGACGAGGCCGGGAAGGCGACCGTCGCCGCGATGCCGGAGCCTCTCGAGCGCATGCGCAAAGCGTTGCGGATCGTCCATGCGGGAACCCTCCGGAAGAGTGCCCGAGAATACCGCAGCGGCGCCGCGCGTCACGCGCCAAGGAAAACGTTGCGTGGCAACCAGGCCGCGATGCGATCGTTCGTGTCGTCGATGACGAGACGAGTCGCCCGCGCCCTGCCGCCGCCGGCGGCGCGTTTACGTGTAGGCGAGGAGACGCCCGCAGGCGATCACGCCGAACCAAAGCAGGATCGACAGCGCCGCCGCGACGCGCACGCGCGCGGGCGGACCCGCGTCGGTGTCCCACGCGCCGGAGGCCCGCATCGCCCCGACGTGGAGCAGCGCCGCGTTGAGGCCCGCGGCGAGGATCAGCCCCATCTTCAGCATGAACACCGGGTTGGTCAGGTAGTCGGCCGCATGCGCGGTGAACATCGTGAGGCCGGCCGTCGCGGCGACGATGAACGCGCCGAGCGTGAACGGCAGCACGTGCGCGGCGAGCCGCGACACCGGGATGCGCCGCGAAAGGCCGATGAGCCGCAGGTCGAGCACGACGATCGAGCCCACGACGATCGCGAACGCCGCGATGTGGACGGTCTCGACGATCGGGAACGCCCACATCGACTCGCGCATCATGCGACCGAGCCCGGTCGCCTCGACCGCGTGCGCGGCGGTGGTCATGCGCGTGCCGCGCCGCTCAACGAAGCTCGACGGTGCGGCCGCCGATCGTGACGCGCTCGGCCCGCATCTCCTCGGGCTTGTTGCGGTTCGGGTAGCCGACGATCGTGATCTTCGCGCCGGGCACGAGTTCGGCGCGCGGCAGCCCGCGGTTCTCCATCCGCGACGGCGGCGCGAGCACGGCGACCCACGCCTTGCCGTCCGCCGTCATCCGGATGAAGCCGTGCGGGTGCTCGTAGCCGGATGCAACGATCGTCCCGGTGAGCGTCAGCGACTGCGTGCCGTCGTACTCGCTCCAGCCGTGGTGGGCGAGCGCGGGCAGCGAGGCGAACGCAAGGCTTGCGGCGAGGTGGGTCCATTTCATCGTCGAGCTCCGTGGTTTGGTGTGGTCGCGCAGCGCGAGTCGCGCTAGAGCCGTTGCTCGACCCAGCCGCGCACCGAGCGCAGCGCCGCGGGGAGGCCCGCCGGATCGGTGCCGCCGGCCTGCGCCATGTCGGGACGGCCGCCGCCCTTGCCGCCGACCTGCGTCGCGACATGGTTGACGAGCTCGCCCGCCTTGACCTTCCCGGTGAGGTCGCCCGTGACGCCCGCGATCAGCGTCACCTTGCCGTCGGCGACGCTGCCGAGCACGATCGCCGCGCTCTTGAGCTTGTCCTTGAGCTTGTCGACGGTCTCGCGCAGCGACTTCGCGTCGGCGCCGTCGATCGAGGCCGCGACGACCTTCACGCCGCCGATGTCGGCGGCGCCGCCCGCGAGGTCGTCACCGGCCGACGAGGCGGCCCTGGCCTTGAGCCGCGATAATTCCTTCTCGGCGGTGCGCGCCTGCTCGGCGAGCTGCGCGATGCGGGTCTCGAGCTCGGACACCGGCGCTTTCAGCGCGGCCGCCACGCCCGCGAGCGCACGCTCCTGCGCCTGCACCCAGGCGAGAGCGCCCTTGCCGGTCGTCGCCTCGACGCGGCGGATGCCCGCCGCGACGCCGGTCTCGCCGATGACCTTGAAGAAGCCGATGTCGCCGGTGCGCGCGACGTGCGTGCCGCCGCAAAGCTCGCGCGAGCTGCCGATGTCGAGCACGCGCACCTCGTCGCCGTACTTCTCGCCGAACAGCATCATCGCGCCGAGCTTCTGCGCGTCGGCGATCGGCATCGTGCGCGCGTTGGCCGGATGGTTGTCGAGGATCTCGGCGTTGACGATCGCCTCGACGCGCCGGGTCTCGTCGTCGGAGAGCGGCGCATGGTGCGCGAAGTCGAAGCGCGTGCGCTCGGCGTCGACCAGCGACCCCTTCTGCTGCACGTGGGACCCGAGCACCTCGCGCAGCGCCTTGTGCATCAGGTGCGTCGCCGAGTGATTGCGCATCGTGCGCCCGCGCGCCTCGTGGTCGACGCTCGCGGCGACCACGTCCCCGACCACGAGCTCGCCCGTCCTCACCTCTCCCACGTGGCCGAACACGTCGGGCTGGACCTTCTGCGTGTCCTCGACCGCGAACAGCGTCAGGCACACGCCGGACTTCGAGAGCTCGCCGCGGTCGCCGACCTGGCCGCCGGACTCGGCATAGAACGGAGTGCGCGACAGCACGACAACGCCGCGCTCGCCGGTCGACAGCGATTCGACCTTCACGCCGTCGCGATAGAGCGCGACGACGCTCGCTTCGCCGGACAGCGTGTCGTAGCCGTCGAAGCGCGTCTTTGGGCCGTCGTAGGCGAGGCCTTCACCGCCCTTGAACTGCGACGCGGCGCGCGCGCGCTCGCGCTGCGCGTCCATCGCGCGGTCGAACGCCGCCTCGTCGACCGACAGGCCGTGGCCGCGCAGCACGTCGGCGGTGAGGTCGAACGGGAAGCCGAACGTGTCGTAGAGCGCGAACGCGGTCGCGCCGTCGAGGACGGCGCTGCCCGATTTCCGCAGCGCGGCGATCGCGCCGTCGAGGATCGTCATGCCGTGGTCGATCGTCTCGCCGAAGCGCTCCTCCTCGGCCTTCAATACCTGCGCGACGCGCGCCCTGTCGCGGCGGAGCTCCGGATACGCATCGCCCATCGCGCGGTCGAGGTCGTCGACGAGGCGATGGAAGAACGGCTGCTTCTGCCCGAGCTGGTAGCCGTGCCGGATCGCGCGGCGGATGATCCGGCGCAGCACGTAGCCGCGGCCCTCGTTGCCGGGGATCACGCCGTCGACGACGAGGAACGCGCACGCGCGGATGTGGTCGGCGATCACGCGGAGCGACGGCGAGAGGAGGTCCTGCGCGCCGGTCTCGCGCACCGCGGCGCGGATCAGGTCGGCGAAGAGGTCGATCTCGTAGTTCGAATGGACGTGCTGAAGCACCGCAGCGAGACGCTCGAGGCCCATGCCCGTGTCGACGCAGGGCTTGGGGAGCGGCGTCATCTGCCCCCGCGCGTCGCGGTTGAACTGCATGAACACGAGATTCCAGATCTCGATGTAGCGGTCGC
>JBDTNO010000306.1:0-3193 GCA_039933715.1 Betaproteobacteria bacterium
CCGCGGGCAGAAGCTCGCGCCGCAGGCGTTCGTCGCGTTCGCGCGCCGCTTCGGGTCGCCCGAGCCGCACGTGATCGACCAGTTCCACCACCCGGAAGACGCGAACATCCTGATCCTGTCGAACCGGCGCAGGAACGGCCAGCCGGTCGGACTCGCCGACGCCGGCACCTATTTCCATACCGACTATTCGTACCTCCAGGTGCCGGCGCGCATGACGACGCTGTACTCGGTCGAGGTGCCGAGCCGCGGCGGCGACACGCTGTTCGCGAACCAGTACGCCGCGTACGACGAACTCCCGGACGATACGAAGCGCCGGATCGAGAACCTCGTCGCCTTCCACCACTATGGCAACCGGCACGACGTGAACGCCGCGTCGCGGACCGCGGCGTCGACGCTCTCGGCCGAGCAGGAAGCGAAGATGCCGCTCGTCACGCATCCGCTGGTCCGCGCGCATCCGGTGACAGGGCGCCGCGCGCTTTACGCGGTGTCGGGAAGCTCGTTCGGGATCGTGGGGATGGAGGAGGGCGACGCGCGCGCGCTCCTCGACGAGCTCGCGCGTCATGCGACACGGCCGGAATACGTGCTGCGCTTCCGCTACGGCGTCGGCGACCTCGTGCTCTGGGACAACGCATCGCTGCTGCATTCGGCGACGCTCATCGACCCCGACGACCCGCGCACGCTCTGGCGGATCACCGTCAAGGAGCCCGCGGTCGCGGGCGACGTGATCGCACCGCGCTTCGCGGGCGCGACGATGTAGGACGCGAGTCCCGTTGCGAGCGACGAGCCCGCGCGCCGCGGTCCCCGGAGACGGCGCGGACCGCGCGCTCGCTTGACGATGCGTGCCGATTGGCGTCCACTGGGATTCCCGTTCTCCTCCCGTGGAGCTGCCCATGGCACGCAAGACCCGCGCCCCGTCCGCCACCGCCAGGCCCCGGACGACGCAACGAGCCAAGCCGAAGCGGCGCCCGCCCGCGAAAAAGGCGCTGGACTCGGGTTCGTTCGCGATGCCCCCCGCCGCCTCGTATGGCGACATGGCGAAGATGGGCAACCTCTTGACGCCCGAGCAGGCGATCGAGCTCTACAAGGCCAACGCGCGCATGGCGCTCGACATCATCAACGCCTCGATAGAAGGCACCGCGAAACTGCGCAAGCTGCAGTTCGAGGGCGAGGAGTCCGCGCGCGCGTTCCATCGGAAGACCGCGAGGTCCGCGGCCGAGGCGAAGGACCCGCAGTCGCTGATGGCGATCGGCCAGGGCGCCGCGCAGGAGGCGATCCAGCAATCGATGCACTACTGGGGCGAAATGTTCGACCTGATCGGCGAGATCCAGAAGCGCGTGTTCACGCTGATCGAAGAGCAGGCCGAGGGCGTCCCGGGCGTGCGCCAGGCGCGTGCGGCGATGGCGATGATGCCGGACCTGAAGCCGCTCGAGAACGTCGTGAACGCGATGAAGGGCGTCGTCGGGTCGGGCGGCAACGCGTTCGAGCAGATGCAGAAGGTGATGGGCGACTTCGCGCGCGTCGCGCAGCAGTCGATGCCGGGCGGGCGGCGGTAGCCATCACGTTGTCGTGGGTCGGGGCAAGTGCCCGGACCCACGGAGTCCGGGTGCATCCCCCGACCCCGCTCGTGCGTCGCACGCGACTCGCCCTGATGCGCGCGAACCCGACGCGCCGCGCGTTCGCTTGAGGGAAATCAGCCGTGGCGCACGCGCGCCGCATGCCGTGGTCGCTGATCGCGCCACCGTACTGGAATCGACCCGGTAGCCGGACCCGTCGCGGCAAAGTCACGCGATGCAGTTCGCCAGCCCGGAGAGTGCGGGCCTCGAACGTTCAAGGGGTTCCTGGGCACGTCGCTGCGCTGCAGCGACGACCGCATCGCGACCCGCATCGGCACTGCGTCGTTGTCGCGGTCGTCCATCGTGGCAGTGCATCGGCTGCGGCCGCATCGACGCAATGCCGGACCGCCGGTGCGAAGCTTCGATCTCCACCGTCCTGGCAGCGCTTGACAACCACGCATCCGATGGGCGAACCTGTGTGCCACAGGTTTCCAGGCATTGAGCGTTCCATCGGACGGTCGGCCAGGGTAGAAAGTTGGCTGCCGGGAGCAGGGGCGCGATGTCGAACGTGTTGGTGGCTGCGGGAACCCAGCGGGTCGGTGCGTGCACCGAGCTCCCGCCGTTGATCCGCCAGCTGGGCGCCGACCCGGCAGTCATGCTGGCGCGCGCGGGACTCGCGCCTGACGCGCTCGACCATCCCGATCGCACGATTCCCTATGCTGCGATGGGACGCCTGTTCGCAGAAACGACTGCCGCGACCGGGTGCGCGCATGTGGGGCTGTTCGCCGGACGGATGTGGCGGCTGTCCGACCTTGGACTCGTCGGCGAGGTGGTGCGCCATTCGCCCACGGTAGGCGATGCCCTGAAGTGGCTCGCGGTCTACCAACACCTCCACAGCGACGGCGGCGTCAGGTACCTGGTCGAGCGTGCCGGCGTGGTCGACCTGGGCTACGCGATTTATCAGCCGCGCGCACAGGGCCACATCACAACGGATCGACGTGGCCGCCTCCCTCGCGCTCGACCGAGACGATGCGGAGCTCGCGGATCGAGCGATCCGGCAGGCGCGCAGGCACGGAGGCGCCCGCGCGACGCCCGAGCAGCGTGCGAGCGACCGGCGTGAACAACGACACACGCGCAAGCGATGCGTCGGCGCGGGCCGGATGCACGAGCGTGACCGTCCTGCGCCGGCCGGCGGGCAGCTCGTCGTAGGTCACCGTGGCGTCGAGCGCGACGTAGCCGCTTGCGGTCGATCGATCCGATACGAGGTGCGCGCCGGCGAGTGTAGCGGCCAGCAACTCGGCGGCGGCCTGCTCGGATGGGACGCGCGCGGGCCAATCGGTGACGGCGGCGGACAGCACCGCCGCATCGTGGGTGGAAAGAACGAGATCGTGCAGATCGAACACGGCAAGCCTCCAGGAAGCACTCGGGCGATGGCGAGCCGAAGCCCCCCGCGCCGGCGATTACCGGGGCGAGCGGACAGCGGTCGGAGGAGAGGCTCCCGGCAACGACGGCGCTTCGAACCTCGGAGAGGTCCGGGAGCGGCTCGTGGTTACCGGGCGCTCCCGAGGCAGGCGAGCGTACCGTGGTCGTGACGGCGAACGGCAGACGACGGCGCCGACGCGAGCGCGCGCGCCGACGCG
>JBDTNO010000307.1:0-3162 GCA_039933715.1 Betaproteobacteria bacterium
TCGTCGAACTGCGTGACGTGCGGGATCATCACCCAGTTGCGCGCGAGGTTCGCGCCCGACAGCTTTTTGATCCGCGACAGCGGCTTCGACTCGATGGGGCCGAACTTCGCGAAGTCGACTTTCGGCCACGGAATGAGGTGGAGCCCGCCGCCGCTGGCCGAAGCGCCGGAGCCCGGTGCCGCCGCCGCGCCGGACATCGCGTGCTTGACGAACGCGCGCACGTCCTCGATCAGGATGCGGGTCTTCGGCCCGGTGCCGGTGACCCTCGCGAGGTCGACGCCGAGCTCGCGCGCGATCAGCCGCACCGACGGCGATGCGTGCGCGATGCGGAACGCCTGGTTGTCGACGGGCTCGGCGGCAGGCTCGGCCGCGAGATTCGGGGCCGTCGAGTCCGGAGCGGGGGCGGATGGCGACGGTCGGTGGTCGGCGGTCGGCGGCGACGCGGCCGGCGCGGTGCTCCCTTTCGCGCCGGCGGGAGCGGGCTGGGGTGAGGGTGCCGCTCCCGCGGCCTCGATCACGCCGACCAGCGCGCCCTGGCTCACCTTGTCGCCGACTTTCACGGCGACCGATTTCACGACGCCCGCGACCGGCGCGGGCACGTCCATCGTCGCCTTGTCGCTTTCGAGCGTGACGAGCGCGTCGTCCACCTTGACGGTGTCGCCCGCCTTCACGAAGACCTCGATCACCGGGATGTCGGTGAAGTCCCCGATGTCCGGGACTTTCACGGCGACGCCGCGCGTCGAAGCGGGGGAAGCGGAAGGAGCGGTGGGCTGGGAGGGAGCTTTCGATGACGACGCAGCGGCTTGCGCGGTTGCGGAAGCCGGCGGTCGGCGGTCGGCGGTCGGCGCGGTGCTCGCGTTCCCGCCCGCGGTAGAGGGCTGGGGTGAGGACGCCGCGCCGGCGGCTTCGATGACCAGCACCAATGCGCCCTCGCTCACCTTGTCGCCGACCTTGACCGCGACGGACTTGATCGTGCCTGCGGCGGGCGCGGGCACGTCCATCGTCGCCTTGTCGCTCTCGAGCGTGACGAGCGAGTCGTCGAGCTTGACGGTGTCGCCGGCCTTGACCAGCACCTCGATCACCGGGACGTCGGTGAAGTCGCCGATGTCCGGAACCTTGACCTCGATCGAGCTCATCGCGGGCGCTCCGGTCAGACCGTCCACGGCGCCGGCTTCGCGGCGTCGAGTCCGTACTTCTTCATCGCCTCGGCGGCCTTCGACGCGGGCAGCGTGCCTTCGTCGGCGAGCGCCTTCAGCGCCGCGAGCACGATCCAGTGGCGATCGACCTCGAAGAAATGGCGAAGCTTCTCGCGCGTGTCGGAGCGGCCGAAGCCGTCGGTGCCGAGCACGACGTAGCGTCGCGGCACGTACGCGCGGATCTGCTCGGCGAACGCGCGGGTGTAGTCGGTCGCGGCGATCACCGGTCCTTCGGTGCCCTTCAGGCAATGCTCGACGTGCGAGATCTTCGGCTTGTCGCCCGGATGCAGCAGGTTCGAGCGCGACACCGTCGCGCCTTCGCGCGCGAGCTCGGTGAAGCTCGGGCACCCCCACAGGTCGGCCTCGACGCCCCATTCCTCGCGCAGCAGCTTCGCCGCGACGATCGCCTCGCGGAAGATCGTGCCCGAGCCCAGAAGCTGGACGCGCGCGCCGGCCGTCCGCGTCCCGCCGCCTTTCTCGAACCGGTACATGCCCTTGATGATGTCGGGCGCCGCGCCCTCCGGCATCGCCGGCTGCACGTAGTTCTCGTTCATCACCGTCAGGTAGTAGTAGCAGTCCTGCTGCTCGGCGATCATCCGTCGGAGCCCGTCCTGCACGATCACCGCGACCTCGTAGCTGAACGTCGGGTCGTACGAGATGCAGTTGGGGATCGTCGCCGAGTAAAGGTGCGAGTGCCCGTCCTCGTGCTGGAGTCCTTCGCCGTTGAGCGTCGTGCGCCCCGCGGTGCCGCCCAGCAGGAATCCGCGCGCGCGCATGTCGCCGGCCGCCCAAGCGAGGTCGCCGACGCGCTGGAAGCCGAACATCGAGTAGAAGATGTAGAACGGGATCATCGGAACGCCGTGCGTCGAGTAGCTGGTCGCGGCGGCCATCCAGTCGCACATCGCGCCGGCCTCGTTGATCCCCTCCTGGAGGATCTGGCCGTCCTTGCTCTCCTTGTAGAACATCAGCTGGTCGGCGTCCTGCGGCGTGTAGAGCTGGCCGAGCTGGTTCCAGATGCCGAGCTGGCGGAACATCCCCTCCATGCCGAACGTGCGCGACTCGTCGGGCACGATCGGCACGATGCGCTTGCCGAGCGTCTTGTCGCGAATCAGCGTCTGCAGGATCTGCACGAACGCCATCGTCGACGAGATCTCGCGCTCGTCGGTGCTCTTGAGGAAGCGCTCGAACACCGCGAGCTCCGGAACCGGCAGCGACTCGGCCTTGCCGCGGCGCATCGGCAGGTAGCCGCCGAGCTCCATGCGCCGCGCGCGCATGTACTCGAGCTCCTTGCTGCCCTCGTCGAACCTGACGAGCGGCACCTCCTCGAGCTTGTCGTCGGGGATCGGGATCTGGTAGCGGTCGCGGAAGCGCCGGATCGAGTCGACCGACATCTTTTTCTGCTGGTGTGTGATGTTCTGCGCCTCGCCCGACTCGCCCATCCCGTAGCCCTTGATCGTCTTGGCGAGGATCACCGTGGGCTGGCCCTTGTGCCCGGCTGCCGCATGGAACGCCGCGTAGACCTTGTGCGGGTCGTGGCCG
The DNA here is from genome assembly GCA_039933715.1 of Betaproteobacteria bacterium. GTDB lineage: Bacteria > Pseudomonadota > Gammaproteobacteria > Burkholderiales > Casimicrobiaceae > VBCG01. The sequence continues at coordinate 2,736 of JBDTNO010000307.1, forward strand.
CCGCGGTTGAGGTTCCAGATGTCCTGGTCCGACCAGTCGGCGACGAGCTCCTTCAATTCGGGCGTGTTGAAAAAGTATTCGCGCACGTACGCGCCGTCCTTCGACTTGAACGTCTGGTACTCGCCGTCGACGACCTCCATCATCCGGCGGATCAGGATGCCCTGCTTGTCGCGTGCGAACAGCGCGTCCCAGTGCGTCCCCCAAACGAGCTTGATGACGTTCCAGCCCGAGCCGCGGAACTCGCGCTCCAGCTCCTGGATGATCTTCCCGTTGCCGCGCACGGGCCCGTCGAGGCGCTGCAGGTTGCAGTTGATGACGAAGATCAGGTTGTCGAGCGTCTCGCGCGACGCCATGCCGATCGCGCCCATCGATTCGGGCTCGTCCATCTCGCCGTCGCCGCAGAAGCACCAGACCTTGCGCCCCTCGG
>JBDTNO010000308.1:0-3144 GCA_039933715.1 Betaproteobacteria bacterium
CACGGCGTCAAACGCCGATAGCCTGTTAAGTGTCAACTGCCGCCGCCCTCCGGCCCGCGCTCCCGCGGGGGATACCAGCGCCGCCACGCTCGACGACAGTGATGTTCGGGATTTCGAAATCCGATTCCGACACCGCGCCGAGGCCTTTGACGTCGATGAACACATGGACCCCTGCCCTCTTCAACGCGTCGTAGAGCTTCGGGCAGGCGCGGTTGTCGGCGGGCGCGTGGGCAAGATTGCCTAGTCCCCCGTCATTCCACCTGTCAGATCGAGCGTCGTGCCGGTGAACCCGCGCCCCGCGTCGGACGCGACGAACACGGCCGCCGCCGCGAGCTCCGCCAGTGTGTTATGGCGACCGCGATGGGTACGGGACTCGAGCATCTGCTTGAACTGCTCGCGCGTGATGCCAATCGCGCTCGCGTGCAGGCCGTAGACCTCGTCGATGGTGCCGGTCTCGGGCAGGCCCGTCGTCCGCAGGACCAGCGCGCGCACGCCCTTCGCCGCGTGCTCGACGGAGAACGTGCCCATCATGACCTCGAGCGAGGCCCACGTTGGAGTCATGCCACCCATCAGCGGAATCGCGATCCGCGCAGGGTTCGCCGTGTGCGCGATGATCACGCCGCTGTTCTGTGTCACCATCCGGCGTGCCGCGGCTCGCGCCGTGAGGAAGTGCGACCGCACATAGGTCATCACCGGCGTCATGAATGCCTCGGCGGAGAGCTGTACGAGTGGGATGCCCTGAACGCCCGTCTGCGGGATCCCGATCGCGTTGACGGAGATATCGACGCGGCCCAGCGTTGCGAGGTGCTTCTCGATCGCGACCTCGTCGAGCGCATCGAGTTGCGCTGCGGTCGCGCCACCGCCGAGCTCCTTGGCCAGCGCCTCGAGCGGGTCGCGATGGCGACCTGTGAGCGCGACGGCCGCGCCCGCCTGGGCGAATGCCTTCGCGAGGGTGGTGCCGACGGCGCCGCCGGCTCCATAGATGACTGCAGTCTTGTTGGTGAGTTCCATGAGGGCAAGACGCGGCTCTATCGCGAAAGATGCGCGCATCCTTTTGGCCCGGTCGGCCGTCTTGCAGGTATGTCCCACCACATCATTCGCTACCGCACGCATCCCGAGCGAAGTGCCGAGAACCAGCGCCTGATCGAGGCGGTATTCGCGGAGCTTCGCGAGAATCCGCTGCCCGGTGTCCGCTACACCGCGACCTGTACCTCCGACGGCGTGTTCACGCACTTCGTCTCCTATGACGAAGGCATCGAAGGCGCCCAACTCCCGAAGCTCGTGACGTTCCGCAAGTTCCAGGAGGGCATCAAGGACCGTTGCATCGAGCCGCCGGTTCGCACCGACCAGACGTTGCTCGGGAGTTTCGGGTGAGCATGCGCGGCGTCCCCCCGCTCGCCGCCCACGATCGCGACACCCTCGCGACCGTGCTCGCCGATCTGCGCCCGGCGCTGCATCGCTACTGTGCGCGCATGACGGGCTCCGTGATTGATGGGGAGGACGCCGTGCAGGAGGCGCTCGCGAAGGCGATCGCCTCCTTCGCGCACGCTGGCTCCGTCGACAACCCCGAGGGCTGGCTGTTCCGCATCGCGCACAACTCATCGCTCGATCTCCTGCGGCGCCGCGCGCGCGAACAACGCAGCGACGAGGAGCTCGCCACCTTGGAGGATCCACGCACCGCCGCCGATCACGCTCTCGCCACGCGGGCCGCGCTTGGCACGTTCATGCATCTGCCGGTCGCGCAGCGGCAGGTCGTGATCCTGATGGATGTGCTCGGCTACTCGCTCGACGAGATCGCGGCGCTCACCGACCGCACGGTCGCATCGATCAAGGCCGCGCTTCATCGCGGGCGAACTACGCTGCGCGAACTGGTCGACGCGGAGCGGCCGCCGAGGCTCGGCGTCGCCGCCGACGCGCGCTTGCTTGCGTACATCGATCGGTTCAATGCGCGCGACTTCGATGCCGTGCGCGACATGCTTGCCGAGGACGTCCACCTCGATCTCGTCGCGCGGCGGCAGATGAACGGCAAGCCCGAGGTGCAGACCTACTTCAGCAACTACGCGACGAAGACCGACTGGCATCTCGTGCCGGGCTTCGTCGAAGGGCAGCCCGCGGTGATCGTTGTCGACCCCGCGAGTCCCACGCGCGTCGCCTACTTTGTCCTCCTCGAATGGAACGAGCGCGGGCGGCTCGCTGCCGTGCGCGACTTTCGCTACGCGCGCTACGCGGTCGACGACGCCGACCACGCGTTCGCGGCGACGCGTTTGCCGTGATGGACCGCCATCTCCTGGTAACCTGGGGGGGGACCGGATGGGACTGTCACCAACGACGCCACTGGTCCTGCCAGGGGAACAGAAATGCCCAACCCGCTGAGAGTCTTGCGCGGCCATGGTCGACCTGTCCGGGTCGTGTCGTGGGCCTGGGGCCCGGCCGTCGCGGCGCTGGCAGCGGCCGCTTCGCGTCCGGCGCGCTCGAGCTCCTCCCCGGGACCTACACGGTGCGGGCGGTCGACTGGTCCGGCAACGAGGATACGAACGGCGGGCACCGGGCCGTTGAAACGGCGTGCCAGGCCGTCCGCGGTCCCAGCGCCCCGACCCCCGGTGGCGGCTGGTCAGTGGCTGGCGGGCTGGCGCATCCTCAGACGGCGTCCGCTGGAGCACCGTCCTCACCTTCAGCGTTGCGGCAGCAGGCGCGCTGGCGTGGCGCGTGTCGACGAGCCGGCGCCGCCGGTTGCGCCGACGACCATAACGTGGAGTTCCCCGAGCCCGCCCCAGGTTGAGTGCGCGGGGGTTCCTTAGAAGTCGCCGTCCTTCACGTAAGGGTGGCTCCACAGCGTGACCTGTAGCAGGCACGACTTGACCCACGCCGCGTACATCTTGTCCACGTCTTCCGCCGAGTGTCCCTGCATCGCCAGGAAAGGGCGAAGCGTGAAGGTCACGGGAAAGATGAGCGCGAAGAGATTGCGAAACGGCACCACCTCGGTCGATGGCGCACCGTCGGTTAGGTTCTTCTTCACCCGGTGGTGCCGAAGGCCGATCTCGTGTTGATAGTCGAGCCACTTCTGGTCGTACTCGGCCCGCGCGGTATCCGGGTACAGGTAGTTCAAGGGCCGTTCTCTCGCCGCCACGATAGACCCTGCCGAGA
>JBDTNO010000309.1:0-3108 GCA_039933715.1 Betaproteobacteria bacterium
GCTGGAGCCTCGGGCTGTGGGTGTCGCGCGCCTATTACAAGACGCCGGAGGAGGCGATCGAGGTGGCGGCGAAGCTGCGCGCGCGCAAGATCCCGTGCGACGTGCTGACGCTCGATGGCCGCGCGGCGTGGAAAGTCGAGACGCGCTTCAACTTCCGCTGGGATCCCGAGCGCTTTCCCGATCCGCGCGCGTCGCTCGCCGCGATCCATGCGCAGAACCTTCGCGTGTGCGTCTGGGAATACCCGTACGTGTCGATGGGCGACCCGATGTTCCACGAGCTCGCGCAGCGCCATTACCTGCTCACGACCGACCACGGCGACCCCTACGTGCTGCGCTGGGACACCGACCCGGCGACGAGTCCCTTCGGGCCGGTGCTGACACCGCTGCCGCCGAGCGGCATCGTCGATTTCACCAATCCCGCCGCGTACGCGTGGTGGCGCGACCGGCACAAGGCGCTGTTCGACGACGGCGTCGACGTGATCAAGAGCGACTTCGGCGAGCAGGTGCCGCGCGACGCGCTCGCGTTCAACGGCGACCTCGGCGCGCGGCTGCACAACGTCTATCCGCAGCTCTACAACCAGTGCGTCTACGACGCGACCGCGCGCTTCCAGTCGAAGGACGCGGGGCCGCCGATCATCTGGAGCCGGGCGGGATGGTCGGCGAGCCAGCGCCATCCGATCGGATGGGGCGGCGATCCGCAGAGCGACTGGGAAGGGCTCGCCGCGTCGATCCGCGGCGGGCTGTCGCACGGCATGAGCGGCAACCCGTACCACAGCTCGGACATCGGCGGCTTCTACGGCGCCGAGACGCCCGACGCGGAGCTGTACGTGCGCTGGCTGCAGGCGGCCGTGTTCTCGTCGCACATGCGGATGCACGGGATCGGCGAGCGCGAGCCGTGGGCGTTCGGACCGGAAGCCGAGGCGATCGCGCGCAAGTGGCTCGCGTTCCGCTACCGGCTGATCCCGTACCTCGAGCGCGTGATCGTGCAGGCGACGCGCACCGGATTGCCGGTGATGCGCGCGATGCCGCTTGGTTTCCCGAACAACCCGCTCACGCAGCGCTTCGAGACGCAGTTCCTGTGCGGCGAGTCGCTGCTCGTCGCGCCGATCCTGCAGCCGGGAGGCGAGGTCGAGATCGCGCTGCCCCCGGGCGCCTGGTACGACCTCAACACGCGCGCGCGGCACGCGGGCCGCCAGGTCCTGCGCTACCGCGCCACGCTCGACCAGTTCCCGGTGTTCGGCCGCGAAGGCCACGCGCTGCCGCTCGGGCGCGCGGTGCAGCACACCGGCGAGATCGACACCACCAATCCGCTCGAGCAACTTTGGGTGTTCGGCGACCCGGCGCACTCGCTCGACGGCTTCACGCAGGCGCGCATCGAGGCCGACGGCGACGGCGGCTTCACGATGCGGACGTCGCCGGGCGTCGAAGTCGTCCGCTTCGGGGCGTGAGCGACGCAATCCCGGCGATCGCGGTCACGTCCGGAGAGCCGGCCGGCATCGGGCCCGAGCTTTGCGCGATGCTCGCGGCGCGCCACGCGCGGCAGCCGTTCGCGGCGCGGCTCGTGATCCTCGGCGATCGCGAGGTGCTCGCATCGCGCGCAACGCGCATCGGGCTGGCGCCGGACTACGTGCCGTTCGCCCCTTCGGCGCCAACGGCGCCGGAACGTGGCATCGAGGTGTGGCACCAACCGCTCGTCGCGCCGCCGGTGCCCGGCCATCCCGATCCGGTCAACGGCGCGAGCGTGCTGGCGATGCTCCGGCACGCATGCGACGCGTGCGCCGAGGGCGCGTTCGCCGCGCTCGTGACCGCGCCGGTGCAAAAGAGCGCGATCCTCGACGCGGGGCTATCGTTCATCGGCCACACCGAGTTCTTCGCCGAGCGCACCGGGACGCCGCGCGTCGTAATGCTGCTGGTGGGCGGAGCGTCGGATGCGCCGCTGCGCGTCGCGCTCGTCACGACGCACCTCGCGCTCGCCGACGTGCCGGCGGCCATCGCGCGCGACGCGGTGCGCGAGACGCTCGTGATCGTCGATGCCGGGTTGCGGCGCCGGTTCGGGATCGCCGCGCCGCGCATCGCCGTGTGCGGCCTCAATCCGCACGCCGGCGAAGGCGGACACCTCGGGCGCGAGGAGCAGGAAACGATCGCGCCGGCGATCGCGGACGCGCGCGCGGCGGGCGTCGACGCGCACGGCCCGCTCCCCGCCGACACCGTGTTCGTTCCGTCGCACGCGCACGCGTACGACGCGATCGTCGCGATGTATCACGACCAGGGGCTGCCGGTGCTGAAGGCCGCGAGCTTCGGCCTCGGTGTCAACGTCACGCTGGGGCTGCCGTTCCCGCGCACGTCCGTCGACCACGGCACCGCGCTCGATCTCGCTGTCGACGCCGAGCGTGCGCGCACCGCGGATCCGGGGAGCCTCATCGCCGCGGTCGACCTCGCGATCACGCTCGCGCACGCGCCGATGCGCTGACGCGCGAGCGCCTGCGCCTTCCGCAATGTCGCGCCGTCCGCCCCCGTCGCGCACCGTCGACGGCCACGTCGCCCGCAAGCGCTACGGGCAGAACTTCCTCGCCGATTCGCATTACGTCGCGCGCATCGCGAACGCGGTCGCGCCGAAGCCCGGCGAAACGGTGGTCGAGATCGGGCCCGGCCTGGGCGCGCTGGCCGGCGAGCTGATCGCGCGCGCCGGGCGCATCGTCGCCGTCGAGATCGACCGCGACCTCGCCGCGCGGCTGCGCGAGCGCTTCGCGCCCGGCGTGCGCGAGCTCGTCGTCGGCGACGCCCTCGCGTTCGACTTCGCGTCGCTCGGCGCGAACCTGCGAGTCGTGGGCAACCTGCCGTACAACATCAGCTCGCCGATCCTGTTCCATCTCGCCGCGCAGGCGCACGCCTTGCACGACCTCACGGTGATGCTGCAACGGGAAGTCGTCGCCCGGATGACCGCCGCGCCGGCGACGGCAGAGTACGGGCGACTGACGGTGATGCTGCAGGCGACGTTCGCGATCGAGCGGCTGTTCACGGTGCCGGCCGGCGCGTTCCGTCCTGCGCCGAAGGTCGAGTCCGCGGTCGCGCGACTGGTGCCGCTCGGGGACGCGCGTCCGCGCATCG
>JBDTNO010000310.1:0-3089 GCA_039933715.1 Betaproteobacteria bacterium
CCTCGTGCTCGCTGCCGCGCATCAGCGCGAGCTCGACCTGGTCCTGGATTTCCTCTATGTGGATCGCGCCGCCCTCGGGCTTGCGCTTGACCAACGCCGCAACGACCGACTCGGTGAGATTCGTGACCTGCTCCCGCACGCGCGCGGAGCCCGCGCTCTGCCCGCCGTTGACGGCGAGGAACGCCTTGGTCATCGCGATCGTGATCTTCGACGGCTCGAAGCCGACGACCGCGCCGTTGCGGCGGATCACCTTGTACTGCGCCAGACGAGGATCGGAACTCGGTTGCATCGGACTGCCAGGTTCGCCCAGGATGAGGTCGCGCGGTGCGTTCTGGGGCTGTGCGGCCGGGGCGGGGGCCTGTGCAGCGGTGGGCATGGGCGCTTCTCCTGTCTAACTTGTCGTTGTTGTGAGGCGAGCGCGGTGTTCGTCGAACCGGGGGCATTCCCCTAAACCCGCGCCCGTCGCGGCTTTCCGGGCGGTTCCCTTTGTCTGCCTCTGCCGCGCGGTCGGCGTCGCGCGGGGGCTGGCGGGGGACGGGTCCGGAATCCGCTTATGAATCAGAATCTACTATATCTTGTGTTCAAGTGCAGGATCAACACCAAGCATAGTGGGTGGACGGGTAAATCGCAAGGCGAATATCCCGCGCGCCGGAACCCGCCCGAAACGGCAAGCAAAACAGCCGATTGGAGGGCCTATCCCCGGCCCATCCCCGGGTATTCCCGCGCTTGTCCACCGCGTTGTCCACCGCGACGACCGTTCGTCGGGACGCAGCACACGTTGCAGCGATGCGACAGCGCGTTCGACGGAGCGCGGCGCGTTGCATCGCAGCGGATTATCGGCGGCGATTCAAAGCGATGGCCGCCAAGCCGCGCTCGGCGCGGGGCTTGGGCACGTTGCGGTGCGGGAGGAACGTCCGAGGGGCAGGTCGCCAGTCCCGGTTTCGGTGCGGGACCCGTCTCCCGGGTTGGGGCACAACCAGATGCGGAATCAGGTTCGGTACGTGGTACCGGACCTCGCGGTACGTGGTACCGGACGTCGACATGAGATTCGGTACGGAGGTTCGGTACGTGGTACCGGAGGTCGCGTGGTACCGGACGTCGACACAGGAAGTCGGAGACCGGCCCCGAGCGCGTCCCCCTAGCCGGGAAGTCGGAACAGCTCGTTGCCTGCGATGGCGACGATCGACTCGTCGGCGTCGGGCGAGACGATCGCAAGCCCGGTCATGCGGCCGAAGGCGGGAAGGATCGCGCGACGGCGCCCGAGGACGAAGCAGGGGAGTCGCACCGATTCGTCGGCGCGGCCCGAAACCCGGATGCCCGGATGCACGTGTCCGCACAGCGCGTAGCCGGTGCGCGGCGACGACGGGACGTGGCATGCGAGGAACGGCGCCAGCGCGTACGGCTCGGCGACGACGTCCACGCCCCAGCCCTCCGGCGGGTCGCCGGAATTCGCGTCGTGGTTGCCACGGACCAGCGTGATCGCCAGTGATGGGTGCGTCGCGCGCCACGCGCGGAACGCGACGTCGAGCGCGGGCACGACGCCGGCCTTCGCGTGCAGGAAATCGCCGAGCACGACGATCGTCGCCGCGCCGCTCGACGCGATGAGCGCGGACAGGCGCGCGAGGTCGTTCGCGGTCGAGCCGCGCGGCACCGGTACGCCGCCGGCGCGGAACGCGGCCGCCTTGCCGAGATGCACGTCGGCGACGAACAGCGTGCGCACGCGCGTCCAGTACAGCGCGCGATCGGCGAAGAGCACGACCGCCTCCCCACCGAGCGCGAGCGGGAAGCGGCCGACCTGGCGACGCGCGGCGACGGGTTGTGGCGCGGGAATCAACATCGAGGCGGGCAGGGTCGCGGCGGAGCGGTCGCGCATTGCGGCCGGCGCGTGCGACATGCACACTCGGGCGCTTCGGACCGATCCCACCGGATTCTAAACGCGACGGAGCGATTGGCGCGCGAAACCGAATCAGCGCGGGTGCGCGTCCCGTACGCGCCGCCCGCACAGGAACGACGATGCCCCGCTTTTCCGCGAATCTTTCGTTCCTGTTCGGCGAGGTGCCTTTTCTCGACCGGTTCGCCGAGGCCGCGCAGTCCGGCTTTCGCGCCGTCGAGTTCACGTTCCCGTACGAGTGGCAGGTGCGCGACATCGCCGAGCGCGTCGCGCAGCAGCATCTCGAGGTCGTGTTGTTCAACGCGCCGCCGGGCGATCTCGCCGCGGGCGATCGCGGCCTCGCGAGCCTGCCGGGACGCGAGCACGAGTTCGCGGCGTCGATGGCGTTGGCGCTCCGTTACGCGAAGGCGCTGTCGTGCAAGCGCATGCACGTGATGGCCGGCGTCGTCCCGGAGGACGCGGACACCGCCGAGCGCGAACGGCGACGGCGTCTTTACGTCCGCCAGCTTCGCCAGGCGTGCGAGGACGCCGCACCGCTGGGCGTCACGATCACGATCGAGCCGCTCAATCCGCGCGACGTGCCGGGGTACCTGCTGATGACGCAGGCCGACGCGCACGCGATCCGCGAGGAGGTCGGCGCGCCCAACCTCAAGGTGCAATTCGACCTGTATCACGCGCAGATCGTCGAGGGCGACCTCACCGAGAAGCTGCGCCGCTGGCTGCCGCACGTCGGCCACATCCAGATCGCCGGCGTGCCGGGGCGGCATGAGCCCGACGTCGGCGAGGTCAACTACGAATGGCTGTTCCGCGTGATCGACGAGGCGCGCTGGGACGGCTGGATCGGCTGCGAGTACCGGCCCGCGGCGGGCACCGCGTCGGGGCTGGCGTGGATGTACAAGCTGATCGACCGGCGGCGGGCGTAGGGGAGGGTCAGAGACGAATTGCGCGGAACGTCGCGACAGAATCGGTCGATCTACGCAATTCGTCTCTGACCCTCATCGCGGTCGCGACGTTCCGCGCAATTCGTCTCTGACCCTCAGGACCTCACAATTCGTCTCTGACCCTCAGGACCTCATGCGTGCCGCGGATCCAGCGCGTCGCGCAGGCCATCACCGAGCAGGTTGAACGACAGCACGAGCAGGAAGATCGACACGCCCGGCCACACGGCCATCCACGGCGCGTGCTCGACGTAGTTCTT
>JBDTNO010000311.1:0-3067 GCA_039933715.1 Betaproteobacteria bacterium
GATGCCGATGTTCTCGATCGACGAGTAGGCGAGCAGCCGCTTCATGTCGGTCTGCGCGGCCGCGAAGATCACGCCGAACAGCGCGGTGGCGAGCCCGAGCGCCAGCGCGAACGCCCCCCACCACCAGAGCTGCACGTGCAGCAGGTCGAACGCGACGCGCAGGAGCCCGTAGATCGCCATCTTCAGCATCACGCCGCTCATCAGCGCCGACACCGGCGACGGCGCGGCCGGGTGCGCCTCGGGCAGCCACACGTGCAGCGGCAGCAGCCCCGCTTTCGCGCCGAATCCGAAGAGCGCGAGGAAGAACGCGACCGACGCCCACGCCTGGCCGAGCGTCGCGCCGCGCATCGCGCCGAACGTGTAGTCGCCGATGCCTCCCTGCAGCACGCCGAAGCACAGCAGGATCCCGATCGCGCCGATGTGCGCGATCAAAAGGTAGAGGAAGCCCGCGCGGCGGATCTCCGGGATCCGGTGCTCGGTCGTCACGAGGAAGTACGACGCGAGCGCCATCGCCTCCCACGCGACCATGAACGCGTAGGCGTCGTCGGCGACCAGCACCATCGCCATCGCGGCCAGGAACGCGTGGTACTGGAAGCAGACGAGTCCCGGCGGCGTGCCTTCGCTCGAGCGGAAATAGCCGGCGGAAAACCACGAGATCGCCGCGCCGGCCGCGCCGAGCAGCGCCAGGAAGAACGCGGAGAGCGCGTCGATCCGCACGTGGAACGGCAGGTCGGGAAGCCCGAGCGGAAGGATCGCCGCGTGCGGCGCATCGCCGATCGCGAGGCCGGCGGCGACCGCGAGCCCGACGCCCACGGCCGCGCCCGCGGGGAACAGCACGCGGCTCACGATGCGGAGCTTGCGCAGCGCCGCCACGCCCAGCACGCCGATCGCGAGCCACGCGACGATCGCGGCGAGGACCAGCGTCAGCGTGGCCGGCGGCATCGGGCTTGCGCGTTACGCGCGCGGTGGGCCTGCGGAATGCCCGCGCGTCATCGCGTCGGTGTGTCGGCCGCGCGCGGTTGGGCGCGCGAACCGGTCGGAGGGCTCACTTGACCCGCATCCCGGGCATCGCGCCGTCATCCGGCGCGAGCAGGAAGATGCCGGGTCCGTCGCCGGACGCCGCGAGCACCATGCCCTCGGACAGCCCGAACTTCATCTTGCGCGGCGCGAGATTCGCGACCATCGGCGTGAGCCGCCCGACGAGCGCCGCCGGCTCGTACGCGGACTTGATTCCAGCGAACACCGTGCGATGGCGCGGCTCGCCGACGTCGAGCGTCAGCCGGACGAGCTTGTCCGCGCCTTCGACCTGCTCGGCCGCGACGATGCGCGCGATGCGAAGGTCGACCTTCGAGAAATCATCGATGGAAATCGTCGCGCCACCGGCGGGCGCTGCCGGCGCCTTGGATGCGGCTGGCGTCGGTTTCGCGGGGACCGCCGGGGTCGATGCGTCCGCCGGGGGCGCGAGCAGCGCGTCGATCAGTCTGGGGTCGATGCGCGTCATCAGGTGCTCGTAGGCGCCGATCCGCGCGACTCGCGTGCCGAGGTCCGCCCAGGCGAGCGGGCGGTCGATGCCGAGAAATGCCGCCGCGCGGCGCGTGGTCGCCGGCAGGATGGGCGCGAGGAACACCGACAGGTTCTTGAATCCGACGATGCAGTCGCTGCACACGCGATGAAGCTCCGCGTGCTTCGAGGCATCCTTCGCGAGCAGCCACGGCTGCTTCTCGTCGAAATAGCGGTTGATTTCGTCGGCGAGCTCCATCACGCGGCGGACCGCCTTGCCGTACTCGCGGCGCTCGAGGGCGACGGCGACCTCGTCGGCGGCGCTGCCGGCCAGCGAGTGCCACCAGGCGCCGCGGCGCGCCTCGTCGTCCAGCACCGCCCCGCCGAAATGCCGTGCGAGGAATGTCGCCGCCCGGCTCGCGATGTTCACGTACTTGCCGACGAGGTCGCTATTGACGCGCGCGACGAAGTCGTCGGGATTGAAGTCGAGGTCCTCGACGTGGTCGTTCAGCTTCGCAGCTAGGTAATAGCGCAGCCACTCGGGATTCATGCCGAGGTCGAGATACACGTCCGGGCTGATCCCGGTTCCGCGCGACTTCGACATCTTCTCGTTGCCGAACGTGATGAACCCGTGCACGAACACGTTGTCCGGCACCTTGTACGGCGCTCCGGCGAACTTCAGCATCGCCGGCCAGAACAGCGTGTGGAAGTACACGATGTCCTTGCCGATGAAGTGGACCTGCTCGACGTCCGGCCGCTGCAGGAACGCCTCGAACGCCGCCTGCGACCCGAGATGGGCGCGCAGGCTCGCGAGGTAGCCGATCGGCGCGTCGAGCCACACGTAGAAGTACTTGCCGGGCGCATCGGGAATCTCGATGCCGAAGTACGGCGCGTCGCGCGAGATGTCCCAGTCGGCGAGCTTGCTCGCGCCCGCGTCGTCGCCCAGCCACTCGCGCACCTTGTTCAGCACCTCCGGTTGCAGCGCACGTCCGGGCGACGGCTGGGCCGTCCACGCACGGAGGAACGCGACGACGTCCGGATCGGACAGCTTGAAGAACAGGTGCTCGGACGTGCGCAGCTCGGGCTTGACGCCGGTCAGCGTCGAGCGCGGATCGATGAGGTCGGCCGGCGCGTTCACCGTGCTGCATTTCTCGCACGCGTCGGCGTACTGGTCCGGCGTGCCGCACTTCGGGCAGGTTCCCTGGATGTAGCGGTCGGGCAGGAACATCGCCTTGACCGGGTCGTAGAACTGCTCGACCGGCTTGCCGTAGACGAGGCCGCGCGCCTTGAGCTTGCGATAGATGTCCCGGGACAGCTCGACGTTCTCGGGCGAGTCGGTCGAGTGCCAGTGGTCGAAGCTCAGGTGGAAGCCGCGCAGCGTCTTCGGGCGCGTCGCCGCGATGCGCTCGACGAGCGTGCGCGGCGAGATGCCCTCGCGCTCGGCGCGCAGCATGATCGGCGCGCCGTGCGCGTCGTCGGCGCAGACGAAATGCACGTCGGCGCCGCGCATCCGCTGGAAGCGCACCCAGACGTCGGCCTGGATGTACTCCATGATGTGGCCGATGTG
>JBDTNO010000312.1:0-3063 GCA_039933715.1 Betaproteobacteria bacterium
GCTTTCCGCGTCGAGCGCGCTGGTCGCCTCGTCGAGCAGCAGGATCGGCCGGTCTGCGAGCAGCGCGCGCGCGATCGCCAGTCGCTGACGCTGGCCTCCCGACAGGCGCACGCCCCGTTCGCCGAGGAACGTGCCTTCACGATCGGGCAGCCGCTCGACGAACTCGGTCGCGTACGCGGCATCGCACGCGGCGCGGACCTCGAGGTCGCTCGCGCCGGGACGCCCGTAACGCACGTTCTCCAGCACGCTCGCCGCGAAGACCACCGGATCCTGCGGCACGACCGCGACGCGGCGACGCACGTCGCCCGGATCGGCATCGCGAACATCCACGCCGTCGATGCGAACACGCCCCTCCTGCGGATCGTAGAAGCGCAACAGGAGCTGGAACACCGTGGTCTTGCCCGCACCGGACGGTCCGACGAGCGCGACCCGCTCGCCCGGCGCCACGCGCAGCGAGAACGCCTCCAGCGCCGCCGTGTCGGGACGCGACGGATAGCGGAACGAGACGTGCTCGATCGCGACCTCGCCGCGCGGAGGCACCGGCATCGCGACCGGATGGACGGGCGGCGCGATCTCCGGCTTCACCGCAAGCAGCTCGAACAGCCGCTCGGTCGCGCCTGCCGCACGCTGCAGGTCGCCGACCACCTCGCTGATCGTGCCGACCGCGCTCGCGACGATCACCGCGTAGAACACGAACGCGGACAGCTCGCCCGCGGTCATGCGGCCCGCGAGCACATCGTGGCCGCCGATCCACAGGATCACGCCGATCGCGCCGAAGACCAGCAGGATCACGGTCGCGACCAGCGCCGCGCGCTGCTTGACGCGCAGCTTCGCCGTCGAGAAGGCGCTCTCGACGCGCTCGCCGAACGCGCGCCGGTCCTCCGCCTCGTGTCCGTAAGCCTGCACGGTGCGGATCTCGTGCAGCGCCTCGTCGACGTACGCGCCGACGTCGCCGACGCGGTCCTGGCTCGCACGGGCGAGCTTCCGCACGCGCCGCCCGAACAGGATGATCGGCACGACGGTGAGCGGCACGCCGACCAGCACGAACAGCGTGAGCTTGAGGCTCGTCAACGTGAGCATCACCAGCCCGCCCACCAGCAGGAGCAGGTTGCGCGCGGCCATCGACGCCGAAGATCCGATGACGGTCTCCAGCATCGCCGTGTCGTTGGTCAAGCGCGAGATCACCTCGCCGGTGCGCGCGACCTCGAACCATCCGGGCGGTAGTAAAAGGAGATGGTCGAATACCGCGCGCCGCAAATCGGCGGTCACGCGCTCGCCCAGCCACGAGACGATATAGAAGCGCACATAGGTGGCGCCCGCCATCACGACGATGACGCCGAGCGACCAGGCGAGCGCGCGGTCGAGCTCGCCGGGCACGCCCGCGAGGAACCCGCGATCCACGACGATCTTGACGCCCTGCCCCAGCGCGAGCGTCGCGGCCGCGGCCACCACCAGCGCGACGAACGCGACGACCGCCCGTCCCCGGTACGGCGCGACGAACCCGCCGACGCGTGCGAGCACGCGCATCGCCGTGGCAGGCGGAAGCTTGGGAGCGTCGAACCGTGTGCGGTCGCCTCGGGCCATGGCGTCGTTGCTCGCTTGTCGTCGCGATCGCGTCGCCGGCGTCGCCTCGATGGGTGCGCTGCCGCGCGAAACCAGCCGGCGAAAGCCGCCACGGTAGAATAGCAGCCCCCTCGCACGAGGCTTTCCCATGAACGCTCCCCAGCCGCCGTCCTTCCTCGGCGCCGTCGACCTGGCGCCGCGCGACCCGATCCTCGGCATCACCGAGGCGTTCAACGCCGACACGCGCGCGAACAAGGTCAACCTGGGCGTGGGCGTCTACACGGACGAGCACGGCAAGGTGCCGCTGCTCGAATGCGTGAAGCGCGCGGAAGTCGAGATGACGGCGCAGGCGCTACCGCGCACTTACCTGCCGATCGACGGGCTCGCCGCGTACGACAAGGCGGTGCAGGGCCTCCTGTTCGGCGCGGACAGCGAGATCGTCGCGTCGGGCCGGGCGTGCACGGTGCAGACGCTCGGCGGCACCGGCGGGTTGCGGATCGGCGCGGATTTCCTGCGCCGCTTCGCGCCCGGCGCGCAGGTGTGGATCAGCGACCCGTCGTGGGAAAACCACCGCGCGCTGTTCGAAGCCGCCGGTTTCACCGTCAACCAATACCCGTACTACCACGCGGCGACGCATGGCCTCGACTTCGACGGCATGATCCGCGCGCTCGAAAGCGCGCCCGAAGGCCATATCGTCGTGCTGCACACCTGCTGCCACAACCCGACGGGCGTCGACCCGACGGCGGACCAGTGGGAGAAGATCCTTGCAGCGGTCCGCCGCCGCGGGTTGATCCCCTTCCTCGACCTCGCGTACCAGGGGTTCGGCGACAGCATCGATGCCGACGGCAGCGTGTTGCGGCGCTTCGCCGAGACGCCGGGTCCGCTGCTCGTCGCGAGCTCGTTCTCGAAATCGTTCTCGATCTACGGTGAGCGCGTCGGCGCGCTGTCGCTGGTCACCAGCAGCCGCGACGAGGCGAACCGCGCACTGTCGCAACTGAAGCGCATCGTGCGCGCCAACTATTCGAACCCGCCGGTGCACGGCGGCAAGATCGTCGCCACCGTACTCACCTCGCCCGAGCTTCACGCTTTGTGGGATAAGGAGCTCGCCGGCATGCGCGATCGCATCAAGCGAATGCGCAAACTGCTGGTCGACCGGCTGCACGCACGCGTTCCCGGCGCGGACTTTTCATTCATGCTGCGCCAGCGCGGGATGTTCTCGTACTCGGGGCTCACGAAGCCGCAGGTCGAGAAGCTCCGCGGCGAGCACTCGGTGTACGCGATCGACACCGGCCGCATCTGCGTCGCGGCGATCAATGAACAGAACGTCGACCGGGTCGCCGACGCGGTCGCGGCGGTGCTTCGCTGAGGAGGCGCCGGAGGCCGGTCCGACCACGGCCGGCTGGTTGGACGGCCCCCGGATATACGCTATCATTCAAGGCTGTCAGACGCGGGAATAGCTCAGTTGGTAGAGCGCAACCTTGCCAAGGTTGAGGTCGGGAG
>JBDTNO010000313.1:0-3043 GCA_039933715.1 Betaproteobacteria bacterium
GACGACTCGCCGAGGCGCTTGATGCGCTTCGACGTGTCCTGGATCTGCGAGCGGATCTCATGCATGCCCGAGATCTGGTTCTGCACCGCCTGTCCGCCCTTCTCCGCGGCGCCGAGCGCCTGCTGCGCGACCTTCGCCGACTGCGAGGCGTTCTGCGCGACCTCGCTGATCGCCTGCGCCATCTGCAGCACCGACGCCGACGCCTGCTGGATCTCGCGGTTCTGCCGCTGCGACGCCTCGAACAGCCGGTTCGAGATCGACTGCGTCTCCTGCGTCGCGCGCGTCACCTGGTCGGTCGCCGAGTTGATGCCGCGCACCAGCGTCCGCAGCTCCTCGATCGTGAAGTTGATCGAGTCGGCGATCGCGCCGGTCACGTCCTCGGTCACCGACGCCTGCACGGTGAGGTCGCCGTCGGCGAGGTTGCCCATTTCGTTCAGGAGTCGCAGGATCGCCTCCTGGTTGCGCTTGTTCTCGCCTTCGCTCTCGAACGCCCGCATCCGCGCGTCGTCGAGGAACACCTTGCCGAGCAGCACGAGACAGACGAGGGCCAGGATCGCGAAGATGATCGCCGCCCACAGCGTGAACGTGCGCGCGAGGCCGCCGCCGCCCTCGTACATCGCGGCGAGCTTCACCGAATCGTCGAGCAGCGGCTCGGCTTCCGCGTTGATCGAGCGCGCCGCCTGCTTCGCGGTGGTCAGCCGCTGCATGTTCTGCAGGATCGCCGACACGCCGGTGTCGTAGCTCGCGAAACGCTTCTGCAATTCGGCGAGCGTCGCGCGCGCGTCCTCGTTGCGGATCGCCGCGATGCGCATCGAGTCGCTGCCGCGGATGAGCCCGTTCAGGATGTCGCGGAACACGCCGACGTCCTTGCCCATCAGGAACGCGACCTCGGGATCGATCTCGTCGGACGAGGCGAGCGTGTTGGCGTTCTTCGCGATCCGCTGCGACAGCACCGCGAGCTGGTTCGCGAAATCGACCTCGCGCAACGTGCCGCCGGCCGCGCCGATTTGCGTGGCCCCCTGCTGCGCGAGCTCGAGGAGTCCGGCGTTCGCCTGGTTGATCGCGTCGAGGCCCTTGGCGAGCGAGGTGAGACTCTGCTGGTTGGTCGTGAGCCGCTCAGCCGCCGCGTCGACGCGATCCCACCGCGCCTTGAGGCTCGAGAGCAGCGCGAGGATCTGCGGCTCGTGCGCGACGTCGAGCGAAACGCCGCGCACGGTGCCGCCGCTCAGCAGCGCGTCGATGTCGGCGCGGAAGCGCTCGCGGCTGTCGGCGACCGCCGGGAAGCCCGCCGCGAGACCCTGCGAGGCGAGCGCCGACCCGCGCGCGAGGCGCTGCGAGAGCATCTGCATCTCGGTCGCGGTCGCCGCTGCGGTAGCCGCCTGCGTCGACTGGCGGTTCTCGAGGAACACCATCAGCGCCGCGAAAACGAGGAACAGCGCGAGCAGCGTGCCCAGCACCTGGAACTGCTTGACCACCGACATCGAGCCGATGACCGGGATGCGGCTCGGCAGCTTCGCGGTCGTCGGCGCGGAGCGCAGCTGCTCCATGATGGACACGGTCGCGAGCGGATCGTAGCCGGCGGCGTTCTGCGCGGCCATCCTGACCTGCGTCGTCGGCATGTCGAAGTCGTCGGAACCCGCCGAGGACGGTTTCGCGCCGAACAGTGTGGACATCTTGAACGCCATGGATCCTCCGGGTCGTATCGTCGCTCGAGGCGCGTCGCCCCGCTTCAGGTTCCGATTTGCAGGAACGTGTCGTCTCGCGCGAGTCGCGACAGGTCGATCTCCTGCCACGTGCGGCCGTCGGCGTCCATCCACCGCTGCGCATACCACGCGGGCGCGCCCTGCACGCCGCCCGACGGCGCGAGCTCGGCGAGGTTGCGCAGCCCGAGCACCCGCTGCACGACGATCCCCGCGTTGAGGTCGCCCGTGCGCGGGCCGAACAACACGAGGCGGGCCTGCCCGCCCGCGCCCTGCCCCTCGCGCCCGAGGAAGCGCGCGAAGTCGATCACGCTGTAGAGATTGCCGCGCACGTTCGCCACGCCCATGTGCCAGGGCTGCGTGTGCGGCACCGCGGTCACCGGCGGCACCGCGACCACCTCGCCCGCGTCGCCGAGTCGCACGAGCCACTGGTCGCCGCCGCTCGCGAGCCCGAGCCGCGACGACTCGACCTGCGCCGCGGTCTTGCTGGCGAGTCGTGTGGCGAGCTCCAGCTGGAACGCACGGAGATCGAGCTTCGCGGCGCGGGCCATCGTTCCCTTCCGGTCAGTCGATCGCCTGGATCTTCGCGAGCAGCTCGTCGCGGTTCACCGGCTTGACGACGTAGTCGCGCGCGCCCTGCCGCATCCCCCAGATCTTGTCGGTCTCCTGGCTCTTCGACGTGCACAGGATGATCGGGATCGAGCGCGTGTCCGGGTCGCGCGAGATCGCGCGCGTCGCCTGGAACCCGTTGAGGCCCGGCATCACGACGTCCATCAGGATCAGGTCGGGCTTCACCGACCGCGCCTTCTGGATCGCGTCCTCGCCGTTGTCGCTCGAGACGACCTCGTAGCCCGCCTTGGTCAGCATGTCGTTCAGCACATGCCGCTCGGTGGGCGAGTCGTCGACGATGAGGATTTTCTTGATCATCATGCTCACGCTTTCCTGGGGAACCCGCCGCTGGCGCCGCGGGAAGGGCGCCGCCCGGTCAGGCCGCCGCGCGGTTCACGTGCGCCGCGACCGCCTTCAGCAGGCTTTCCTTGGTGAAGGGCTTGGTCAGGTACTGGTCCGAACCGACCATGCGGCCGCGCGCACGGTCGAAGAGCCCGTCCTTCGACGACAGCATGATCACCGGCGTCGACTTGAATTTCGCGTTTTTCTTGATGAGGGCGCAGGTCTGGTAGCCGTCGAGCCGCGGCATCATGATGTCGACGAACACGAGGTTCGGCTGGTGGTCGGCGATCTTGGCGAGCGCGTCGAAGCCGTCCTCCGCCAGGATGACGGTGCAACCGGCCTGGAGCAGGAAGATCTCGGCGCTGCGGCGGATGGTGTTCGAGTCGTCGATC
>JBDTNO010000314.1:0-3025 GCA_039933715.1 Betaproteobacteria bacterium
GATGCTCTCGTCGAGACTGCGGACCGCAACGTGCACGTGAAAGCGTTTCATGATCGGGCTCCGGAAAGTTGTCGACATCGACATTTCCAAATATGTCGAAATATTAAGCGCGTGTCAAGCCTGACGCCTGCCTACGCGTGAACTACGACCTTCAGGGTTGCCGGACCGGCGCCCGGGCGCTACGGCCGCAGGTAGGTCCAGTGCTCGTGCTGGCGCCGCATGATCTCGACGACCCCGGCGGGCACGTAGCCGATGCTGTCCAGCATGTCAGCCTTCCTGGAGTTTCTGGCCGCGCATGGTGTTCTCGCAGGCGACGACCTTGACGCCGGCGCCCAGCGCCTCGCCGATGCGGTTGCCGACGACCGAATCGGCCTTCAGCATGCCGATGCCGGGCCCGTAGGCGACGATCTCGATGTCGACGATCTCGGCGCCGAGGTCCGTCTGGAGGTTGCGCGCGTACGCGCGAATCATCGACCTTCGGCTTGTCGCGCCGGCCGGACGGCCGCCGCCATTGAAAGCTTTCACGATTTCCACGATACTGCAACGGCCCCGGCAGGCAAGCCTTCACCGCGTCGCGGGGTCCGCCGCGAACGAATGACGATCCGCCCGAAGTCCCCGCATCGCGCCGCCGCGACGGCGCGCCGCGCGGTCTAGGCGCGGATTCGCATCCGGTACCGATGTCCGGCAGTCACGTTCCCGCCTCCGCTGCGCTGATGATCGTCGGCGCGACGCTCTGCTTCACGTCGCTCGACTCGATCGTCAAGCACCTGTCGGCGACGTATCCGATCCCGCTCCTGGTGTGGGCGCGCTGGACGGCCCAGGTCGTCGCGACCGCGCTCTGGCTCGGCCCGCGGATGAAGCTCGGCCTCGTGCGCACGCGGCGGCTCAAGCTGCAGGTCGCGCGCGGCATCGCGATCGTCGTCTCGGGCCTGCTGTTCATGACGGCGCTGAAGACGCTGCCGCTCGCGGATGCGACGGCGCTCAACTACACGTCGCCGGTGCTCGTCATCGTCATCGCGCGCTTCTACCTGCGCGAGCGCCTGACGCCGCTGCGCGTCGCGTTCATCGTCGCCGGGATCATCGGGATGCTGCTGATCGTGAAGCCGGGCAGCGACATCTTCCGCGGCGCGTCGCTGCTGGTGCTGGTCGCCGCGTGCGTCTACGCGTCGTTCCAGATCATGACGCGCCTCGCCGCCGACGAGGACCCGCGCGTCACGCTCTTCTACCCGGCGCTGATCTGCACCGTCGTGATGACCCCGCTGCTGCCCTTCCTCGACATCCGCCCCGACATGCCGTGGCGCGACACGCTCCTCGTGGGCGCGACGGGACTGCTCGGAACGCTCGGGCACTTCATGTTCATCCTCGCGTTCCAGCGCGCGCCCGCGTCGGCGCTGACGCCGTTCACGTACATGCATCTCGTCTGGGCGATGCTGGTCGGATGGCTGCTGTTCGGCGACCTGCCCGACGGCGCGTCGATGGTCGGCATGCTGATCATCGCCGGCAGCGGGCTGGCGGTCGCGCTGTTCGAGCGCCGCCGCGCGCGTCCCATGATTCCGGAGCCGCCCGCAGTCGACTGAAAACACGCTATCGTTCGCTTCCCGCAAGCGTCCGGCTTCCGCCGGACCAGGGCCACCACCCGCAATACGAAGGAGAGAGTCAGATGGAAAAGCCGCGCATCGGCTTCGTCGGCGTCGGCCTCATGGGCCACGGCATCGCCAAGAATCTCGTCACCAAGGGTTATCCGCTGACCGTTCGCGCGCATCGCAACCGCGCCCCCGTCGACGACCTCGTCGCCAAGGGAGCGAAGGAAGCGAAGACGACGGCGGAGCTCACCCGCGCCTCCGACATCGTGTTCCTGTGCGTCACCGGAGCGCCGCAGGTCGAGGAGACCGTGTTCGGCGCCGACGGCATCGCGAGCGCCGCGCGCGGCGGCCTCGTCGTCGTCGATACCTCGACGAGCGAGCCGGCGACCACGACCAAAACCCGCGAGGCGCTGGCGAAGCAGGGCGTGAAGTTCATCGACGCGCCGCTGGCGCGCACGCCGGTCGAGGCCGAGCAGGGGCGCCTCAACATCATGGTCGGCGCCGACGACGCGACGTTCGCCGAAGTGAAGCCCGTGCTCGCCGCCTTTTGCGAGAACATCTTCCACGCGGGTCCGGCGGGCCACGGAATCGTCCTCAAGCTCATCAACAACTTCCTCGCACAGGCAATCTGCACGGCGAGCGCGGAAGCCTGCGCGGCGGCCGCGAAATCCGGCCTGTCGATCAGCAAGCTGCACGAGGTGATTTCGGCGGGCGCGGTGAACTCGGGCCTGTTCCAGATGGTCGTCGGCAAGATGCTCGAGTCGGGCGATCTCGGCGGACTCAAGTTCACCCTCGCCAATGCCGCCAAGGACCTGCGTTATTACACGCACTTCACCGAGGCGATGATGATCCCGTCGACGATCGGCGAGGCCGTGCACCAGAGCCTCGTCACCGCGAACGCGCTCGGTTTCGGCGACAAGTACGTGCCGTCGCTGATCGAGGCGCAGGAAAAGCTTGCCGGCGTGACGATCTTCGCCCGCCGGCCTTAGCGACTCGACGCCACGAGACGAGCCGGCAGTTGGCGATGGCTTCCGACTTCCTCGAGTTTGCCGTTCGCGTCGCCACCGCGGCGGGCGAGGCGATCCTGCCGCACTTTCGCGAGACGATCGTCGTCGAGGACAAGGGTGGCGCGCGCGGCTACGATCCGGTGACCGAGGCCGACCGCGCCGCGGAGGCGGTGATCCGCGCGGAGATCGCACGCGCGTGGCCCGATCACGGCGTGTTCGGCGAGGAGCACGGCCGCGAGCCGGGCACCTCGCGCTACACGTGGGTGATCGATCCCATCGACGGCACGCGCAGCTTCATCCTCGGCCAGCTCCACTGGGCGACGCTGATCGCGCTGCACGACGGCACGCGTCCGATCCTCGGAGTCGCGCATCAGCCTTTCGTCGGCGAATCCTTCGTCGGCGCGATTGACGACGCGTCCGAATGGCGGCGCGGCG
>JBDTNO010000315.1:0-3023 GCA_039933715.1 Betaproteobacteria bacterium
CGCCATCCCACCCGCCCGACGCGTCGCGCATCCGCGGCTTACGCAGAGCTTCCCTAGCGGGGCAGCCGGCGCGCCGGGTATTCTTCGCGCCTGTGATCGACCGTTACGCCGAGATCCACGGCGCGTTCCGCTGGAACGTGCCGGCGTCGTTCAACATCGCCGACGCGTGCTGCTCGCGCTGGGCGCGCGACCGCTCGCGCTTCGCCCTCTACTGGGAGGACGAGTCGGGCGCGACCGCGGCGCTCACGTTCTGGGATCTCGAACAGCGCGCGCGGCGCCTCGCCAACGCGCTCGCCGCGCTCGGCGTCGGACGCGGCGATCGCGTCGCGCTGATGCTTCCGCAGCGTCCCGAGACGGTGATCGCGCACATGGCCGTCTACCGGATGGGTGCGGTCGCGGTGCCGTTGTCGTTCCTGTTCGGCCCCGAGGCGCTCGAGTACCGGCTCGTCCACAGCGCGGCGAAGGTGGCGATCGTCGATCCGCAGTCGCTGCCGAACCTCGTGCCGATCCGCGCGCGCTGCCCGGGCGTCGCGCACGTGATCGGCGTCGCGGGCGCGCGCGAGGCCGGCGTCGTCGCCTGGGAAGACGTGCTCGCGCAGGCGTCGCCGCACCACCGTCCGGTCGCCACCGCGGCGTCCGATCCGGCGCTCGTCATCTACACGAGCGGCACGACCGGCCCGCCCAAGGCGGCGCTGATGCCGCACGCGTGCCTGATCGGCAACCTGTCCGGATTCACCTATTCGCACGACGGTTACCCGCGCGAAGGCGACCTCTTCTGGTCGCCGGCGGACTGGGCGTGGACCGGCGGGCTCATGGATGCGCTGCTGCCCGCGCTCTACCACGGCCAGCCGATCGTCGGCTACCGCGGGCGCTTCGAGCCGGAGCGCGCCTTCGCGCTGATCGAGAAGTACGGGATCCGCAACGCGTTCCTGTTTCCGACCGCGCTCAAGATGATGATGAAGGCGTTCCCGCGGCCGCGCGAGCGCTTCGACGTCGCCATGCGCTCGATCATGAGCGCCGGCGAGTCGGTCGGATCGACCGTGTTCGAATGGGCGCGCGACGCGCTCGGCGTCACGATCAACGAGATGTTCGGGCAGACCGAGATGAACTATATCGTCGGCAACTCGCACGAGCTGTGGCCCGCTAAGCCGGGCTCGATGGGGCGCCCGTACCCGGGCCATCGCGTCGCGATCATCGACGATGACGGCCGCGAATTGCCGAGGGGCGAGGCGGGCGACGTCGCCCTGAACCGCATCGCGCCCGACGGCACGCCTGATCCGGTGTTCTTCATCGAGTACGCGGGCAACCCGGAAGGCACGCGCGCGAAATACACGGGCGACTGGTGCCGCACCGGCGACATCGCCGAGCAGGACGACGACGGCAACCTCTGGTACCGCGGGCGCGCCGACGACATGTTCAAGGCCGCCGGCTATCGGATCGGGCCTTCCGAGATCGAGAACTGCCTCGTTCGCCATGCCGCGGTCGCGAACGCCGCCGTCGTTCCGTCGCCCGACGAGGATCGCGGCAACGTCGTCAAGGCCTACATCGTGCTCGCCGCCGGGCACACGCCCTCGGTCGCGCTCGAGGACGAGATCCGCCAGCACGTGCGCGGCAAGCTCGCGCCCTACGAAACCCCGCGCGAGATCGAGTTCATCGAAGCGTTGCCGATGACGACGACGGGAAAGGTGCAGCGGCGCGTGCTGCGCGAGCGGGAGAGGGAGAGGAAAGCGAAACCGACCTCGTGAGCCTCGAGACAGGGGTCCGGGCTGCGAAACCAGGGGGTCAGAGCCGGATGTCGCCGTCGTTCACCGAAGCGCACGCGCGGTGCATGACATCCGGATCCGACCCCGAGGTACCGCCGGGTCGCTCGCGACCCGGCGCGGATCATGGTTTGCCCCGCATCCGCTCGAGGAACGCGCGGTGCGTGAGCACCCACACGATCGCGGGCACGACCGTCGGCAGGATCAGCGTGCCGAACTGGTAGGCGAACGCGATCATCTCGCGCTGCGCGGACGAGAAGCCGGCTTGCGACGCGACCAGCGGCCCCGACGTGATCGCGACGTTCTTGAGAAAGTCCGCGACGATGCCGAACGTGACGAACGGCAGCAACGCGACGATCCCGAGCGCGAGGATCTTCCAGCGCGCGGGCTCGCGCGCGGCGAGCGTGAGCGCCGCGAACATCGGCATGCCGAACGCGTAGAGCAGCCCGTCGACCGACACGCTGATCACGCCGGCGCCCGCAGCCTGGCCGGGCTTGAGCGAGGTCACGAACACCATCGTCGAGCCGCTCTGCTCGACCGTGCGCACGAGATCGCCGAACGGCAGCGCCGCCGCCGAGCACAGGAACCTGACGATCCACATCAGCGCCGGGGAGACCAGGTACCAGACCGCGAAGGTCACCGGCAGCCACACGAGCACCGTGACGATGAAGCGCCCGAGCGGCGAGCGCACGCGCGCGGTGCCGGAGGGAGGCGGAGGCGGTGGCGGCACCTTCGGCGCGGCCACGTCAGGCGGACGCGGTGACCGCGCTGGGAGGCATGGGTGGCTCGGAATCGTCGCCCGCACCGCGCGGCAGCGTGCGGACCCAAACCAGCCACACGACCAGCACGTCGAGCATGATCAGCGCCTGCCACACGTACAGGTGCGCCCACTCGAACACCTGGAAGTCCCACTGACCGAGGTAGAACAGGCTGATCACGCGCAGGATGTTGAGCCCCTGCACGGCGACGATGCCCGCGGCGAGGCCCGCGACCTTGTGCTTCCACGGCGCCGGGAATGCGAGGATCGCGGCCAGCAGGACGATCGTCGCCTCGACGCCGTTGCAGCCGGCCTCGATCGAGACGGCGAAGCCGTTCTGCGTGCTGCGCATCACCTTGCCGACCGCGACGACGTTCGGGTCGAAGAACGTCACGATCGCGGTGGATATCTGCGCGAGCGCGTTGGTCCACGGCACGACGAACCATTCCTGCGCGGGCGGCGTCAGCTCGAGCCCGAACAGCGTGGCCTGGATCAGCAGGAACAGA
>JBDTNO010000316.1:0-3018 GCA_039933715.1 Betaproteobacteria bacterium
GCAGCTCGCGCGTCATCACGCAGTTCCTGGGCCACATCGTGCGCGGCGAGCCGATACGCCTCGTCGACGGCGGCTCGCAGAAGCGCGCGTTCACCTACATCGACGACGGCGTCTCGGTGCTGATGAAGGTCATCGAGAACCCGGACGGCGTCGCGAGCGGCAAGATCTACAACGTCGGCAACCCGGCCAACCACTACTCGGTGCGCGAGGTGGCGACGATGATGCTCGCGATGGCGAAGCGCTATCCCGAGTACCGCGACAGCGCCGCGCACGTGACGCTCGTGGACACCTCGGCCGACGAATACTACGGCAAGGGCTACCAGGACATGCAGAACCGCGTCCCGGTGATCGAGAACACGATGCGCGACCTCGACTGGGCGCCCACGGTCGGCATGGACGACGCGCTCGCGCGGATCTTCGAGGCGTACCGCGGCGAGGTCGCCGCGGCGCGGGCGCTGGTCGACTAGCCGCGCGCGCCGACGTGCGCCTCGCGCTCAAGGTCGACGTCGACACGCTCCGCGGCACTCGCCAGGGCGTGCCGGCGCTCGTCGAGCTGTTCCGCAGACACGGCGTGGGCGCGACGTTCCTGTTCAGCCTCGGTCCCGACCACACGGGGCGTGCGATCAAGCGCGTGTTCCGCCCCGGGTTCGTCGGCAAGGTGCAACGCACCGGCGTCGTCGAGCACTACGGAGTGAAGACGCTGCTGTACGGCACGCTCCTCCCGGGGCCCGACATCGGCCGCCGGGCCGGCGACGTGATGCGCATGACCCGCGACGCCGGATTCGACACCGGCGTGCACGGCTGGGACCACGTGCGCTGGCAGGACGGCGTCGCGCATGCCGACGCGGCGTGGACCGCGCGCGAGATGCGGCTCGCGTGCGACCGCTATACCGACGTGTTCAAGGAGCCGCCCCGCACGCACGGGGCCGCGGGATGGCAGATGAACGTCCACGCGCTGCGACTGACGCAGCGGCTCGGCTTCCAGGTCTGCTCGGACGGGCGCGGCACGCATCCGCATTTGCCGGTGTGGAACGCGGAGCCCGTGCGCTGCCCGCAGTTCCCGACGACCCTCCCCACGCTCGACGAGATGATCGGCCTCGACGGCGTCGATGCGACGAACGTCGCCGAGCGCCTGTTGCGGCGGACCGGGTCCCCCGGCTCCCCCGTGCAGGTCTTCACGCTGCATGCCGAGCTCGAAGGGATGCGGCTGGCGCCGGTCCTCGAGCAGCTCATCGCCGGCTGGAAGGCGCAAGGCTGGACGTTGTGCAGTCTCCGCGCGCTCCACGACGCGGTCGAGCCGCTGGCGTTGCCGCGCTGCGCGGTGGGCGTCGGCACCGTCCCGGGTCGCGGCGGCACGCTGTTCGTGCAGCAGGGCCCGTTCCCCGGCGATGCGCTTTCGCGCGCCGCCTGACCGTCCACGAGGAGCTTCCGATGCCCGGCGAGCCAGTGCCCGATTTCACCGTCGAAGCGACGGCCGGACCGTTCACGCTGTCCGAGCAGCGCGGCCATCCGGTCGTCCTGTATTTCTACCCGAAGGACAACACGCCCGGCTGCACGACCGAGGGCCAGCAGTTCCGCGACCTCCACGGCAAGTTCGCGAAGGCCGGCGCCGTCGTCGCCGGCGTGTCGCGCGACTCGATCAAGTCGCACCAGAACTTCGCGACGAAGATGGGCTTCCCGTTCCCGCTGCTCTCGGATCCCGACGAAAAGCTCTGCCAGGCGTTCGACGTGATCAAGGTGAAGAACATGTACGGGAAGAAGGTCCGCGGCATCGAGCGTTCGACCTTCGTGATCGGCGCCGACGGAAAGCTCGCGCGCGAATGGCGCGGCGTGAAGGTGCCGGGCCACGCCCACGAGGTGCTGGCCTTCGTCGAGACGCTGCAACGCCGCTGACGGCGGGCTGCCGCGGTACGCGAGGCGGCCGCGACCGCCGGCTCCGGCTGGCGACCGCGGGCCGCACCGCGAGCGACGGGTCGCCCCGAGCTCGCGCGCCCCCTTCGGGGGAGGCGCGCGAAGCGAGCGTCGGGGGGACCAAACCCCCTACCGGTTTGCCACAACCCGTGGCGTTTCCGGCCGTTACGCCTACCACCTCTTGTGCTTTCGGCGGGGCGCGGCGTAGCATGGCTTCGAGAGGCGACCGCGCTTCCTTTCCGGGCGCCCGACAGGAGAATCATGGTCGAACGCAAGCTGCGCCCCGCCCCCTCCCAGCTCATCTCGCTCGCTTCCCGCAAAGCCGCCCGCGCCTCCAAGGCCGGAGGACGCCCCGCCCCGACGTCGATCCGGCTGTTCGTGCTCGACACGAACGTGCTGATGCACGACCCGACGAGCCTCTTCCGCTTCGAGGAACACGACATCTACCTGCCGATCCTCACGCTCGAGGAGCTCGACAACCACAAGAAGGGCACCACCGAGGTGGCGCGCAACGCGCGGCAGGCTTCGCGATTTCTGGACGAGCTCGTCACGACGCACGCGAGCGCCGGCGGCGACGCGATCGCGGCCGGCATCCCGCTCGAGCAGAAGTCGAACGGCGCGGCGACCGGACGGCTCTACCTCCAGACCGAGACGATCACGACCGCGCTGCCGCCTTCGCTCGCGAACGGCAAGACCGACAACCAGATCCTCGCGGTCGTCATGCACCTCGCCGGTACGCATGCGCCCCGGGACGTCGTGCTGGTGTCGAAGGACATCAACATGCGCATCAAGGCGCGGGCGCTGGGGCTCGCCGCCGAGGATTATTTCAATGACAAGGTCCTCGAGGACACCGAGCTCCTCTACTCGGGCATGGAGGAACTGCCGGGCGACTTCTGGGATCGCCACGGCAAGGGGATGGAGAGCTGGCAGCAGGGCGGACACACGCTCTACCGCGTCACCGGACCGCTGGTGCCGACGCTCCTCGCCAACGAGTTCGTCTTCCTCGAGCCGCATGGCGAGGCGCCGTTCCAGGGGATCGTCAAGGAGATCGCCGGCAAGACGGCGCTCCTGTCGACGCTCAAGGACTACACGCACCAGAAGAACAAC
>JBDTNO010000317.1:0-3005 GCA_039933715.1 Betaproteobacteria bacterium
TCGCTCGTCCGCCCTGCGGGACGCGCCGGGCGGGCGGCTGGCGTCGTTGCCCGCCCTGGTCGTGGGGCCTTCCACGACCGGCGGCGGGCGCCTCGCCATCCCACCCGCCCGACGCGTCGCGCATCCGCGGGTTACGCAGAGCTTCCTTAGGCGGGGGCGCGCACGCGCTGGTCGATCGCGCCGAAGATCGTGCGGCCCTCCGCATCGAGCATCTCGATGCGCACGCGGTCGCCGAAGCGGAGGAACGGCGTGCGCGGCTTGCCCTCGAGGATCGTCTCGACCGTGCGCTGCTCGGCGATGCACGAGTACCCGACGCCGCCGGCCGAAGCGGGCCGGCCGGGATGGTCGTTCTCGCGGTTCGACACGGTGCCCGAACCGACGATCGTGCCGGCGCCCAGGTCGCGCGTCTTCGCGAGATGCGCGACGAGGCGCGCGAACGAGAACGTCATGTCGGTGCCCGCGTCCGGCCGCCCGAACAGCGCGCCGTTGAGATGCGAGACCAGCGGGCGGTGAAGCTTGCCGTCGCGCCATGCGCCCCCGAGCTCGTCGGGCGTCACCGCCACCGGCGCGAAGCTGGACGCCGGCTTCGATTGCAGGAAGCCGAATCCCTTCGCGAGCTCCGCGGGGATGAGGTTGCGCAGGCTGACATCGTTGACCAGCGTCACGAGGCGGACCGCGGCCAGCGACGCGTCCTCGTCCGAACCCATCGCGAGGCCGCCGGTCACTACCGCGACCTCGGCCTCGAAATCGATCCCCCACGCCTCGTCGGCGAGCACGATGTCCTCGCAAGCGCCGAGCATGTGGTCGGAAGCGCCCTGGTACATCAGCGGATCGGTCCAGAACTCCGGCGGCATCGTCGCGCCGCGCGCGCGTCGCACGAGCTCGACATGGTTCACGTACGCCGACCCGTCCGCCCACTGGTACGCGCGTGGCAGCGGCGCGCGCGCCCGCGTCGCGTCGAACGCCTGCGCGTCGGAGAGGCGGCTGGCATCGAGCTCTTCGGCGATCGCGGCGAGCGCGGGCGCGACGCGCATCCAGTCGTCGAGCGCGCGCTGCAGCGTCCGCGCGATCTCCGGCACGGCGACCGCGCGTGCGAGGTTGCGGGAGACGACGGCGAGTTGGCCGTCGCGCGTGCCGTCGGCGAGCGTCGCGAGCTTCACGCCGGTCTCTCGGCGCGGCGCTTGAGCGCGTAGCCGTCCGTGCGGTCTTCCATTTCCCATCCCGCCGCGTGCAGCGCGGCGCGCAACCGGTCGGCTTCCGCCCATGCCTTCGCGTGGCGCGCCGTGAAGCGGGCTTCCGCGAGCGCCTTCACGTCCTGCGGCGCCTCGTCCGCCCTCGGCGCCCAGGTTTCGAGGCCGAGGCCGAAGACCTGGTCGAAGCGCGCGAGCGTCGCGCGCTTCACCGCGGGCGGAAGGTCGCCCCGCAGCGTCTCCCACGCGACGGCGAGCGCGCGAGGAAGGTTCAGGTCGTCGTTGATTTCGTCGGTGAAGCGCTCGAGCATCGCGGGGTCGGGCATCGCCCCCGAATCGGAGATCGCGTGGAAGCCCTGCCGCAACCGCTCGAGGCCGGTCGCCGCGGCGTCGAGCGCCTCCCAGGTGAAGTTGAGCTGGCTGCGATAGTGCGCGGTCAGGCAGAGGTAGCGGAACGCGAGCGGGTCGACGCCGCGCTCGTCGAGCGACGCGACGCGCAGGAAACCGCCCGCCGATTTCGCCATCTTCGCGTCGTTCGCGAGCAGGAAGTAGGCGTGCATCCAGAAGTTCGCGAGCCGGCGGTGCGCGGACGGGATCTCCGGACGGTCGGCGAGGCGCGCCTCGGTCTGCGCGATCTCGTTCGTGTGGTGGACCGGGATGTGGTCCTCGCCGCCGGCATGGATGTCGAACCAGTCGCCGAGGTATTTCTGCGCCATCGCCGAGCACTCGATGTGCCAGCCGGGGAACCCGCGCCCCCACGGGGCGTCCCACTCCATCTGCCGCGACGCGCCCGCGGGCGTGAATTTCCACAGCGCGAAATCGGTCGCATGGCGCTTTTCCCCGATCTCGACGCGACGTCCCGCCTCGAGCCCCGCGATGTCGAGCCGCGCGAGGTGGCCGTAGTCGGCGAGCCGCGACGTGTCGAAATAAACGCCGTCGGCCGTCGTGTACGCGTAGCCGTTGCGCTCGATCTCGCCGATGAACGCGACCTGCTCGGCGATGTGGTCGGTCGCCTTGCACAGGATCGTGGGGTCCTCGATGTTCAGGCGCCGCATGTCGTCGAGGAACGCCTGCGTGTAGAACTCGGCGACTTCCCACGCGGTCTTGCCGGTGCGCCGCGCCCCCTTCTCGATCTTGTCCTCGCCTTCGTCGGCGTCGGACACGAGGTGCCCGACGTCGGTGATGTTCATCACGTGGCGGATCGCATACCCGTTGAACCGCAGCACGCGCTTCAGGATGTCCTCGAACAGGAACGTGCGGAAGTTGCCGATGTGCTGGTAGTCGTAGACGGTCGGGCCGCATGTGTAGAGGCCGACCGGCCGCGCGGCGTCGATCGGCTCGAACGGCCGCGTGCGTCGTTCCCAGGTGTCGTACAGCGCGAGCGGTCGGGGCATCAATGAAAAAGCCGCCGGGACGTCGGGTCCGGCGGCTCGGTCGTCGCGTTTGGAACTGGTTTCAGGACCCCGCCGCCGGCACCGGAACGAACGACGGACAGCGGGGCGCAGGCATTGGACGATGGTAGCCGCAACGGGGGTGGACGGGCAAGCCGCGACGGGCTTCGTCGCACGCGCTCACAGCGGCTTCGCCATCACGTAGTCGTCCATCACGAACCCCCCGCCGATGTCGACGACGACGTCTTCGCGCGTCGCGAGCCCGCACGCGCGATAGGCGGCGATCGCCTTCGCGTTGCGCTTGTTGACGTTGAGGACGAGGTTGGCTTCCTGGACCTGGACGAGTCGATCAAAGCGGACGCTGCCGATGGCGGCCTCGCGGACGAGCCGCCAATCGTAG
This sequence comes from Betaproteobacteria bacterium, assembly GCA_039933715.1. Lineage (GTDB taxonomy): Bacteria > Pseudomonadota > Gammaproteobacteria > Burkholderiales > Casimicrobiaceae > VBCG01. Next base: position 2,982 of record JBDTNO010000317.1, read on the forward strand.
TCGTCCACGGGCTGGAGCTTCGCG
>JBDTNO010000318.1:0-2970 GCA_039933715.1 Betaproteobacteria bacterium
GGCGGGCGGCGGGCGGCGGGCGGAAAACACCTGCTGCACGCACCACTCGTCGTGCTTGAGGCTCGTGTTTCCGACCGCCGTCCGCTGGTTCTCAAGCGACAAAGCCGGCGCGAAGCCGGCTTCGTGGAGCGTGCAAGCGCCTACTTCTTGAGCGACAGGATGTAGGCGACCATCGTCTTGATGTCGGCGTCGGGGACCGCGGCGTTGGGCGGCATCGGCACCGGGCCCCAGACGCCGGAGCTGCCCTTCTTGACCTTGTCGGCGAGCATCGCCGCCGCGCCGGCCTGGCCCTTGAACTTGGCGGCGACGTCGTTGTACGCGGGACCGACGACTTTCTTGTCGATCGCATGGCAGGCGGTGCATCCGGACTTCTGGAGCAGCGCCTTGCCATCCTGCGCCTGGACGGAGCCGGTGGCGACGAGCGCGGCACCGGCGAGGATGATCAGCGAGACGTTCATGGGTCGGAGCTCCGAAGCGGGATCCAGACCGCCAATCTTATCCGAACCGCCCATCGATCGCCACGCAGGGAAACCCGCTCTCGCCGACGCGCCCGCGCACCCGGGACCAAGCCCGGATCACGCCCGCGTCGCGACCGACGCCTCGAGTTCGGCGAGCGTATCGACCGGCGGCAGGCAGGTCGTCCCGCGGCAGACCCACGCGCGCGCGCCTTGCCGCGGGATGGCGCCCTTGACGAGCGCGGGAGGCGCGCTCGCGGGATCGACCAGGAAGACCTGCAGGTCCGGGCGGTATGCGGCGCGCAGCGCGTCGCGCCACGACGTCGCCGCGGCGCTTCCGGGCGCCGGGACGAGGATCACCTGCGTCGGGGGCCGCTCGAGATCGCCGTGCGCTTCGAGGAGCGTCGAGTAGCCGCCCGGCGATCGCGCGATCGACGGGCCGAAGCGCGCGACGGCGCGTCGCGCCGCATCGAGGGCACGCACGTCGCCCGCGAGAGCGCCGAGCGAGGCGAGCGCGCGCGCCGCCACGCCGTTGCCCGAGGGCGTCGCGTTGTCGTGACCGGGCATGGTCCGGTGGAAGAGCGCCGGGTGGTCGTGCGACGTGAACCAGAAGCCGCCCCGCGCGTCGTCCTCGAAGCGGTCGAGCAACGCGCCCGCGAGCTCGATCGCCCACGCATGGTCGGACGCGCGAAACCGGCATTGCATGCGCTCGACGAGCGCGTCGAGCAGGAACGCGTAGTCGTCCAGATAGGCCGGCAACGCCGGCTCGCCCCCGCGGCGCGTCGCGTAGAGGCGTCCGTCGCACCAGACGGTGCGTCGCAGCGCATCGACCGCCGCTTCCGCCATGTCGTCCCACGACGGCTCCGAAAGCGCGCGCGACGCGCGCGACAGTCCCGCGATCGCCAGCGCGTTCCAGCTCGTCAGCACCTTGTCGTCGAGGCCCGGCCGGATGCGGCGCGATCGCACATCGAGAAGTCGCTCCTTCGCGCGTGCGAGTCGCGCTTCGGCTTCCGCCGCCGCGAGCCCGAGCGTACGCGCGACCTCGTCGAGCGGCCGCACGACGCGCAGATGCCACCCATGGCCCTCGAAGTTCGGCGGGCCGTCGAGGCCGTAATGAAGGCCCGTGATCGCGTACGCGTCCGCATCGAGCGCGGCGCGAACCTCCGCGACGCTCCAGACGTAGAACTTGCCTTCCTCGCCTTCGCTGTCCGCGTCGAGCGACGAGAAGAACGCGCCGTCGTCCGCGCGCATCTCGCTCGCCAGCCACGCGACGATGCCGCGCGCGACCTCGGCGTAGCGCGCTTCGCCGGTGGCGAGCGCTGTCTCCGCATAGAGCGCGAGCAGCGGCCCGTTGTCGTAGAGCATCTTCTCGAAGTGCGGAATCGACCACTCGGCGTCGACGCTGTAGCGGCAGAAGCCGCCGCGCAGGTGGTCGTGGATGCCGCCCTCGGCCATGCGGTCGAGCGTCGTCGTGACGATGCGCATCGCCTCGTCGTCGCCGCGCGCGCCGGCGCGAAGGCAGAAGTCGAGCTCGAACGGATGCGGGAACTTCGGCGCGCCGCCGAAGCCGCCCCATTCCGGATCGAACGCGTGCTTGAGTCCGGCGAGCGCGGCGTCGGCCGCCCCGCGCGACACCGCGGCGCCGTCGCCGGGCTCGAGCGTGCGCATCGCCTCGGCGAGCCGCTCGCCCTGCTCGGCGATCGCTTCGCCCTTCTCGCGGTAGGCGTCGGCGACCCGCGGCAGCAGGTCGAGGAATCCCGGCAGGCCATGGCGCCCGCGCCTAGGGAAATAGGTGCCGGCGAAGTATGGCGCGCCCGACGGCGTCAGGAACATCGTCAGCGGCCAGCCGCCCGAGCGCCGCGTCAGCAGCGCGTGCGCGGCCTGGTAGATGCGATCGAGGTCGGGGCGCTCCTCGCGATCGACCTTGATGTTGACGAACGCGCCGTTCATCGCGCGCGCCACGTCGTCGTCCTCGAACGACTCGTGCGCCATCACGTGGCACCAGTGGCAGGCCGCGTAGCCGATCGACAGCAGGATGGGCCGGTCGAGCGTGCGGGCGAGCGCGAGCGCCTCGTCGTCCCACGGTTGCCAATCGACCGGGTTGTCCGCGTGCTGGCGGAGGTACGGGCTGGAAGCGCCGGCGAGGCGGTTCATCGCAAATCAGGTGCGAGATGGCGGATGGCCGCGCCGGATGTCGCGATGCGGCGCGCGAAAGACGAACGTTCGCGACCGTGCGATGGTCGTCGCGCACGCGGAGTCGACACCGATCTCCCGACATGCGTCCCGCATCGCGCGCTCGGCGAGAGCGAAACCGCTAGGGAAACTCTGCGTAACCTCACGGCGCGCGCGGACTCGCATTCAGGAACTTCTCGAACCCCCGACTTGGCGTTGGCTCGTCCGCCCTGCGGGACGCGCCGGGCGGGCGGCTGGCGTCGTTGCCCGCCTTGGTCGTGGGGCCTTCCACGACCGGCGGCGGGCGCCTCGCCATCCCACCCGCCCGGCGCGTCGCGCATCC
>JBDTNO010000319.1:0-2968 GCA_039933715.1 Betaproteobacteria bacterium
CCTGCGGCCAGCGCGGCATGGGCGCGAGTGCCCCGGTAGCGCTAACAGGCCCTAGCCGCACGATGCAGCTTCGACTCGACGGCAAGGTGGCGCTGGTGACGGGCGCGTTCGGCGGACTTGGGCGCGACTTCGCGCGCATGCTGGCGCGCGCCGGCGCGTCGGTGGCGCTAGCAGGGCGCCGGATCGACGCGGGACATGCGCTCGCCGGCACGATGCGGCGCGACGGCGCGAATGCGCAGGCGTTCGCGATGGACGTCACCGACCGCGCGAGCGTCGACGCGGCGGTGGCCGATGCCGCTAACGCGCTGGGTCCGATCGACGTGCTCGTGAACAACGCGGGCGTGGCGATCACGCGGCCGTTCCTCGACGTCACCGAGCGCGAGTGGGCGGAGGTGCTCGACGTCAACCTCGACGGTGCGTGGCGCGTCGCGCAGGCGGTCGCACGGCGCATGCGCGACGCCGGTCGCGGCGGGAGTATCGTCAACATCGCGTCGGTGCTCGGCGAGCGCGTCGCGGCGCAGGTCGCGCCGTACGCGACGTCGAAGGCCGCGCTGGTGCAGTTGACGCGCGCGATGGCGCTGGAGCTCGCGCGCCACGGCATTCGCGTCAATGCGCTCGCGCCAGGATACGTCGAGACGCCCATCAATCGCGAATTCTTCGCGACCGAAGGCGGCCAGGCGCTGGTCAAGCGCATCCCGCAGCGGCGGCTCGGGCGCGTCGAGGACCTCGAGGGGCCGCTCCTGTTGCTCGCCTCCGACGCTTCGACGTACATGACGGGTGCGACGATCGCGGTCGACGGCGGCCACGCGGTGAGCGCGTTGTAAGGAGCGAACGATGGACTTCACGCTGGACCGCGCGAACGAAGAGATGCGCACGCGCGTTCGTGCCTTCGTCGACGAACGACTGATTCCGCTCGAGGCCGATCGCGCCAATTACGACGCGTACGAGAGCTTGCGCGAGGACGTGCTGCAGGCGATGCGGGTCGAGGCGCGCGCGCAGGGGCTGTGGGCGCTTCAGACGCCGAAGGCGCGCGGCGGCGGGGGACTGTCGTTCGTCGGCATGGCGGCGTGCTACGAGGAGATGAACCGCTCGATCTTCGGCCCGGCGGCGTTCAACAGCGCCGCGCCGGACGACGGCAACATGATGGTGCTCGCGCGCATCGGGACCGACGCGCAGAAGGATCGCTGGCTCCAGCCGATCGTCGACGGCGCCGTGCGCTCGTCGTTCGTGATGACCGAGCCGCCGCCGGGCGGGGGCTCCGATCCGTCGATGATCCGCACGACCGCCGAGCGTCGCGGCGACGCGTGGCGGATCCGCGGCCACAAGTGGTTCATCACCGGCGCCGCGGCCGCCGAGCATTTCCTGCTGATCGCGCGCACCGGCGACGACGCCCGACATGGCCATACGGCGTTCATGTTCCACCGCGACCAACCCGGCTGGCGCCTCGTGCGCCGGATCCCGGTCATGGGTCCAGAGGAGCATGGCGGCCATGGCGAGCTCCTCTTCGAAGGCCTCGAGATTCCGGACGAGAACCGGCTGCTCGGCGTCGGCGACGGGTTGAAGGTCGCGCAGATCCGGCTCGGGCCGGCGCGGCTCACCCACTGCATGCGCTGGCTGGGACTCGGGCGCCGCTCGCTCGAGATCGCCGGCGCGTACATCGCCGAGCGACGCAGCGGCGGCATGCGCCTCGCGGAACGCGAGTCGGTGCAACTCGCGATCGGCGAAGCGGCGATGCAGCTTCGCATCGGCCGTCTCATCGTCATGCACGCGGCGACGAAGCTCGACGCCGGCGCGATGGCGCGCAACGAATTGTCGATGGCGAAGATCCATGTCGCCGACGCGCTGCAGCGGGCGGTCGATACGGCGATCCAGCTCTGCGGCGCGCTCGGCTACTCGAAGGACACGCCGCTCGAATGGATCTACCGCTATGCGCGGCAGGCGCGCCTCGTCGACGGCGCGTCCGAGGTGCATCGCACGGTGATCGCGCGCCACCTCGCCGAGGATCCCGACGCCTTCTTCGACTGGAACCACGTCGACCGCCCGAGGCGGCCGGCGCAGGCGTGAGCGCGGTCGATCCGCGCGCCGATCGTGTGGCGCGTGCGGCGGGCTTCGATGCAGCGCGCCTCGACGCATTCCTGCGCGGCGCCGTGCCCGGGCTCACCGGCCCGATGCGCCTGGCGCGCATCGGCGGCGGCCAGTCGAACCCGACGTTCTTCGTCGACTTTGACGAACGCGCGCTCGTGCTGCGCAAGCAGCCCGGCGGCGAGCTCCTGCCGTCGGCGCACGCGGTCGATCGCGAGTTCCGCGTGATGCGCGCGCTGGCGTCGAGCGAGGTGCCGGTGCCGCGGACCGTGTTGTTCCACGCCGGGCGCGACGTCGTCGGCACGCCGTTCTACCTGATGGAGAAGATCGTCGGCCGCGTGTTCGCGACGCATGCGCTGCCGGGCGTCGCGCCCGACGAGCGCCTTGCGATGTACGCGTCGATGGCGCGCACGCTCGCGGCGTTGCATCGCGTCGATCCCGACGCGTCCGGTCTCGCCGACTTCGGTCGCCCCGGCAACTATTTCGCGCGCCAGGTCGCGCGTTGGTCGAAGCAGTGGGCGGCGTCGCGCACCCGGGCGAATCCCGCGCTGGACCGGTTGATCGCATGGCTGCCCGACCACATCCCGCCCGGTGACGAGATCGCGATCTGCCACGGCGACTATCGGATCGGCAACCTGATGTTCGACCCGGTCGAGCCGCGCGTCGTCGCGGTGCTCGACTGGGAACTCTCGACGCTCGGCCATCCGCTCGCCGACATGGGATTCAACGCGATGGCATGGCACACGCGTCCCGACGAATACGGTGGCGTGCACGGCCTCGACCTCGCGGCGCTGGGCATTCCGACGCTCGACGCCTACGAGGCGCTGTACGTCGAGGCCAGCGGACGCGCCGACCGCATTGCGCCGTTCCACGTCGCGTTCGCGCT
>JBDTNO010000320.1:0-2953 GCA_039933715.1 Betaproteobacteria bacterium
CCCTGCGGGCGCCGATCCCCACGACGCTCGCTGCGCGAGCCTCCCCCCGAGGGGGCGCCGCGCGCGCTTCGGTCGGTCGCGTGCGCGTCGGAAAAGCGCGGGGCTGAGCCATGGCCAACGCCGTCCGCATCAACCTGCTGCCGCACCGCGAACAGAAACGCCAGGCGCGCCAACGCCAGTTCGTCTCGTTCGCCGTGCTGCTGGCGATCCTCGCGCTCGCCGTCGTCGGACTCGTCCACATGATCTTCTCGGCGAAGATCGAGGACCAGAGCGCGCGCAACAAGCTCCTCAAGGTCGAGATCGCCAAGCTGGACGACCAGATCCGCGAGATCGACAAGCTGCGCGACCAGATCCAGCAGGTGCTGGCGCGCAAGCAGGTCGTCGAGACGCTGCAATCGAACCGCAGCGAGGCGGTCCATCTGCTCGACCAGGTCGTGCGCCAGCTTCCCGACGGCATTTACCTGAAGTCGATCAGGCAGACCGGCACCCGGATCCAGATGGTCGCCTACGCGCAGTCGAACGCGCGCGTGTCGACGCTGATGCGCAACATCGAGGCATCGCCCTGGGTCACGACGCCCGAGCTCGTCGAGATCAAGCTCGTGTCGCTGCCCGCCGCGCGCGGCGCGCCGCCGCAGCAGGTGAACGAGTTCACGCTGAACTTCCAGGTGAAACCGGCGCCGCCGATGACGACGCCCGCGCCGCCGCCCGCCCGACCCGCGTCGCCCGGAGCGAAGGCATGAACTTCGACGACCTCCGCCGCCTGTCGTTCCGGGATGTCGGCAACTGGCCGATCTTCCCGAAGCTCCTCGTGCTCGGCACGATGTTCGCGCTGATCATCGCGGCCGGCGCGTTCCTCGACTGGAAAGACCAGTACGAGACGCTCGACAAATCGCAGGCCGAGGAAGGCACGCTGCGCATCCAGTACGGTGAAAAGAAGGCCAAGGCGATCAACTTCGACGCCTACCGCGCGCAGCTTTCGGAGGTCGAGCAATCGTTCGGCGCGCTCGTCAAGCAGTTGCCGAACCGCTCCGAGATCGACGCGCTGCTGACGGACATCAACCAGGCCGGTCTCGGGCGCGGCCTCGTGTTCGAGCTGTTCAAGCCGGCCGCGCAGGAGCGGATGGCGGACTTCTACGCCGAGCTCCCGATCGCGATCAAGATCACCGGCAACTACCACGACATGGGCGCGTTCGCGAGCGACGTCGCGCAGCTTCCGCGTATCGTGACGCTGAACAACGTCGCGATCGTCAACGACAAGGGCACGCTGCGCATGGACGCGGTGGCCAAGACGTTCCGCTACCTCGACGAGGAAGAGATCCAGCGGCAGCGCATCCTCGCCAAGCAGGCGAAGGACAAGGCGAGGAAGAAATGATCGCGCGCCACGCCACGATCGTCGCGGTCGCGCTCCTCGCCACGGGCTGCGCGGGCGAGAGCCACCAGGACCTTCGCGATTGGATGCGCGAGCAGGGGAAAGGCGCGCAGGGGAAGCTCGAGCCGCTGCCGCAAATCCGCCCTTACGAGCCGTTCGCGTACAACGCGTTCGACCTTCCCGACCCGTTCAAGCCGCGCAAGATCGAGCCGACGAAGGGCAACGACCGACTCGCGCCCGACCTCGCACGCCGCCGCGAGCCGCTCGAGAGCTTCCCGCTCGAGTCGCTGTCGATGGTGGGCACGCTCGCGAAGGACAAGGCGATGTTCGCGCTGGTGCGCACGCCGGACAAGGACATCTACCAGGTGAGATCCGGCAACTTCATGGGACAGAACTTCGGCGTCGTCACCGGCATCAGCGACACCGAGCTCAAGCTGAAGGAACTCGTGCAGGACAGCGCGGGCGACTGGACCGAGCGCAGCTCCGCGCTGCAGCTCCAGCAGACGGACCCGAAGGGGGGAAGACGATGAGCGCACAAATCGCCAAACGGGTCCGGAGCGCCGCGGCGACCGTCCGCGGCGCCATGATCGGACTCGCAGCGATCGGGGCGTTCGCTTTCGCGCCGCTCGCATGGTCGCAGGCCAACAGCATCGACCAGGTCACGGTGTCGAAGGGGACGTCGGGACGCACGATCGTCCGCATCCAGCTCAGGAATCCGCCGGCCAATCCGCCGGCCGGGTTCTCGATCTCGAGCCCGGCGCGAATCGCGCTCGATTTCCTCGACACCACCAACGCGCTCGGCGCCACGCAGCGCCAGATCGACGACGCGTCGCTGCGCAGCCTCAATATCGTGCAGGCCGGCAACCGCACGCGCGTCGTGTTCAACCTGAACCGGCCGCAGACCTACGAGACGAACATCGAGGGCAACGCGGTCCTCGTGACGCTGATCGACCAGAGCGACCAGCTCGACGCGTCGGCGCAGGTAGTGCAGCGCTTCGCCGAGGCCCGTCCGGGCGACGTGCAGCACGTGCTACGCGACGTAGACTTCCGGCGCGGCCGCAACGGCGAGGGCCGCATCGTCGTCGACCTCTCCGACGCGAGCACGGGCATCGACATCCGCCAGCAGGGCCGGCAGCTGATCGTCGACTTCATCCGCACGTCAGTGCCGCGCAACCTCGAGCGTCGCCTCGACGTGCAGGACTTCGCGACGCCGGTGGTCTCCGTCGAGACCTTTGCGCAGGGCTCCAACGCGCGGATTGTCATCGAGCCGAAGGGCCTGTGGGAGCACTCGGCCTACCAGACCGACAACCGCTTCATCGTCGAGATCAAGCCGGTGCAGGAAGACCCGAACCGGCTGACGCAAGGCACGCGAGGCGGCTACAAGGGCGAGAAGGTCTCGTTCAACTTCCAGAGCATCGACGTGCGCTCGGTGCTGCAGGTGATCGCAGACTTCACCGGCCTCAACATCATCACGAGCGACACGGTGCAGGGTTCGTTGACGTTGCGCCTCAAGGACATCCCCTGGGACCAGGCGCTCGACATCATCCTGCAGACGAAGGGCCTCGACATGCGCAAGAACGGCAA
>JBDTNO010000321.1:0-2953 GCA_039933715.1 Betaproteobacteria bacterium
CCTGCGGCCAGCGCGGCATGGGCGCGAGTGCCCCGGGTGCGCTAACAGGCCCTAGGCCGACAAAGGCTCATCGCGCCACGTACAGCAGACGCGGGCGGATTGGGCGGACGACCTGGCCATCGGACTTCCGAGAGTGACCGAGGGATCGAAAACCGGCAACGTTGCGTTCCTCCTCGCGCGGAGCGCGAGGTCGTGGCCCACGCGGCCCGCCATCGCGGTCGGCACGCGCGTTCTGCACGACTACGCGTCGTTCGCCGACCGCGTCGCGCGCCGCGCGGCGGGCCTCCTCGATGCGGGGCTCGTCCCGGGCGACCGCGTCGCGATCGTGGCGCGCAACCATCCCGGCGTGCTCGACGCGCTGTTCGCCTGCTGGTGGGCCGGGCTCGTCGCCGTGCCGGTCAACGCGAAGCTGCATTCCAAGGAGCTCGCCTGGCTGCTCGACGACGCGGGCGCGCGCTGGGCGTTCGTCGATGACGACTGGCACGCCGCGCTCGGCGGGACGTCGCTCGGAACGCTCGAGCGAGCGGTGCTCGTCGGCGGCCGCGAGCACGAGACAATCGGGGGCGCGCGCTCGTCCCCTGTTGCGGTCGATGCCAACGCGCCCGCGTGGCTCTTCTACACGAGCGGCACGACGGGCCGTCCGAAGGGCGTCGAGATCACGCACGCCAATCTCCTCGCGATGACGCATTGCTTCCTCTCCGACGTCGAGGCGATCGCGCCGGGCGATGCGATCCTGCACGCGGCGCCGCTGTCGCACGGATCGGGGCTCTATGCGGTGCCGCACGTCGCGCGCGCGGCCGTCAACGTCGTGCCGGAATCGGGCGGGTTCGACGCCGAGGAAATCGTGGACCTCGTCGGCGCATGGGACCGCTCGCTGTTTTTCGCCGCGCCCACGATGGTGAAGCGCCTCGTCGGCGATCCGGCGCTCGCGCGCATGCCCCTCGATCGGTTGAAGACGATCGTCTACGGCGGCGGGCCGATGTACGTCGAGGACGCGAAGGCCGCGTTCGCCGCGCTCGGCCCGCGCCTCGCGCAGATCTACGGGCAGGGCGAGTCGCCGATGACGATCACCGCGATGGGGCGCGAGCTCGTCGCCGACGCGATCGCGCGAAACGACGACGCGCGGCTCGGCTCGGTCGGTATCGCGCAGACCGGCATCGACGTCGCCGTGGACGCGGTTGCGGGCGAGCCGGGCGAGGTGCTGGTGCGCGGCGCGACCGTCATGCGCGGCTACTGGCGCAACGCGAAGGCGAGCGCGCGCGCGCTCACCGGCGGATGGCTGCACACCGGCGACATCGGAATGCTCGACGCCGACGGATTCCTCACGCTGAAGGACCGCAGCAAGGACCTGATCATCAGCGGCGGCTCGAACATCTATCCGCGCGAGGTCGAGGAGGCGCTGCTGCGTCATCCCGGCGTACTCGAGGTCGCGGTCGTCGGGCGGCGCCACCCGGAATGGGGCGAGGAGGTCGTCGCATGCGTCGTGCCGCGCCACGCGCTCCCGGACGCCGCGTCGCGCGCGCGATTCGAGGCGTCGCTCGACGCGCTGTGCCTCGCGGAGATCGCGCGCTTCAAGCGACCGCGCGCCTACGAGTTTTGCGACGAGCTGCCGAAGAACAGCGCGGGCAAGGTGCTGAAGACCGCGCTGCGCGTGCGCGTCGCGTCAGATGCGGGATCGTAGCGACAGCGCGAGGAGCGACGCGATCGCCGCGCTCGCGGCGGCCCACGCGAACGCCCCGTTCGCGCCGTAGCGCTCGACGAGCACCCCGGCGATCGACATGCCGGCGCCCAGGCCGGTGACGATCGCCGTGCCCGACCACATGAAGGCCTCGGTCGCGTAACGGGGCGGCGCGATGTCCGAGACGAGCAGCGAGACGACCGTCATCGCGGGCGCGATCAGAGCGCCCGCGGCGAACGCCACCGGAACGAGCAGCCAGGGATCGCTGATCGGCAGGTGCGCGAGCAGCGGCAGCGCGAAGATCGCCATGATCACCGGAAGCTGGCGCGCGCGCGAACGTCGCAGGTGCAGGCCGCCGTACAGGAGGCCGCCGGTCGCGCTTCCGATCGAGCTCACCGCGATCAACGCCGGGCCCCACGCGTCGGCGCCCGCTGCGCGGCCGAATCCGGGATAGCCGACCTCGAGCGCGCCGAACGCCATCGTCAGCGTGAACGACGCGCCGAACAGCATCAGGAGCCGGACGTCCGTCAGCGGGCCGAACAATCGGCGCTCGCCCGGCGCGCTCGGCGTCCACCAGTCGAGCGCTCCGGACAGGACGAGCAACGGCACCGCGACCGCCGTGAACGCGAGCGCCAGCGCGAGGGCGCCGCTCGCCGATCCCGTCGCGACGACGAGCGCGATCAGCGCGGGGCCGATCGTGTAGGCGATCTCCAGGATGACGGCGTCGAGCGCGAACGCCGATTGGCGCAACGCGTCGTCGGGCACTCGCATGCGCCACAGCGTGCGAATCAGCACGGTCACCGGCGGCGAGACCGCGCCGACGACCAGCGCGACGCCGAGCATCGCGCCGCGCGAGAGGCCCAGCGGTCCGGCGAAGAGCATGACCGCAAGCGCGAGCGGACACAGGAGACCCGTCCCCGCAAGCACGGCGCGTGGCCCGCGGCGATCGACGATGCGGCCGAACAGCGGGGCGGTGACCGCCATCGCGATGAATTGGGCGCCGACGACGCTCCCCGCGAACGCGATCGATCCGGTCAGCTCTCGAACGTGCAGCAGCGTGGCGAGGCCGACCGTTCCGATCGGCATGCGCATCGGCAGCGACAGCAGCGCGAAGCGCCGGACGCCGGGAAGCGCGAAGAGCGCGGCGTAGCGCGCGCGGATCGACGCCATCGCCCGTCCGCTCAGTAGACGACCTGGACGTTCTCCGGAGCGAGCCAGTCCGCAAGACGCGCGATCAGCGCGTCGTCGGGAGTCACGCGCCACGTGTCGGGCAGT
>JBDTNO010000322.1:0-2916 GCA_039933715.1 Betaproteobacteria bacterium
AATGGCTAGGCTTCACTCGCTGAAGGCCACGACAGCATGCTCGAGGGAGCCGCCATGGACTTGACCCTGTTGCACGGACGGTTGTGGACTTGAGTTTCAAGTCTGGTCGATGAGTTGCGGTGCAGGGATATCCACCGGCGGCGTGGCGACTGCCACGCAAGCGCCGACGGTGGGTATCCCGTGTTGCCGACGGGGCGGTCGAATACGGATCTTGTCCGAGTGTTTGCTTTCGAAGTTCGCCGGCGAGATCTGCCCGAGCGAGCTGTGTCGGCGGCGCGGGTTGTACCAACCTTCGATGTAGGTGAACAACGCCAGACGTGCTTCGGTCTTGGTCTGCCAGCTGCGCCGATCGATCAGCTCGCACTCGAGCGTGGCGAAGAAGCTCTCGGCCATCGCGTTGTCGTAGGCGTCGCCCACGGTGCCCATCGACGGCCGGACACCCATCTTCTTGCAGCGCTCGCCGAAGGCCACGCTCGTGTACTGGCTGCCCTGGTCGCTGTGATGGATGACGCCATCGGGCCTCCTCTGCTGCAGCGCCATGTTCAGCGCCGTGAGCACGAGCTCGGCCGTCATCTGCTCGCCAATCGCCCAGCCGACGATGCGCCGGCTCCAGACGTCGAGCACGACCGCCAGGAAGATGAAGCCGCCCCAGGTCGGCACGTATGTCATGTCGGCGACCCACAGCTGGTTCGGGCCGTCGGCCGTGAACTCGCGCTTAACCAGGTCGGGCGCCGGGCGTTGGCGCTGATCTCGACGTGTGGTGACGATGAAGCCGCGCCGGCGGCTGACCCCGCGAATGGCGTTCGTGCGCATCAGCCGGGCGATGCGCTTGCCGCTGACGCGAACGCCCTGGTCGATCAGCTCGGCGCGAACGCGCGGCCGGCCGTAGGTGCCGTCGGACTCGGCGTGGACCTTGCGGATACGCTCGACCAGCACCGCATCGTCGATCGAGCGCCTGGACGGCGCACGCTCGAGCCATTCGTAGTAGCCGCTCGGCGAGACCTTCAACACGCGGCACATGCTGCGCACGGGGAGGACGGCCTGGTTCGCGCTCACGAGTTCGTAGACCCGGTGGACGTCTTGTCGCCCTTGGCGGCGAACCAGGCCGTAGCCTTTGCAAGGATGTCGCGCTCTTGCTGCACCTGGCGCAACTGCCGGCGTAGCCGGACCAGTTCCTCGCGCTCAGCGCTGCTCAGAACATCCTTGCCGCGAACGGGCTTGCCGTTGTCGGCGGCCGCTTGCGCGACCCAAGTCGAGATGCTCTGCGCGCTGCAGCTGAACTCACGCGCAAGCTGCGAAGGTGTGCGGCCGGCTTGAACCAGCTCGACCATCTGTCGGCGGAACTCCGCCGGATACGGGGGCTTCGGGATCGGCATGTCGGACTCCTTCTTCCATGAGGATGAGGTGTCCGTGAAAACGGGTCAACTTCACAAGCGCGATCAAGAACCTCGGACGCCTGGCGCCACTGGCGTCTCGCCGCGTACTCCCGCGATTGGAAGACCCACGAGTCCGCAAGTCGCAGTTCTGCGCTCTTCCGGGCCGCTTGTTCGGAAACGTAGAGCGTTGAGGCGATCACCGCCAGGCCAGCGATTGTTAAGGCGGCGCTCCATGCCGCGACCATCGTCCTTCGATGCTGGGTGACATCCTCACTGATGAGCAGGAGGGGTTCGGTGCCTCTGATGCGGGCAGCAACCTTAGCTATCGTCAACGCGAACGCAGGATTTCGCAGCACGAGTTCCCCGGAGCTGATCGCTCTGAGGTCGATGATGAAGGGCTGGTCGTCCCAGGGCGCCTCCAGGGTCGCGGGCGTCAGGCAATCGGTGCTGGGGTCGAACCGGCGAGCGGCGGCGTCCCATCGCAACTGACCATCCACAAGAACAATGATGAGTCGATCCAGTCGTCCCAACCGAACCCACTCCTGGGTCTCCAGGCGCACCCAATCGGCCAACGCCGACGAACGGGACGCGACTACGAGCAGATAGTCCGAACGTTCCAGGTGCGCGTGCAACGTTTTACTGAGTTCGTTGGTTTGGGCGAGCGAGGTCTCATCCCGGAACACGTTCATCGCGCGCAACCTGTAGAAAGGCTTCGCCAGCCGGTGCAACGCATGCTGGACGGCCTTTGCCACGGCGCGATCGCGCTCGTTGCGTTGCGTGTACGTGACGAATGCGTCATGACGGGCTTCGCGCAGACAACCTCCCCACCCTGAAGAACGAGTCGAACCGTCTCTGTGTTGTGCGCGATGCGGTCGCTGACAAGGCGTCGGCAGCACGACGACGCTAACCACGGTGTACAGCTCCACCTTCAACCGTCAAGTATCGCGTCAGAAGGCAGGCCCAAATCGGCGACCCGTCGGTCCGTCGTCAAAGCGAGCCCCGCGCCCTTTGGTCTCGTCTCGTCGCGGGGCCTTTCCGCAACAAGGTGGACAATCGTAGTGAGACTGTGCCGCTCGCCGTCGTGGCGGCTGAAATTTTGGGAGGGGAATCATGGCGAGTCGACGCCACGTCTTCATCAGCCATCATCATGCCGATGATGAGCATGTGTCCCGGCTCACCGGGATGCTGCGCCGCGCCGACTACGAGATTCGGAACAGTTCCATCCGCGCCAAGCCAGCGAATCAGCGTCGCATCGACCAGGGGATGGTCAGCGAGCGAGCGATCAAGAGGCTTCTGCGCATGAAGATGTCGTGGGCATCGACCGTCGTGGTGCTCATCGGAAAGGAAACGCACACTCGACCGTGGGTAGATTGGGAGATCGACAAGGCGAAGGAGCTGGGGAAGCGCATCGTCGGAGTCTTCGAGCGCGGAGGAACGGAAAACGATGTCCCGGAGGCCTTCGCTAAGTACGGAGACGCTCTCGTCGCTTGGACCTCGGACAGGATCATCGATGCCATCGAGGGAACGTCCGATCCCTTCG
>JBDTNO010000323.1:0-2915 GCA_039933715.1 Betaproteobacteria bacterium
GCGCGCGAGGCCGGCGAGATAGCGGAGCGGATGGAACTGGGCCTGATCGGGGAAGCGCAGGCACGGACCTTCGAGACCGGCGATCGGCGCGTGTTCGAGCAGTTCGACGGTCGCGTAGCCTGCGCGCTGCGTCGCGTCGAACTCGCGCTCGAGCGTCACCAGGTCCTCGCCTTCGCCGCGACACAGGAAGCCGTCGAGTCGCTCGAAGCCGCACTCGATCTGTTCGGCGCGCACGATCGCCTCGATGCGGTCGATCGCCGCGACGTGGCTCTGCCACGCGAGGCGCGCGCCTTCGGTGCCGTGCAGGTGTTCGAGGCGCGTGAAGCGATCGTCGAGCGCCGACGCGAGGTGCGCAGTGGTGCGCTTGGTCTGGCCGCCGCCGATGCTGCCGTCGTCGAGCACGACGACGCTGCGACCGTCGCACGCGAGGAGATACGCGGTGGTGAGCCCCGCGATGCCTGCACCGACGACCACGACGTCCGCGTCGAGATCGTCCTGCAGCGGCGCGAACGTCGGAACGTCGCTCGTCGCCATCCAGAGAGAAACCGTCGAGCCGTCGTCGTCGTGTCGCATGGGATGCCCTTCCGGCGTGGAATGCATCCGAAGGATTGCAAGCGCCGGGCCGCCGCGTGACGCGCGGTGTGCGCCACGCACCCATCACCGGAGAACTTTTGTAGAACCCGCAGCAACGCTGCGCGCGATCAGACGCTCTTCCGCGCGCGCTCGCGCAGCTTGAATTTCTGGACCTTGCCCGTCGACGTCTTCGGCAGCTCGGTGAACTCGACCGACTTCGGCGCCTTGAAGTGCGCGAGGCGTTCGCGGCAGAACGCGATCAGCTCCGTCTCGGTGAGCGTCGCGCCCGGCCGCAGCTGCACGAACGCCTTCGGCACTTCGCCCCACTTCGGATCGGGCATCGAGACGACGGCGCATTCCAGCACGTCGGGATGCTTCACCAGCGCGTGCTCGACTTCGATCGTCGAAATGTTCTCGCCGCCCGAGATGATGATGTCCTTCTTGCGGTCGCGGAGTTCGATGTAGCCGTCGGGATGCACGACGCCGATGTCGCCCGAGTGGAACCAGCCGCCGCGGAACGCTTCTGCGGTCGCCTCGGGATCGCGGTAGTAGCCGGCCATCACGTTGTTGCCGCGCATCACGACCTCGCCCATCGTGGCGGCGTCGGCCGGGACGTCGTTCATCTGTTCATCGACGACGCGCACGTGCGTCGCGGTGTGGGTCGGCACGCCCTGCCGCGCCATCACCTTCGCCTTGGCCTCGACGTCGAGCGTCTCCCACTCGCGCTGCATCTCGCAGTAGACGTGCGGGCCGTAGGTTTCGGTGAGCCCGTAGAGGTGCGTCGCGCGCACGCCGAGCGCTTCCATGCGCGCGAGGATCGTCGGCGACGGCGGGGCGCCGCCCGTCGCGACGCGGATCGGCGGATCGAAGTGCAGGCCTTGTGCGTCGGGGTGTTCGGCGATCATCAGCAGGACGGTCGGCGCGCCGCAGAAGTGCGTGACGCCGCGGGCGCGAATCAGCCGAATGATCTCCGGCGGATCGACCTTGCGCAGCAGCACGTGCGTGCCGCCCGCTGCCGTCACCGCCCAAGGAAAGCACCAGCCGTTGCAGTGGAACATCGGGAGCGTCCAGAGGTAGACGCTGTCGCGGCCGAGACCGTGCACCGCCATCGCGCCGAGCGCATTCAGAGCGGTGCTGCGGTGCGTGTAGAGGACCCCCTTCGGCCGGCCCGTCGTGCCCGACGTGTAGTTGATCGACGTCACGCGGTCTTCGTCGTCGAGGTCGTTGTGCAGCGGCACTTCGTCCGCGCCGGCGACGAACTCGGCGTAGCTCGGTCCGTCGAGCGGCGTTCCCGTCGCGCCGCCGACCGCGTCCTCGACGTTCACCAAGAGCGCGCGCGAAGTGTTCGACACGGCGGGCGCGAGTTCAGGATCCACGAACACCACCTTCGGCGCGGCGTGGTCGAGGATGTACGCGACCTCCTCTTCCTTCAGTCGCGTGTTGATCGCGACGAGCGCCGCGTGCAATTGCAGCACCGCGAAGTGCGCGGCGAGCAGCGCCGGCACGTTGGGCGCGAGGAACGCGACGCGATCGCCGGGGCCGATCCCCGCACGTCGCAGTGCGCCGGCCTGCCGAGAAATCTCGCGACCGAACTCCGCCCAGGTGAAGCAAAGATCGCCGTAGACGACGGCGGTTTTGTTCGGGAACACGCGCAGCGTGCGTTCGAGCAACGCGAGCGGCGACAGCGGATCGTGATTGACCTTCATCGCGCGCCATCATACCGAGCGCAGTCGCGGTTTCATGGGCCCACGTCCTACGCTTCCGACTCGACGAAGAGGGTACGCGTGACGTTACCGGCCGAAACGCATCGAAGCGCCATGTCCAATCCCCACGCCGAATGGCTCGAAACCGACGGACTCGGCGGCTTCGCGTCGGGCACCATCTCTGGCGCGCGCACGCGCCGCTATCACGCGCTGCTGCTCACCGCGCGGCGACCGCCGACCGATCGCATGGTGCTGGTGAACGGCTTCGACGCGTTCGTCGACACGGCGAACGGAAGCGTCGCGCTGTCGTCGCAGGCGTATCTGCCGGACGTGGTGAGTCCCGACGGCGCGACGCACATCGCGTCGTTCGCGCGCGATCCGTGGCCGCAATGGACGTTCGCGCTACCCGACGGCACGCGCGTGCATCAAGAGATCGTGATGGTGCACGGCGCGTCGGCCGTCGCGCTCGCGTGGCGACTCGATGGACCGGCGCAGCACGCGGTGTTGCGCGTGCGTCCGTTCCTTTCGGGACGCGACTACCACGCGCTCCATCACGAGAACCCCGCGTTCCGCTTCGACCCCGAGTCGCGCGGCGACGCGCTCGTGTGGCGTGCCTATCCCGACGTCCCCACGGTCACT
>JBDTNO010000324.1:0-2895 GCA_039933715.1 Betaproteobacteria bacterium
AAGTTCGTGCATGCGAGTCCGCGCGCGCCGTGAGGTTACGCAGAGCTTCCCTAGTCCCGGACCTGCGCCGATGACCGGTTCGCCGCCGCTCGCGACCGCGATCGCCCGGCTCGCGCGCCGGCTCGCCGCGCTCGTCTACGAAACGCTGATCGCCGCGGCGATCCTGCTCGTCGCCGGGTTCGCGCTCACGCCCCTGATGTCGCCGGTCGCCGATCCCGGGGGCGCGCTGACGCTGCCCGGTCCCGCGCGGCGCATCGCCGGATTCGCGCTCCTGGCGGCGATCCTCGGCGCGTATTTCATCGTCTGCTGGAGCGGCGGGCGCCGCACGCTGCCGATGAAGACGTGGCGGATGCGGCTCGTCGACGCGCGCGGCGCGCCCGTCACGCCCCCTCGCGCGCTTGCCCGCTACGTTGCCGGATGGATCGGGCCGGCGGCCGCGATCGCGCTCTACGCGATGACCCATTCGCGGCTTGCCGCGCTCGCGCTCGCGTTGCCCTATGCGTGGGCGCTCGTCGACCCCGATCGCCGGTTCCTGCACGACCGACTCGCCGGCACGCGCCTCGTCGGCGAGGCGGCCTGACGCGCGTCACTCCGGCTGCGCGGGCGCCGGCGCGCGCGCGAGCGCGACGCCGAGCGCGATCAGCACCATGCCGCCCAGCGCGAGAGCGTCGAGCGTCTCGCCGAACAGCGTCCACGCCATCAGCGCGGTGACCGGCGGAACGAGGAAGAACAGCGCCGCGACATTCGCGGCCGCGCCATGGCGCAAGAGCACGTACAGGAGGCTGATCGCGCCGGCCGAAAGCACGAGCACCGACCAGGCGAGCGCGAACCCGAACGACGGCGTCCAGCGGATCGAACCCGCCTCGAACAGGGCGAGCGGGACGAACGCGGCCGCGCACACCGCGTACTGGATCGCCGCGCCGGCGCGAAGATCCACGTGGCCGAGATGGCGCTTCTGGTAGAGCGTGCCGACACTGATGCCGGCGAGCGCGACGAGCGCCGGGACGAGTCCGGAGAGGTCGCCGCTGAAGCCGAGCTTGTGCCGCACGACCAACGCGACGCCGGCGAACCCGAGCGCGAGCCCCAGCCATTGGCGCAGGACGACCTTCTCGCCGAGCCATCCGTGCGCGATCAGAACGGTGACGATCGGTTGCAACCCGACGAGCATCGCGATCGTGCCCGCGGGCATCCCGCCGGCGATCGCCACGAACACGCCGCCGAGATAGAGGCCGTGGACCATCAGCGCGGCGACGCCCGAATGTAGCGCGTCTCGCGCGGACGGCCACCGGGCGCCGGTGACGAAGGCGATCGCGGCCATCAGGAGCGCGACCGCGACCATGCGGACGGCGAGGAAGTGGAACGGCGGCGCGTCGGGCAACCCGAGCTTCGCCACGACGAAGCCGGTGCTCCAGAGGACGACGAAGAGCGCCGGGAAGAAGGCCGCGCCGCGCGGCGGCGGCGCGCTCAGGCCCGCGCCTTCGCCACTTTGGTCGCGCGCTTTCGCGGCTTCGCGGGCCCGGCCGCGCGTCCCGCCTTCCTGAAACGCGCGACCGACGCGAGGATCTCGCGCCGCGCATCCTCGGCCTCGACCCAGACGCCGACGCGCACCCACTTGCCCGGCTCGAGGTCCTTGTAGTGCTCGAAGAAATGCGCGATCTGGCGCGTCGTGATGTCGGGCAGGTCGCGCGGCGACTTGATGTCGCGGTAGAGCGGCGACAGCTTGTCGATCGGTACCGCGAGGATCTTCGCGTCGCCGCCCGCCTCGTCGTCGAGCTTCAGCATTCCGATCGGGCGGCAGCGCACGACGACGCCCGTGACGAGCGGCATCGGCGAGAGCACGAGCACGTCGCAGGGATCGCCGTCGTCCGACAGCGTCTGCGGGATGTAGCCGTAGTTGCACGGATAGTGCATCGCGGTCGACATGAAGCGGTCGACGAACACGGCGCCGGTTTCCTTGTCGACCTCGTACTTGATCGGGTCGGCGCGCATCGGGATCTCGACGATCACGTTGCAGTCGTGCGGGACGTCCTTGCCGGAGGGAACGCGATCGAGGCTCAAGGGACGGTTGCCGGGGGCGAGGGAGCGGACGATTATAGCGGCCGCCCCGTCGGTCCCCCGGACGCGACAACGCGCGCGCGGCCCGGCATACTGGCCGCCGCGCGCGCCGCCTGGCCGCGCCCCATTCCGCGAGGCTCGTCATGCGTCCTGAGTCCATCACGACCGCCTTCCTGGTCGCCGCCTTCCTGCCTATCGCCGCCGCGGCCCAGGACGCGCCGACCGTCGCGCCGTTCTCGGCGGCGAAGGCCGGCAGGACCGCCGCGCCCTGGGACACCGTCAAGATCAACGAGCGCAAGAAGCTCACGAGCTACGAGCTCGTCGACGACGGAGGCACGACGGTGCTGCACGCGTCGGCCGACAACGCCGCGAGCATGCTCGGCGTTCCGCTCAACGCCGACGTGCGCAAGACGCCGGTGCTCGAGTGGCGCTGGCGGGTGTCGGCGCTGATCGAGGACGCCGACAACTCGGTCGCGGCGAAGGAAGACTCGCCCGCGCGCGTCATCCTCGAGTTCGACGGTGACAAGTCGAAGCTCGGATTCGGCGATCGCACGGCCGCGAGGCTCGCGAGCAACCTGTCGGGCCGCGAGCTGCCCTACGCGACGCTGATGTACGTATGGGCGAACGCGGCGCCGGTCGGAACGGTCATCCCGAATCCCCATACCAAGCGCGTGCAGATGATCGTCGTGTCGAGCGGCGCGGCCGGCGTCGGCAAGTGGCAGTCGCTGAAGCGCAACGTCGTCGACGACTACAAGCGCGCGTTCAACGAGGAGCCGGGCGCGCTCAAGTCGGTGGGCGTGCTGACCGACACCGACAACACCGGCACGAAGGTCGAGGCCT
>JBDTNO010000325.1:0-2892 GCA_039933715.1 Betaproteobacteria bacterium
GGTCGGTGGTCGGTGGTCGGTGGTCGGTGGTCGGTGGTCGGTGGTCGGTGGTCGGAAAGCCTACTGCGACAAAGGTTCGTGATGATGGCGTAGCGCGCGGAAGTGTCCGACTACCGACCTTCGACCGCCGCTTTCGGCCGTTCGCCGAACACCGCCGTTCCCAGCCGCACTTCGGTCGCCCCTTCCAGCACGGCGGCCTCGAGGTCCGCGGTCATGCCCATCGACAGCACGGACACGTCGAGACCCGCCGCGCGCGCGCCGGCAAGGCACCCTGCGAGTCGTGCGAACTGCGCGCGCTGCACGGCGACGTCAGGCGTCGGCTCGGCGATGCCCATGAATCCCGCGAGCCGCAGTCGCGGCAACTTCGCGACTGCGCGCGCCAGCGCCACCGCATCGTCCGGCGCCACGCCGCTCTTGGTCGGCTCGCCGCTGATGTTCACCTGCACGAGCACTTCCAGCGGAGGCGCGGAGGATGGGCGCGCCGCCGACAGCCGCTCGGCGATCTTCAGCCGGTCGACCGACTCGACCGCGTCGAACACCTCGGCCGCGAGACCCGCCTTGTTGCCTTGCAGCGGGCCGATCAAACGCCACGCGATCCCGGCGAGGTCCGCCAGCGCCGCACGCTTCGCCGCCGCTTCCTGCACGTAGTTCTCGCCGAACGTCCGCTGCCCGAGCGCCCAGGCCTCGCGGATGCGCCCGGCCGGTTGGGTCTTCGAGACCGCGACCAGCCGGACCGACCCGGGCTCGCGCCCGGCCGCAAGGGCCGCCCGGGTGATCCGCTCCCTCGCGGCTTGCCACGCCTTCTCGTCGAGGGCCATAATCGGATGACGTTGGCATCGCGCCTGACGGCATGTTTCCTGCTTGCGCGCTGCTGCTGCGGCGCATTACGGGCGCACGCGATCGCCGGATTATAAGGGTCCCTTCATGGACATCACCGAGCTCCTCGCCTTCGCGGTCAAGAACAAGGCGTCCGACCTGCACCTGTCGTCGGGTCTGCCGCCGATGATCCGCGTCCATGGCGACATCCGGCGCATCAACCTGCCGCCGATGGAGCACGAGGACGTGCACGCCATGGTGTACGACATCATGAGCGACGCCCAGCGCAAGATGTACGAAGAGACGCTGGAGTGCGATTTCAGCTTCGCGGTCCCCAACCTCGCGCGCTTTCGCGTCAACGCCTTCAACCAGCAGCGCGGCGCAGCCGCGGCGTTCCGGACCATTCCCTCGAAAGTGCTGTCGCTCGAGGAGCTGAACGCGCCGAAGGCGTTCGCC
Source organism: Betaproteobacteria bacterium (assembly GCA_039933715.1). GTDB lineage: Bacteria > Pseudomonadota > Gammaproteobacteria > Burkholderiales > Casimicrobiaceae > VBCG01. The sequence continues at coordinate 1,273 of JBDTNO010000325.1, forward strand.
GAGCTGACGATGCGCCCGCGCGGACTGATCCTCGTCACCGGGCCGACCGGGTCGGGCAAGTCGACGACGCTCGCGGCGATGGTCAACCACGTCAACGAGAACGAGTACGGCCATATCCTGACGATCGAGGATCCGATCGAGTTCCTGCACGAGTCGAAGAAGTGCCTGATTAACCAGCGCGAGGTCGGGCCGCACACGATGTCGTTCAGCAACGCGCTGCGGAGCGCCTTGCGCGAGGACCCCGACTACATCCTGGTCGGCGAGATGCGCGACCTCGAGACCATCCGGCTCGCGCTCACCGCCGCGGAAACCGGCCACCTCGTGTTCGCGACGCTGCACACGAGCTCGGCGGCGAAGACGGTCGACCGCATCATCGACGTGTTCCCGGCGGCCGAGAAGGACATGGTCCGCGCGATGCTCTCCGAGTCGATCGTCGCGGTGATCTCGCAGACGCTGCTGAAGACCAAGGACGGGCTCGGCCGCGTCGCCGCGCACGAGATCATGGTCGGCACGCCGGCGATCCGGAACCTCATCCGCGAGAACAAGGTAGCGCAGATGTACTCGTCGATCCAGACGTCGCAGTCGCTCGGCATGCAAACGCTCGACCAGTGCCTGGTCGAGATGGTCCGCCGCAACCAGGTCAATGCCGCCGAGGCACGGATGCGCGCGGTCAACAAGGAGCTGTTCGGCGGCTGACCGCCGGGAGCGAAGGGACGCATCGATGGAACGCGAACGCGCGACCAAGTTCATCCACGAGCTGCTCGACCTCCTGGTCAAGCAGAAGGGCTCCGACCTCTTCCTCACCGCGGACTTCCCGCCGGCGATCAAGGTCGACGGCAAGATCACGCCGGTGTCCAAGTCGTCGCTGACGCCGCAGCACACGATCGAGCTCGTGCGCAGCGTGATGAACGACAAGCAGGCGGCCGAGTTCGAGTCGACCAAGGAGTGCAACTTCGCGATCAGCCCGCCGGGCATCGGCCGCTTCCGCGTCAACGCGTTCGTGCAGCAGGCGCGCGTCGGCATGGTGCTGCGCGCGATCAATACGACGATCCCCAAGTTCGAGGAGCTCGGCCTGCCGCCGGTGCTGCGCGACGTGATCATGAGCAAGCGCGGCATCATGCTCTTCGTCGGCGCGACCGGTTGCGGCAAGTCGACGTCGATGGCGGCGCTGCTCGGCTATCGCAACGAGAACAGCTACGGCCACATCATCACGATCGAGGACCCGATCGAGTTCGTACACGAGCACATCAACTGCATCATCACGCAGCGCGAAGTGGGCGTGGATTGCGACGGCTGGGGCATCGCGCTCAAGAACACGCTGCGGCAGGCGCCCGACGTCATCCTGATCGGCGAAGTGCGGGAGCGCGAGACGATGGACTATGCGATCTCGTTCGCGGAAACGGGGCATCTGTGCCTCGCCACGCTGCACGCCAACAGCACCAACCAGGCGCTCGACCGGATCATCAACTTCTTCCCGGAAGAGCGCCGGGCGCAGCTGCTGATGGACTTGTCGCTTAACGTGCGCGCCTTCGTCGCCCAGCGACTGATCCCACGCCGCGACGGCCGCGGCCGCGTGCCGGCGGTGGAAGTGCTGCTCAACTCCCCGCTGATCTCCGACCT
>JBDTNO010000326.1:0-2867 GCA_039933715.1 Betaproteobacteria bacterium
TCGTTCAAGCTCACCGGCAAGCGCGTGTTCCGGATGGCGCCGATCCACCACCACTACGAGCTCAAGGGCTGGAAGGAGAACCAGGTCGTCGTCCGCTTCTGGATCATCACGATGCTCCTCGTGCTGTTCGGCCTTTCGACGTTGAAGCTGCGATGAACGCCGCCGGGCCGTCCCAAGGCGTTCGCCCCCCGGGGGGAAGCGAACGACGTTCGCTGCGGGGGGATCCGATCGCCGCCGGGCCGTTCCAAGGCGTTCGCTCCCTCCTGGTGGAGAGGGGAGACGCTGCCGCGACAGCGGCGGGCGTGGGGACGGTCGTCCGATGACCGGGTACAAGGGACGCAACGCCGTCGTGCTGGGCCTCGGGCTCACCGGGTTCACGCTCGCGCGATGGCTCGCGCGCCATGGCGCGAGCGTGCGCGTCGCCGACACACGCGCGCATCCGCCGAACGCGGATCGCCTCGCGGCCGAGTGCCCGGGCGTCCCGTTCGAGAGCGGTCCGTTCACCGCCTCGACGTTCGCCGGCGCCGACCTGATCGCGATCAGCCCCGGCGTCCCGAAGGACCAGCCGGCGATCGCCGAGGCGGTCGCGACGGGCATCGAGATCGCCGGCGACGTCGAGCTTTTCGCGCGCGCGCTGCCGCCCGCGCAGAAAGTGCTCGCGATCACCGGCACCAACGGCAAGACGACGACGACGGCGCTGACCGGTGAGCTGGCGCGCGCCGCGGGACTCGCCGCGACCGTGGGCGGGAACATCGGCGAGGCGGTGCTCGACGCGCTCGCGACGATCGAGGCCGGCGCGCCGTGGCCCGACGTGTTCGTGCTCGAGCTCTCGAGCTTCCAGCTCGAGACGGTCGAAAGCCTGAAGCCGACGGCAGCCGTCGTGCTGAACGTCACGCCGAACCACATGGACCGCTACGGCGGCATCGCCGACTACGCGGCCGCCAAGGCGCGCATCTTCAACGGCGCGCGCGTGCAGGTGCTGAATCGCGACGATCCGGTCGTGCGCCTGATGCGACGCCCTGGCGAGACGCTCCAGACGTTCGGCGCGTCGGTGCCGCTGTCGGAGGAAGAATGGGGGCTCGTGGCGCGCCCGGGCGGCGACTGGCTCGCGCGCGGCGGCGAGCTCATCACGTCGGCAGCGTCGCTGTCGCTCGTCGGCCGCCACAACGCGCTCAACGCGCTGGCAGCGCTGGCGCTGGTCTCGTCGGTGGCTCGCATCCGCGTTCCGGTGGTCGATACGCTGCGCGCGTTTCGTGGCCTCCCGCATCGGATGGAGCGCGTCGGCGACGCGGGCGGGGTGCTCTACGTGAACGACTCGAAGGCGACGACCGTCGCGGCGACCGCGGTCGCGTTGCAGGGAATCGGACGGCCGGTCGTACTGATCGCCGGCGGCGACGGCAAGGGACAGAGCTTCGCGCCGCTCCGCGAGATCGTCGACCGCACCTGCCGAGCGGTGTTGCTGATCGGGCGCGACGCAGGCGACGTCGCGCGGGGACTGGCCGGAACGAACGTACCGGTCGAGACGGTCGGCACGCTCGATGCGGCCGTTGCCCGCGCGGTGGCGCTCGCGCGAAGCGGCGACACGGTCCTGCTGTCGCCGGCCTGCGCGAGCCTCGACCAGTTCAGCAACTTCGAAGAGCGCGGCCTCGCCTTCCGCACGCGGGTTCGCGAGGCAACGGGAGCGGCGCTCGATGCGTAGGCTCCACGCCGACGTCGGGCACCCGGCGCGACCGCCGGGTCGAGCGGACGCGGCGCGCATGCCGCGCAACCAGGTGCGCGCCACGGGCTTCGGCGGCATCGCGTCGGCGCGGACGCTGTTCGGCTTCGCAGGGCCCTCGTTGCCGTCGCGCACGATGCTCGCCTACGACGCGTCGCTCGCGTGGGCGGCGCTGCTGCTCCTCGCGATCGGCCTCGTGATGGTGTATTCGGCGTCGATCGCGATGGCCGAGTCGAGCTCGCAGACCGGGCATCGCTCCTGGTATTTCCTCGCGCGCCACGGCGCGTTCGTCGCCGTCGGGCTGTTGGCGGGCTTGTGCGCGTTCCAGCTGCCGGTCAAGGCGTGGCAAACGCTCGCGCCCTGGCTGTTCGTCGCGGGCATCGTGCTGCTCGTGCTGGTCCTCGTGCCGGCGGTCGGGCGCAGCGTGAACGGCTCGCGCCGCTGGCTGCCGCTCTACCTCGTGAACGTGCAGCCATCGGAGTTCATGAAGCTCGCGGTCGTGCTCTACGCGGCGAGCTACGCGGTGCGCAAGGCCGCGTTCCTGCACGCGCGCCAGCCGCTGCGCCAGACCATCCTGCGCGGATTCGCGCCGCTGTTCGCGACGATGGTCGCGATCGGCGCGTTGCTGCTGCTCGAGCCCGACTTCGGCGCGTTCGTCGTGATCGTCGCGATCGGGTTCGCGATCCTGTTCCTCGGCGGGCTCGACTGGCGCCTGTTCGCCGGATTGACGGCGCTCCTGCCGCTCGCTCTCGGCGCGATCCTCGTCGCCGCGCCGTACCGGCTCCAGCGGCTCACCGCGTTCCTCGACCCGTGGTCGGACCCGCTCGGCAAGGGCTACCAGCTCTCGCATTCGCTGATCGCGTTCGGCCGCGGCGAGTTGTCGGGCGTCGGGCTCGGCGCGAGCGTCGAGAAGCTCCTGTACCTGCCCGAGGCGCACACCGACTTCCTGCTGGCGGTGATCGCCGAGGAGCTCGGCTTCGCGGGCGTCGCGGTCGTGCTCGCGCTCTTCTCGTGGCTGATCTACCGCGCGTGGTCGATCGGGCGCCAGGCGGTGCGCCTCGAGCGACCCTTCGCCGCGCTCGCCGCGCAGGGCATCGGCGTGTGGATCGGCGTGCAGGCGTTCATCAACATCGGCGTCAACATGGGCGTG
>JBDTNO010000327.1:0-2834 GCA_039933715.1 Betaproteobacteria bacterium
GGCCAAGGCCGCCGAAGTTGATCAGGAACTCGACGCCGACGATGTTGATCATCGCAAAGACGAGCCCGAGGCGCATGCCGACGAAAACCGTCGGCAACGCGGCCGGCAGCAGGATCTTCCAGAACTGTTGCGAGTCGCTGAGCTTGAACGTGCGCCCGACGTCGAGCAATACCGGGCGCGTCCCGGCGAGGCCTTCGAGCGTCTTCAGGATCACCGGCGCGAGACCCGCCGTGAAGCCGATCATCACGATCGTCATCGCGCTGCGGCCGAAGATCACCAGGAACAGCGGATACATGAGCACGATCGGCGCGGCGGCGAGCGCCCCGACCCACGACTCGGTCGCGAGCCGCAGCAGCCGGAACCGGTAGAGGACCACGCCGAGGCCGATACCCACGGTGGCGAGCAGCAGCGCCGCCCACAGCACTTCCTGCGTCGTCTGCCAGAAGCGCCCGAGCACGTGCTCCTCGACGATGACGCGCGGAATGGCCGCGACGACCTGCGACGGCAGCGGCACGACGAACGCGTTGATCGCGCCCAAGCGGATCAGCATCTCGACGAGAACGACCGCGCCCACCACCGACGCGGCGCCGAAGGCGATCGCGGGCAGGCGCGAGCGGCGAAGCGTCGCGGCGCTCAACGCTTCGTCCCCGCGCGCACGCGCGCCTCGTCGTCGGCGATCCCGCGCGTCGCCTCCTCGCGCAGATCGTGCCAGATCCGGGCGACCGTTCGGCCGAACGCGTCGCTGCCGACGACCTCGGCGTCGCGCGGGTGCGGCAGCCCGACGTCGACGATGCGCTTGATCTTCCCCGGCCGGTAGGTCATCACGAGCACGCGATCGGAGAGCTGCACCGCTTCGGTGAGGTTGTGCGTGATGAGGAGCGTGGTCTGCTTCAAATCCTGCTGGATCTGCAACACCTTATCGCCGAGCAGCACGCGCGTCTGCTCGTCGAGCGCCGCGAACGGCTCGTCCATCAGCAGGATCTTGGGTTCCGAGGCGAGCGTGCGCGCGATCGCGACGCGCTGGCGCATCCCGCCCGACAGCTCCGACGGATAGCGGCGCTCGAAGCCCGACAGCCCCACCAGGTGCACGAAATGCCCGGCCCTCTCGGCGCGCTCGGCCTTGCCCATGCCCGCGATCTCGAGCGGGAACGCGACGTTGTCGAGCACGGTGCGCCAAGGGAACGTGGACTCCTCCTGGAACACCATCCCGATGGCCGGATGCGTGCCCGAGATCGTCGTGCCCTCGACCGTCACGCGGCCCTGGTAGTCGCCGACGAGCCCGCCGATGATGTTGAACAGCGTCGACTTGCCGCAACCCGACGGCCCGATGATCGAGACGAACTCGCCTGGCGCGACCGTTAACGACACGTCGTCGACCGCGGTCACCGTGTCGTCCGCCGTGACGAAGCGCTTGACGATGTGCTCGACCTCGAGCAGGGCGGTTCGCGGCACGGGCGTCTCGTTGCTCATCGATCAGCGCTTACGCGTGGTGGGCAGCGTGGCGGTCGCGCTCGCCGGCGTCGCCCCGCCGACGACGCGCACGTCGACGACCGCCACACCTCCGCGCTCGACGTCCGCGATCGCCGCGTCGAGCGCGCGCGCGAGCGCGGCGGCATCCTCGATCGGACCGTAGCCCTGCGCGCCCTGCGCGCGACCGATCGCCGCGAGGTCGATGTCGGCGTCGTCGATGCGCTGGCCGATCCACTTGTTGCCGACCGGGCGATCGCGCATCCGCGCGACGCGCTCCTGGTGCACCTCGTCGTTCCAGAACGAGCGGTTGTTGGTCACGACGCACAGCAGCGGGATCCGGTAGTGCACGGCGGTCCACAGCGCCGTCGCGCCCATCAGGAAGTCCCCGTCGCCGCAGACCGCGATCGTCAGGATGCCGCGGTCGCGCAGGGCGAGCGCGGCGCCGACGCCGAGCCCCGGTCCCGCGCCGACGCCGCCGCCGCCGTCGGAGCCCAGGAAAGCGAGCGGACCGCGGAACGGCCAGCTCGCGCCGTTCCACGACAGCGGCAGGTGCGCGAGCGACACCTCGCGCCTGCCGACGGCGCGCCGCAATGCGAGCGCGACGTGGTCGGTCGTGAGTGCGCCGGCGGCAGGCGTCGGCAATGCGTGCTCATGGGTCGGCGCCGAGCGGCGCGACGTGCGCGGGCCGAGCGCATCGAGCAGCGCGGTCACAGCCGCGTCGGGGCTCGACGCGAGATGGATGTCGACCGGCGGCAAGCCCTGGTGGTCCATGCTCCAGCCGTTGTGCAGCAGGTGGTCGAGCGACGCGTGCACGATGCGCGCCCCCGGGTCGCCCTTGAACGCGGTCGCGAGCGTGCCGGCGAGGTCGACCCAGTCGAGCGACAGCACGACGTCCGCCGACGCGATCGCGCGCGCGGAGTCAGCGGGCAGGATCAGCGCGGGCGCGCCGACGTGCTGCGGATGATCGGTCGGGAACGCCGCGCCGACCTTGAGGTCGGTGACGACGCTCGCCGCGAGCCGCTCGGCGAGCCGCACGCGGTCCCGCCACGCGCGTTCGTCGCGCGACACGCGGCCCATCAGGATCAGCGGCCTCGCGGCTTGGCCAAGCATCGAGGCCGCACGTCGCACCGCGTACGGGTCGGGCGCGTAGCGGACGTCGGGCGCGTAGCGCGCCACGTCGATCGGCGGAAGCGGCGCGGCCAGCGACGCCTCCTGCATGCCCGCGTCGAGATTCACGTAGACCGGGCCGCAGGGCTCGCTTCGCGCGATCCAGTTGGCGCGCAGCACCGCTTCGCGCGCGGCGGCGGGCGAGGCCGGCTGGTCGTCCCACTTGACGAATGGGCGCACGATCGCGCCCTGGTCGC
>JBDTNO010000328.1:0-2778 GCA_039933715.1 Betaproteobacteria bacterium
CGGGCTTCGGCCCGAACCTGTTCGACGCGTGGCGCTACCTCGACCACGGCGAGCCGGGGATGGAAAACGCGAAGCGGCCCCTCAATCCCGACTTCGTGCTGAACCAGCCGCGCTATCACGGCGCCTCGATCCTCCTCGCACGGCGCAACTTCGGCTGCGGCAGTTCGCGCGAGCACGCGCCCTGGGCGCTGGCCGGCTACGGCATCCGCGCGATCATCGCGCCGTCGTACGCCGACATCTTCAGCAACAACTGCTTCAAGAACGGCCTCCTGCCGATCGTGCTGGGGGAGAGCGAGGTCGGCCGCCTGTTCGACGCGACGCTCGCATTTCCCGGCTTCGCCCTCACGGTCGACCTCGAGCGGCAGACGGTCGGGACGAAGGACGGCGGCCTCGTGTTCGCGTTCAACGTCGAGCCGTTCCCGAAGCGCTGCCTGCTCGAGGGACTCGACGACATCGCGCTCACGCTCGCGCACGCCGACGAAATCCGCGCGTTCGAGGCGAAGCGCATGGCGGAGCAGCCGTGGCTGGGGTGAATTCGGCGGTCGACGGTCGGTAGTCGGCGGTCGGTAAGCCGAAGGCGCGCCCGTTTCCCGACCGCCTACCGCCTACCGCCGCCTTTGCTGACCGGGTCCCCACCATGAAAATCGCCCTTCTCCCCGGTGACGGCATCGGGCCAGAGATCGTCCGCGAAGCGGCGCGCGTGCTCGACGTGCTGAAGCGCGACGGACTTCCGATCGAAACCGAGTCCGCGCCGATCGGCGGCGCGGGACACGACGCCGCCGGCCATCCGTTGCCGAAGGCCACGCTCGCGCTGGCGCAAGCGGCCGATGCGGTTCTGCTCGGCGCCGTGGGCGGGCCGAGCTACGACACGCTGCCGCGCGAGCTGCGCCCCGAACAGGGGATCCTCGGCATCCGCAAGGCGATGGGGCTCTTCGCGAACCTGCGCCCGGCGATCCTGTATCCCGAGCTCGCCGCCGTGTCGTCGCTGAAGCCCGAGATCGTCGCGGGGCTCGACTTGATGATCCTGCGCGAGCTCACCGGCGACATCTATTTCGGGCAGCCTCGCGGCCGGCGGCGCGACGCCGACGGCCACGAGACCGGATTCGACACGATGCACTACAGCGTGCCCGAGATCGAGCGCATCGCGCGCGTCGGCTTCGAGACGGCGCGCGCGCGGAGCCGCAAGCTCTGCTCGGTCGACAAGGCGAACGTTCTCGACACGTCGATCCTGTGGCGCGAGGTCGTGACGCGCGTCGGGCGCGACCATCCCGACGTCGCGCTCTCGCACATGTACGTGGACAACGCGGCGATGCAGCTCGTGCGCGCGCCGCGGCAGTTCGACGTGATCGTCACCGGCAACCTGTTCGGCGACATCCTGTCCGACGAGGCGTCGATGCTCGCCGGCTCGATCGGCATGCTGCCGTCCGCCTCGCTCGACGCGAAGCGCAAGGGACTGTACGAGCCGATCCACGGATCGGCGCCCGACCTCGCCGGGCAGGACAAGGCGAATCCGCTCGCGACCATCCTTTCGGTCGCGATGATGTTCCGCTACACGTTCGAACGCGCCGACGTCGCCGATCGGATCGAGAAGGCGGTGCGCAAGGTGCTCGCGGACGGCCATCGCACCGGCGACATCGCGTTGCCCGGCGATCGCGTGATCGGGACGCGCGCGATGGGCGACGCGGTGGTCGCCGCGCTTTGACCGGGGTCCGACCCTGCTTCAGGGCGGTTGCTGCGTTGCAAAATCCCCTGCTATGATCCCGCTCATGCATTCCCGCGCCAACCCGGTCCACCCGGTCCGCCCCGCCATCGCGGCGGCGGCGCGCGCGGTCGCGTTCGTCGCGAAAAAAATCACGATCACCAAGACGACCTGACGGTCGGGCACGCCACCGCTTTCGTCCCCGCGAGCGGCGGGGATGCCCGGGAAAATAGCGGGGTGGGCAGGTGAATCCCATGCGAGTCGGTTTCGTCGGTTGGCGCGGCATGGTCGGGTCGGTGCTCCTCCAGCGGATGGTCGCGGAGCGCGATTTCGACCACGTCGATCCGGTCTTCTTCTCCACGTCGCGAGCCGGCGGCGCCGGGCCGGCAATCGGCAAGCCGGGGCAGCCGTTGCGCGACGCGAACGACGTCGCCGCATTCGACGGGCTCGACGCGATCGTCACCTGCCAGGGCGGCGAGTGGACGAGCGCGATGCATCCGAAGCTTCGCGATGCCGGGTGGTCCGGTCACTGGATCGACGCGGCCTCGGCGTTGCGCATGCGCGACGACGCGGTGATCGTTCTCGATCCGGTCAACCGGCCGGTCATCGACGCGGCGATGCTGAGTGGCGTGCGCGACTGGATCGGCGGCAACTGCACGGTCAGCCTGATGGCGATGGCGCTAGCGGGGCTCCTGCAGCGCGACCTGGTCGAGTGGATGACGTGCATGACCTACCAGGCCGCCTCGGGCGCCGGTGCGAAGCACATGCGCGAGCTCGTCGCCCAGATGGGCGAGGCGCACCTCGTCGCGAAGGCGCTGCTCGAGTCCCCCGACTCGTCGATCCTCGACATCGACCGCGAGGTCGCCGGCATCCTGCGCGACGATCGCTTCCCGACCGAGCAGTTCGGCGTGCCGCTGGCCGGCAGCCTGATCCCGTGGATCGACAAGGACCTCGGCAACGGCATGAGCCGCGAGGAGTGGAAGGGCGGCGCCGAGCTCAACAAGATTCTCAATCGCGGAGTGACGATCCCCCCGGAGCACGCTGCGCGTGCCTCCCCCCAAGGGGGCCAGCGCCCTTGG
>JBDTNO010000329.1:0-2774 GCA_039933715.1 Betaproteobacteria bacterium
AACATGCTTCGGGTCAAGGCGCCGGGCGGGAAGCTCGACGCGGCGAAGCTCGACGCGATCGCCGAGGTCGTCGACACGTACTCGCAGGCCAACCAGGCGCACGTCACCACGCGCGAGTCGATCCAGATCCACTCGATCCCGCTCGACGACACGCCGAGGGCGATGCGCATCCTGGCGCGCGTCGGGCTGACGACGCGCGAGGCGTGCGGCAACTCGGTGCGGAACATCACCGCGTGCGGGATGGCCGGCGCGTGCTCGCTCGAGCACACCGACGTCAACCAGCACATCGACGCGGCGGTCGTGCATTTCCTGCGCAACCCGCTCAACCAGCAGTTGCCGCGCAAGTTCAAGATCAGCTTCTCCGGCTGCGAGCGCGATTGCGCGCAAGGCCTGTTGCATGACCTCGCGATCATCGCGACGCGCAAGGACGGCGAGCCGGGCTTCAAGCTGCTCGCGGGGGGCGGGCTCGGCCACAAGCCGCGCGAGGCGATCCTCGTGCGCGCGTTCGTTCCGGAAGCCGAGCTTTTCGCCGCGATCGAAGCGGTCATCGAGCTGCACGAGAAGCATTCGGACCGCACCAAGCGCGCCAAGTCCCGCATCAAGTTCCTGGTCGATCGGTTCGGCGCCGAGGGCTTCGTCGCGCGCTTCGACGAGGCGTTCGCGCGCTCGCGCTCGGCGCACGCGGCGTCGCCGCTGCCGCCGCAGGCATGGCGCACGCCGGTCGTCGGCAAGGCGCCCGGCCCGGGCGCGCCGCGCCAGCCGCTCGTTCAAAAACAGGCCGGACTCGTCGCGGTACCCGTTTCCGTCGGCCTCGGTCACTTGCCGGCGGACCAGCTGCGCGCGATCGCCGCGCTGATGCGCGCGCACGGCCTCGACGACATCCGAACCGCGCAGGACCAGAACCTCGTGATACGCAACGTGCCCGAATCGCGCGTCGCCGATGTCGCCGCGGGCCTCGACGCGCTGGGACTCGGCTTGCCGAAGGCGGGCGACAACGTCGTCGCGTGCCCGGGCACGTCGACCTGCCGGCTCGGAATCACGGCGAGTCAGCCGCTCGGCGCGAAGCTCGACGGCCGCAACCTGGACTTGCGCATCCGCGTGTCGGGCTGCCACAACGGTTGCGCGCAACCGGAGACCGGCGACATCGGCATCTACGGCGAGGGCTCGCGCATGCACGGCCGCCTCGTGCCGCACTACCAGCTTTATCTCGGCGGCGACGGCATGGCCGGCGGACGCCTCGCGCGCAAGGGTCCGAGCGTTCCGGTCGCACGCATCGAGACGGCGATCGACCGCATCGTGAAAGCTTTCGACGATCAACGCCGCGCCGAGCAGAAGTTCTTCGACTGGGTGCACGCGCAATCGGACGACTATTTCGCGACGCTGCTCTCCGACCTCGTCGAGGTGAAGGAAGACGAGCTCGAGAGCGTGCTGCGCGACGTCGACGGCGAGTCCGACTTCAAGGTCGCGCAGCTCGGCGGTGGCGAGTGCGCGGGCGCGAGCCAGGTGTTCATCGGCGCGGTGTTCTTCGCCGCCGGGCACGAGCGGCGCTACCGCGACGCGTTCCGTGCGCAGGGCAAGCTGTTCGACGCGGCCGCCTGCGCGACCGCCTCGCTGCGGCTGATCGGGCAGGGCATCCACGACCTCGTCAATCCGGCGCGTTCGTTCAAGGTCCGCAAGGTGATGAGCGATCTCAAGGACATCGCCGAGGCGCTCGCGGGCAAGGTACCGGACGCGATCGCCGCCGAGTACGCGCGCTTCGCGGATGCGCTCGCCGCCGAGGGTGCGCCCGCCGACGTGGACGCGCTGGTCGCCGCGATCGACGCATGGGTGATCGACGCAGCGAGGTTCAGCGTCGAGCGCGATCCGCAGCTCGACCTCACCGGCGCGTTGCCGAACAAGGCCGTGGTCTCGCCGGTTGCGATTCATCGGCGCGAGTCGGTGGCGGTGGCGGCGGACTGATGGGCAAGGTCTACCTCGTCGGCGCGGGACCGGGTGCGGTCGATCTGCTCACGGTTCGCGCCGCGCGCCTGCTCGCCGAAGCCGACATCGTCTTCCACGATGCGCTGATCGGCGACGACGTGCTGGCGTTGGCGCCGCGCGCCGAGAGGATCGCCGTCGGCAAGCGCTGCGGCACGCATTCGACGTCGCAGCGGTTCATCAACAAGCGGCTCGTCGACGCGGCGGCGAAATACGCGACCGTGGTGCGCCTGAAGGGCGGCGACCCGATGTTGTTCGGCCGCGCGCAGGAAGAGCTCGACGCGCTCGCGGAAGCGGGCGTCGACGTCGAGGTCGTGCCGGGCATCACCGCGGCGCTCGCGGCGTCGGCCGACCTCAAGCGCTCGCTGACGCGGCGCGGCGTCGCGCGCAGCGTCGCGTTCGTGACGCCGCGCATCGGCGAGGGCGAGGATGTCGCCGATTGGACGGACGCGGCCGCAGCGGCCGACACGGTCGTGATCTACATGGGCGCGGTCGACGCGATCGCGGTCGCGCAAGCGCTGATCGAGCGCGGACGCTCGCCGTCAACGCCCATCGCGCTCATCGAGAACGCGTCGCGTCCCGATCGCGTGGTCACCGGCGGAGTGCTCGCGTCGCTGCCCGCGCTCGCCGCCGCGCGCGGCAAAGGGCCGGCGTTGATCGTGGTCGGCGAAGTGGTACGGGACGTCGCCGCGCTCGCGTCGGAAGGGCTCGAACGGGTCTACGCAATTCGCTGAGAGGCGCTGCCCGTTGTGAGTCGGGCTTCAGCCCGGCGCTGTTCCCCGGACGGGCCGCGTCGG
>JBDTNO010000330.1:0-2770 GCA_039933715.1 Betaproteobacteria bacterium
AGATCATGCCGTCGGCGTCGCCGCGATGGATCATCATCGCGCCGATCAACGTATGTCGGCGCCGCATCTCGACCCGGGCGTACGGCTGCGTCACGCCCTTGCGCTGCGTCAGCTCGTAGTAATTCGTCCAGTAGTCGCGGTAGCGCTCGTCGAACTCGGGATTGATCGTCTCGAAGTCGACGTCCGGCCGGAGCCGCAGTCCGAACCGCTCGATGCGCCGCGCGAGCACCGCGGGGCGCCCGACGAGGATCGGTTTCGCCAGGCGCTCGTCGACGACCACCTGCACGGCGCGAAGGACGCGCTCGTCCTCGCCCTCGGCGTAGACAATCCGTTTCGGCTCCTTCTTCGCCGCCGTGAAGATCGGCTGCATCAGCAGGCCGGAGTGATAGACAAAACCGGTCAAGGTCGCGCGGTACGCGTCGAAATCGTTGATCGGCCGCGTTGCCACGCCCGACTCCATTGCCGCCTTCGCGACGGCCGGCGCGATCATCACGATAAGACGCGGGTCGAACGGCTTCGGGATCAGGTATTCGGGACCGAAGCTCAGGCTGTCGCTCATGTTGTACGCGCTGGCGACGATATCGGACTGCTCGACCATCGCGAGATCGGCGATCGCGCGCACGCACGCGAGCTTCATCGCCTCGTTGATCGTCGTGGCGCCGACGTCGAGCGCGCCCCGGAAGATGAACGGGAAGCAGAGGACGTTGTTCACCTGGTTGGGAAAGTCCGACCGTCCGGTGGCGATGATCGCGTCGGGCCGCGCCAGCTTGGCGATGTCCGGCATGATCTCGGGCTCCGGATTCGCGAGCGCCAGTATCAGCGGACTCGTCGCCATCTTCAGCAGCCACTCGGGTTTCAGCACCCGCGCGGCCGAAAGCCCGAGGAAGATGTCGGCGTCAGGGAGCAGCTCGGCGAGCGTACGCGCCGACGTCGGCTGCGCATAGCGCACCTTGTTGTCGTCCATTTCCTCGGTTCGTCCCTCGTAGACGACACCCTGGATGTCGGACACGAAGATGTTGGCGCGCTTGATTCCGAGCTCGACGAGCAGATCGAGGCAGGCGAGCGCCGCCGCGCCGGCGCCCGAGCAGACGAGCTTCACGTCGGCAAGCGACTTGCCGACGATGCGCAGCCCGTTGACAACGGCGGCACCGACGATGATCGCCGTCCCGTGCTGGTCATCGTGGAAGACCGGTATCTTCATCCGCTCGCGGCACTTGCGCTCGATGTAGAAGCATTCGGGCGCCTTGATGTCCTCGAGGTTGATGCCGCCGAACGTCGGCTCGAGCGCGCAGATCATGTCGACGAGCTTGTCGGGATCGCGCTCTGCGATCTCGATGTCGAAACAGTCGAGGCCGGCGAACTTCTTGAACAGCACCGCCTTGCCTTCCATCACCGGCTTTGCGGCGAGCGGACCGATTGCTCCCAGCCCGAGCACGGCCGTGCCGTTGGTGACGACGCCGACGAGGTTGCCGCGCGCCGTCAGCGTGGAGACTTCGCGCGGGTCGCGGACGATTTCGTCGCACGCCGCGGCTACGCCGGGCGAGTAGGCAAGCGCGAGGTCGCGCTGGTTGGTCAGTTGCTTGGTGGGCGCGATGGAAATCTTGCCGGCGGGCGCGCGCCGGTGATAGGCGAGCGAATCGTCGCGGATGTTCTGGTCCTGGTCGGACATGGCCGTTCCCCGCCGCTGGCTGTCGAAGACGAGCGCGCATGATAGCGCTGCCACACCGGCGCCGGGCCGCAAAGGCCGCCGGCCCCTCGTCCGGTCGTTAGTCCGGCCGTTATAATGGTCAACGTCCCAGAGGATGGCGCCGTTTCGCGTCGCCCGCCGACCGAAGCCCGTTCCGGCGCCGCCGCGGATCCCGACGCCCTCCCGATGAATTCCGCCCCCGCGTTCTGGATCATTGCTCTCGTGCTCGTCGCCCTAACGGTCGCCGCGCTCGTGTGGCCGCTGCTGCGTCCGCGCGACGCGACCCGTGCCGTCGCCGACGACGATGCGTCCGCCGACGTGTACCGCGACCAGAAGCGGCAGCTCGAGGCCGACGTCGCAGCCGGCGCGATCACGCTCGACGAGCGGAACGCCGGTCTCGACGAGATCGCCGCGAGGCTTGGTGACGAACTCCAGCCGGTCGCCGCAGGCCCCGCCGCGTCGCCGCGCGCGTCCACGTTCGCCGCAATCGCGCTTGCCGCGATACTGCCGGTCGCGGCACTCGTCCTCTACGCCGCGCTGGGACGTCCGGATGTCATGCGTACGACGGCGGCGAACACCGCTGCGCCCCGGTCCGAAGCCGATATCGTGGCGATGGTCGACAAGCTCGCGGCGCGGATGAAGGAACAGCCCGAGGACGCGACGGGCTGGAAGCTGCTCGGGCGCGCGTACGCGGCGATGGGACGCTACGACGCCTCGGTCGGAGCCTTCAAGCAAGCGGCGGCCCGGTCACCGGATGTCGACGCATCATTGCTTGCCGATTGGGCCGACGCGCTCGCGATGAAGAACCAGTCGCTCAACGGCGAACCGGCAGACCTCGTCATGCGCGCGCTCGCGCGCGAGCCCACCAACGCCAAGGCGCTGTCCCTCGCCGCCGCGGCCGCGCTCGAGCGGCGCGATTTCGACGGGGCGATCGCCCAATGGCGCACCCTTGCCGCGCAGTTTCCACCGGAGAGCCCCGAGGCGCGCGACATCGCCGCGATGATCGCCGATGCCGACGCCGTGCGGCGTCGTCCGGTGCCTTCGGAGAGCGCCGCGGTGGCGGCGGCCACCGGCCCGGGCACG
>JBDTNO010000331.1:0-2760 GCA_039933715.1 Betaproteobacteria bacterium
TGATCTACGACCAGACCTGCGCGGCCGAGAAGCGCCGCCGCCGCAAGCGCGGCACGTTCCCCGATCCCGCGAAGCGCGTCGTCATCAACGAGCTCGTCTGCGAGGGCTGCGGCGATTGCGGCGTCAAGTCGAACTGCGTGTCGGTCGCGCCGGTCGAGACCGAGTTCGGCCGCAAGCGCACGATCGACCAGAGCTCGTGCAACAAGGACTATTCGTGCGTCAACGGGTTCTGCCCGTCGTTCGTCACCGTCGAGGGCGGCACGCTGCGCAAGCCGGCGAAAGCCGCGACGCTCGACTTCTCGACGCTGCCGCCGCCCGCCTCGACGCCGTCGCTCGCCGATCCGTACGGGATCCTGGTCACCGGCATCGGCGGCACCGGCGTGGTCACGATCGGCGCGCTGCTCGGCATGGCCGCGCATCTCGAGGGCCACGGCGTGTCGGTGCTCGACATGGCCGGCCTCGCCCAGAAGAACGGCTCGGTGGTCTCGCACGTTCGCATCGCCGACGCGCCGGACCAGCTCCACGCGACGCGCATCGCCGCCGGCGAGGCGAAGCTCGTGCTCGCCTGCGACATCGTCACCGGCGTCGGCTACGAGTCGATCGCCAAGATGCAGCGCGGCGTGTCGAAGGCGCTCGTCAATACCGGGCTCGTGATGCCGGCCGAGTTCACGCGCAATCCCGACCTCGTGTTCCCGACCGGCTCGATGGAGCGCGAGATCTCGGATGCGGTCGCGCCCGGCGACGCCGAGTTCCTCGACGCGTCGACGCTGGCCACGCGCCTGATGGGCGACTCGATCGCGACCAACCTCTTCATGGTCGGCTACGCGTACCAGCGCGGACTGCTGCCGCTGTCCGAGGATTCGATCCTGCGCGCGATCGAGCTCAACGCGACGGCCGTCGAGTCGAACAAGCTCGCGTTCCAGTGGGGACGCATGGCGGCGCACGCGCCGGCGCTGGTGAAGGATGCGGCGACGCCGAAGATGGCGATGCCCGACTCGCAGCGGCTGTCGTCCTCGATCGACGAGGTCGTCGAGCGGCGCGTCGAGTTCCTCACCGACTACCAGGACGCCGCGTACGCGAAGGCGTATGCCGAGGTCGTCGCGCGCGTGCGCACGGTCGAGTCGCGCGTGATGCCCGGATCGACCGCGCTGGCCGAGGCGGTCGCGCGCTACGACTTCAAGCTCCGCGCGGTCAAGGACGAATACGAGGTCGCGCGGCTCTATTCGGAGACCGATTTCGCCGCGCGCGTCGCGCAGCAGTTCGAAGGCGACTACAAGCTCGTGTTCCACCTCGCGCCGCCGCTGACCAGCAAGGCGGATGCGACGACCGGAGAGCCGAGGAAATCGACCTACGGCCCGTGGATGATGAAGGCTTTCCGCATGCTCGCGAAGCTGCGGCGGCTGCGCGGCACCGCGCTCGACGTGTTCGGGCGCACCGAGGAGCGGAAGATGGAGCGGCGCCTGCTCGCCGAGTACGAGGCGCAGATCGACGAGATTTCGAAGAGGCTCGCGCCGCACAACCACGCGATCGCCGTCGAGATCGCGCGCATCCCCGAGCACATCCGCGGTTACGGTCACGTCAAGCTGCGCCACCTGAAGGAGGCGAAGGCGCGCGAGACGGTGCTGCTCGGCCAGTTCCGCGGCGCGCAGGTGCCGGTGGCGCCGGTGCGCGTCGCCGCATAGGCCCGATCGACCGCTGGCGAGGTCGCGTACGATGAGGACGGCCCACCCGCCGTTCTCGTGAACGCACCCGCATCGATCGCCGCTCTCCACGACCCGCTCGCGCCGGTGCGCGAGTGGCTCGCGTCGCAGGGACGGACGCCGTTCGTGTTCCAGGAGGACGTGTGGGCCGCGTACGCGCGCGGCGAGTCCGGGCTCGTGCACGCGCCCACCGGCATGGGCAAGACCTGGGCGGCGTGGCTGGGTCCGCTGGCGCTGGGTCGGGAAGGCGCACCCGACGCTCCCCCGCCGCTCGCTGTGCTGTGGATCACGCCACTGCGCGCGCTCGCGGCCGACACGGGCCTCGCGCTGGCGCGGGCCGCCGCGGCGCTGAAGCCGCACTGGACCGTCGAGGTGCGCACCGGCGACACGACCGCCTCGGCGCGCGCGCGCCAGGATCGCCGGCTGCCGACCGCGCTCGTCACCACACCCGAGAGCCTCACGCTGATGCTGTCGCGCGCAGACTGGCGCGAGCGCTTCGCGCAGGTCGCGGCGATCGTCGTCGACGAGTGGCACGAGCTCCTCGGCAGCAAGCGCGGCGTGCAGGTCGAGCTCGCGCTGGCGCGCTTGCGCACCCGTCATCCTGCTCTGCCGATCTGGGGACTGTCGGCGACGCTCGCGAATCTCGACGAAGCCGCCGCCGCCCTGCTCGGCCCCGAACGGGCATCGCAGGCGCGCATCGTGCGCGGTCTCGAGGCGAAGACGGTGATCATCGACACGCTTCGGCCGCCGACGATCGAGCGCTTCCCGTGGGCCGGCCACATCGGCGTCAAGCTGCTGCCCGAATTGATCCGCGCGGTCGAGTCCGCGCGCTCGACGCTCGTGTTCACCAACGTGCGCAGCTCGGCCGAAATCTGGTATCAGGCGATCCTCGAGGCGCGGCCACACTGGGCGGGCACGATCGCGCTCCATCACGGGTCGCTCGAGCGCGACGTGCGCGACTGGGTCGAGGCGGGCCTTCGCGACGGTCGCCTGCGCGCGGTCGTTTGCACGTCGAGCCTCGACCTCGGCGTCGACTTCGCGCCGGTCGACCAGGTGCTGC
>JBDTNO010000332.1:0-2758 GCA_039933715.1 Betaproteobacteria bacterium
ATCCCACCCGCCCGACCCGTCGCGCATCCGCGGGTTACGCAGAGCTTCCCTAGCGCTGAGGGGCCGCGC
Source organism: Betaproteobacteria bacterium (assembly GCA_039933715.1). Taxonomy (GTDB): domain Bacteria; phylum Pseudomonadota; class Gammaproteobacteria; order Burkholderiales; family Casimicrobiaceae; genus VBCG01. The sequence goes on from JBDTNO010000332.1 coordinate 70, forward strand.
CGGATCCGGGCTTCGCCCCCGGAGGAGTCGACGCCGGCGCGGGAATCTTGCCGGCGGGTGCCGGACGCGACGCGAGCTCGCGCTTCTGCTCGGGCGGGAGGCTCTGGTACTCCTCCCACTTCTGGCGCACCTCGGTCTTCTTGTCGGGCGGCAGCTTCGCGATCGACTTGTACTGCTCGCGCGCCTTGCGACGCTCGTCGGGCGTGAGCTGTGCCCACGGGCGCATTTGCTCGCGCATCCGGTTCTGCTCGTCGGGCTTCATCCCCGGGTAGCGCTGCGCGATGCCGAGCCACTTCTGCTTGCGCTGCGCGTCGAGGCGGTCCCAGTCGGGGGCGAGCGGCGCGAGCACCTCGCGCTCCTGCGGCGAGAGCTCGGCCCACCGGGGCGACTTCATCGCGATCTGGGCGAAAACGGGCGCCGGCGCTAGCGCCAGCAGCCCGGCGGCCGCGAGCGCCGCGATCAGCGCTGCGCGGCGGTCCTGAGCCAAACCTGGAATCCGCGGTCGAGGTAGGCGTCGATCGGCAGGTCGGACGAGAGGAGCTGCGTGTCGATCTCCTCGGCTTCCTGCACCGTCTGGAACAGCTGCCACTGTTGCCATCCGAAGCCGGCGAGCCCGATCAGCAGGACGCCGATCCAGACGCGGGCCTGCGCGTAGAACGGCCTTCCGCCGGCGGACACGGTCCCGCCATGCCCGGCCAGCGCCATCTCGGGTGCGCTCCGGGCCTCCGGGATGCGGGCGAGCGCGGCCGCCCGGGCCTGTTGCAGCCGGTACGCGGTGCCGCTCCGCAATTCGCGGTTGCCGGCGTCCAGGTAAGCCGTTATTTTCTTTGCGAATTCTTTGTCGTGGGCGGTCATGGTTTCACCCCTTGGGCCGAGAGCATCTCGGCCAGCGCGTGGACGGCTCGCGAGCAGTGCGTCTTGACGCTCCCCTCCGAGCAACCCATCGCCGCCGCGGTTTCCGCCACGTCGAGCTCTTCCCAGTAACGCAGGAGAAAAGCCTCTCGTTGACGTGCCGGCAGACGGCCGAGCGCGTGCTCGATGGCGCCGACGACCTGCCGCTGCTCGAGCTGCGCCGAAGGCTCCGACGGCACGCTCGTATCCGATTTCGCCGGCAACGTCTCGAGCGGATCGAAATCGTCGTCTTTTTCGTCGCCTTTCCCGAGCGCGGAGAGCACCGTCGTCCAGGTCGAGCGGACCTTCTGGCGGCGAAAATGATCGTGGATCGTATTCTGAAGGATGCGCTGGAACAAGAGCGGCAGCTCGTTGGCCGGCCGGTCGCTGTACTTCTCGGTCAGCTTGAGCATCGCGTCCTGCACGCAGTCGAGCGCCGCATCCTCGTCGCGCACGGCGAACTTCGCGTGCTTGAACGCACGCCGCTCGACACCGGCGAGGAAGGCCGAGATTTCCTGCGGGGTCGCCAGGGGAGGATGGGAGCGCCATCGGGGCGCGGCTCGCGCCGGATTATAGGCAGGTTCGAACCGTCGGCATTGTGCACTGCGACACGCGCTTGACCGGCTCGGAGCGCCGCGCTAGTCTCAAAGGTTGCGGGTCGACCCGCTGCTGTACCGCAATAACGGCCGTCCGTCCTCCCTTCGGCAGCGTCACGAGCGCGTCCGGAGCCTCCCTGGAGAACGGCGAAACCGGCTTCTACCCGAGCCCCTGGCGTCCGCGCCCACCCCCGGCGCACGACTGTCGTTGCAATTCCCGGCGCGCCCATTGGCGCGTGCGGGCGTGACGGGCATTTCCATCGAGGGCGTAGCCATGCAACTCACGGGTGCGGAAATCGTCGTCCGCTGCCTCCAGGACGAAGGCGTCGAGTACGTCTTCGGCTATCCGGGCGGCGCGGTGCTCAACATCTACGACGAGCTCTTCAAGCAGGAGAAGGTCAAGCACGTGCTGGTGCGCCACGAGCAGGGTGCCGTGCACGCCGCCGACGGCTACTCGCGCTCGAGCCGCAAGGTCGGCGTCGCGCTCGTCACGTCGGGCCCGGGCGTCACCAACGCGGTGACCGGCATCGCGACCGCGTACATGGACTCGATCCCGATGGTGGTGCTGACCGGCCAGGTTCCGACGCACGCGATCGGACAGGACGCGTTCCAGGAGTGCGACACCGTCGGCATCACGCGCCCCTGCGTCAAGCACAACTTCCTCGTCAAGGACGCCAAGGACCTCGCGCCGACGATCAAGAAGGCGTTCTATCTCGCGACCACCGGCCGCCCCGGCCCGGTGCTCGTCGACATTCCGAAGGACATCACGCAGGCGTCGGCCGAGTACGCGTACCCGAAGACGGTTTCGCTACGCTCGTACAACCCGGTGACCAAGGGACACGCGGGCCAGATCAAGAAGGCCGTGCAATTGCTGCTCGACGCGAAGCGCCCGATGGTCTATTCGGGCGGAGGCGTGATCCTCAACGACGCGGCGCCGCAGCTCACGCGCCTCGTGCGCCTGCTCGGCTTCCCGTGCACGAACACGCTGATGGGGCTCGGCGCGTTCCCGGGCACCGACCCGCAGTTCACCGGCATGCCGGGCATGCACGGGACGTACGAGACCAACATGGCGATGCAGAACTCCGACGTGCTGCTCGCGGTCGGCGCCCGCTTCGACGACCGCGTGATCGGCAACCCGCAGCATTTTTTCCGCGCCGACCGCAAGATCATCCACATCGACATCGACCCGTCGTCGATCTCCA
>JBDTNO010000333.1:0-2754 GCA_039933715.1 Betaproteobacteria bacterium
ACACGCACGAGATGCTCGCCGGCCTCGGTGCCGAACATCGCGACGAGCTCGTCGGGATCCCACTTCAGCCCGGGGATGACCTGGCCGCCGTTGCGGCCGGACGCGCCCCAGCCCGGCTCGCCGGCGTCGAGAACGACGACCGAGGCGCCCGACTCGGCCAGGCGCAGGGCCGCCGCCAGCCCGGAAAAGCCCGCGCCGACGATCGCCACATCGGCATGACGCGAGCCGTCGAGCGGGGGCGTCGCAGGCGCCGGGCACGCCGTCGCCGCCCAGAGGGAAGGCGGCAGCGGCAGGGGGAGCGTCTCGTTCGGCATCGGCTCGCTGGCGTCAGATCGGATGGGTGACGCGGCGCAGGAAGTCCTGCGTCCGCTCGTGCTGCGGCGAGGCCAGAACGTCGCGCGCCGGGCCTTGTTCGACGATCTTGCCGCCGTCGATGAAGATCGCGCGATCGGCGACCTCGCGCGCGAAGCCCATCTCGTGCGTAACGACGATCATCGTCATGCCCTCGTTGGCGAGCAGGCGCATCACCGCGAGCACTTCGCCGACCAGCTCGGGGTCGAGCGCCGACGTCGGCTCGTCGAACAGGATCGCCTGCGGCTGCATCGCCAGCGCCCGCGCGATGGCGACGCGCTGCTGCTGGCCGCCGGAGAGGCGGTGCGGGTAGTCGTCCTCCTTGCCGGCGAGGCCGACGCGCACGAGCAGCGCGCGCGCCCGCTCGGTCGCCGCCGCGCGCGGCTCGCGCTTGACGTAGACCGGGCCTTCGATGACGTTCTCGAGCGCCGTGCGATGCGGGAACAGGTTGAAGCGCTGGAACACCATCGCCACCTTCTCGCGAATCGCGACGATGTGGCGCATGTCGCGGTCGACGCGCTGGCCGGCGACGACGATCTCGCCCGAATCGTAGGATTCGAGGCCGTTCACGCAGCGCAGCAGGGTCGACTTGCCCGAGCCCGAGGCGCCGATCACGCAGACCACTTCGCCTTGCGTCACCTCGAGCGTGATGCCGTCGAGCACGAGGTTCGTGCCGAACGACTTGCGGACGTCGCGGATCGCGATCATTTGCGACCGAACCGCTTCTCGAGCCGGCCGACGATCAGGATCAGCGGGATGCACATCACGAGGTACATGATCGCCACCAGCGTGAACACCTCGGTGTTCTTGAAGCTCGACGAGGCGATCAGCTTGCCCTGGAACGACAGCTCGGCGACGGTGATGATCGATGCCTGCGAGGTGTCCTTGAGCAGCATGACGCAGGTGTTGCCGTACGGGGGCAGCGCGATCTTGAAGGCCTGCGGCAGGACCACGCGCCACAGGATCAGGGCGCGGCTCATGCCGAGCGACTGCGCCGCCTCGACCTGGCCGGGATCGACGCCCTCGATGCCGGAGCGAAACACCTCGGCCATGTAGCAGGAGTAGGCGAAGCCGAGGCCGATGACGCCGGCCGCGAACGCGGACAGCTGGATGCCGATCTCGGGAAAGACGAAGTAGATGTAGAACAGCTGGACCAGGATCGGGATGCCGCGGATCGTGTTGATCAGCGCCTTCGAGAAGCCCGACAGCGCCGCCACGCCCGAGACGCGCATCAGCGCCCACGCCAGCCCGAGCAGCGTCGCGACGACGAGCGCGAGCGCGAAGACCTCGACGGTGATCAGCGCGCCGCGCGCCAGCAACGGCAGGTATTCGGCGAGGTCCTTGAGCGAGAACACGCGCCGCTACGTCGCCCGCGCGCGCCGGTCTACTTGAGTCCCCAGGTGGCGAGGATCCTGTCGATCGTCCCGTCGCCCTTGAACTTGCGCAGCGACGCGTTGACCTTGTCGAGCATCGCCTTGTCGCCCTTCTTCACCGCGATGCCGACGCTGCCGGTGAGCACGGGCTTGTAGTTCTTCGCGAGCCGCGTCTCCGGATAGCCGCCCTGGGCGAGCTGGTAGGCGACGATCGGGAAGTCGGCGAAGCCGGCCTTGATTCGGCCGACGTTGACGTCGCGGATGATGTCGGGGATCGTGTCGTAGACCTTGATCTCCTTGTAGAGACCGGAATCGGTGAGCGGCTTGACGTAGGCGGTGCCGATCTGCACGCCGACGGTCTCGCCTTTCAGGTCCTCCATCGACTTGTAGTCCTTGGTGTCCTTGGCGCCGACGAACACCCCTTCGCCGTAGGTGTAGATCGGGTCGCTGAAGTCGACGACCTCCTGGCGCGTCGGCGTGATGTACATCGCCGCGGCGATCAGGTCGGCCTTGCCGGCCTGCAGCGCGGCGATCAGCGTGCTGAACGTCATCGGCGTGACCTCGATCGCGAAGCCCTGGTCCTTGCCGATCGCCTTCATGATGTCGACCATGATCCCGGAGATCTGGTTGGTCTTGGTGTCGAGGAAGGTGAACGGGACGCCGGTCGGCGTCGACGCGACGCGGACGGCCTGTTGCGCGACGCTGGCGGACGACAGCCCGAGCCCGACCAGGGCGACGACCAAGGCGCGACGAATGGAGTTTGCAAGCACGGCGGATCCTTTGAGAGGGTGGGCGTGCGAGCATGCAGTTGCAGGCCGGCAGCGTCGCGGGATCATAGTCGGACGGCGAGCGCGGCCCTGCCCCGCCGCGGCCCTCTCGCCGAGGCGCTGCCTAGCGCAGCTGGCTCATCGCGAGAACCACGATCGCCAGCCCGGAGCCCAGCCAGAACAGCTGCGCCGCGGTCTCCTTCAGGGACAGCCGGTGCTGCAGCTGCGGGATCAGGTCGGCGACGGCGACGTAGATGAAGCTG
>JBDTNO010000334.1:0-2738 GCA_039933715.1 Betaproteobacteria bacterium
CGCTGCGGCAGATCAGCACGATCGGCCGGTTCATGCTCGCGACCTTCTTCACCTGGCCGACGAAGTGCGGATTGATCTCCCAGTCGGGGCCGTCGTTCCAGGGGACATGCTGCGCGCCCACCGGATGGCCGACGAACAGGTATTCCATCTCGCTGCGGCAATCGACGAACACGGCCTGCGGGTTCTTCTGCAGGAACTCCGACGCTTCCTTGGGCTTCAGGTGCTTCATGGCATGTCCAAGCTTGCGGATCGACCATCAAACCTTAGCATGCGGCCGTAGCGTTCGCGCCGCGCTATCCATATATCCTTTGGCGCCGTTGGGCGCACGACGCGCTGTTAGAATTCGACGCTTTGCAACACGTTTCCCCACGATGCAACCCGACCGCTCCGCCGAGCTCGCCGCGCTTCTCGACCGTCGCATCCTGATACTGGACGGCGCGATGGGCACGATGATCCAGCAGCGCAAGCTGTCGGAGGACGACTTCCGCGGGCCCGCCGCGTGCGGCCTCGCGGGTCACGCCCACGACGTGCGCGGCGACTCGGACCTCCTGTCGCTGACGCAGCCCGACGTGATCCGCGCGATCCACGACGCGTACTTCGAGGCCGGCGCCGACATCGTCGAGACCAACACGTTCACGGCGACCGCGATCGCGCAACACGACTACGGGCTCGCGGCGAGGGCGCGCGAGATGAACCGCGTCGCCGCGGCGCTCGCGCGCGAGCGCGCCGACGCCTGGACCGCGAGGACGCCCGATCGGCCGCGCTTCGTCGCCGGCGCGCTGGGGCCGACCAACCGCACCGCGTCGATCTCGCCCGACGTGCACGACCCGGCCGCGCGCAACGTGACGTTCGACGAGCTCGCGAGCGCGTATCGCGACGCGGCCTTCGGTCTGATCGAAGGCGGCGTCGACGTGCTCCTGGTCGAGACCGTGTTCGACACGCTGAACGCGAAGGCCGCGCTGTTCGGCATCGCGACGCTCTTCGACGATCTCGGCGCGAAGTTGCCGCTGATCGTCTCGGGCACGATCACCGACGCGTCGGGACGAACGCTGTCCGGCCAGACGCCCGAGGCGTTCTGGAACTCGGTGCGCCACGCGGAACCGCTGCTCGTCGGACTCAACTGCGCGCTCGGGGCGGCGCTGATGCGCCCGTACATCGCGGAGCTCGCGCGGGTCGCCGACACCTACGTTTCGTGCTACCCGAACGCGGGACTGCCGAACCCGATGTCGGAGACCGGATACGACGAGACGCCGGCCGAGACGTCGCACCTGATCGGCGAGTTCGCGCGCAGCGGATTCGTCAATCTCGTGGGCGGCTGCTGCGGCACCACGCCCGCGCACATCCGCGCGATCGCCGACGCGGTGGAAGGCGTCGCTCCGCGCAAGGTTCCCGAGCGCGCGTCCCTTCGCGCCGCGGCATGAGGCATCCTGCGGGTGCGGCTTCAGCCGGAAGATGTTCGGCCAGCTCCGGTGCACCGGGCTGAAGCCCGACCCGCAACGACATTCCGGGGGCGGCCTGCGGGTCCGGCTTCAGCCGGACGAAGCTCGACCAACGCTAGCGCTTCGGGCTGAAACCGGCCCACGACCCTATCCAGGAGTCGGGTTGAACCCCGGCCCCATCGACCTCCATCCCGTGCGTCTTTCCGGCCTCGAACCCCTCAACATCGGCGACGACTCGCTGTTCGTCAACGTCGGCGAGCGGACCAACGTCACCGGCTCGCGCGCGTTCGCGCGCCTCGTCCTCGCCGGCGACTACGCGGGGGCGGTCGAGGTCGCGCGCCAGCAGGTCGCCGCGGGCGCGCAGATCATCGACGTCAACATGGACGAGGCGATGCTCGACTCGAAGGCGGCGATGGCGCGCTTCCTCTCGCTCGTCGCCGGCGAGCCCGACATCGCGCGCGTGCCGGTGATGATCGACTCGTCGAAGTGGGAGGTGATCGAGGCGGGACTGAAATGCGTTCAGGGCAAGCCGATCGTCAACTCGATCTCGCTCAAGGAAGGCGAGGACGCGTTCCTGCGCCAGGCGAAGCTCGTGCGTCGCTACGGCGCCGCGGCGGTCGTGATGGCGTTCGACGAGAACGGGCAGGCGGACAGCTACGAGCGCCGGATCGCCGTGTGCCGGCGCGCCTACGACCTTCTCGTGCAGCGCGTCGGATTTCCCGCCGAGGACATCGTGTTCGATCCCAACGTGTTCGCGGTCGCGACCGGCATCGACGAGCACGCGAACTACGCGGTCGACTTCATCCGCGCGACGCGCTGGATCCGCGAGCACCTGCCGCACGCGCTCGTTTCGGGCGGCGTCTCGAACGTGTCGTTCAGCTTCCGCGGCAACGACCCGGTACGCGAGGCGATCCACACGGTGTTCCTCTACCACGCGATCCGCGCCGGCCTGTCGATGGGCATCGTCAACGCCGGGCAGCTCGGCGTCTACGACCAGCTCGATCCGGATCTTCGCGAGCGCGTCGAGGATGTCGTGCTGAACCGCCGTCCCGACTCCACCGAGCGGCTCGTCGCGGTCGCCGAATCGGTGAAGGGCAAGGCGAAGGACCCGGGCGAGGATCTCGCGTGGCGCGACGGCACGGTCGAGGCGCGGTTGTCGCATGCGCTCGTCAAGGGCGTCGCCCAATACATCGTCGCCGACACCGAGGAGGCGCGCCAGGCGATCGCCGCACGCGGCGGCCGGCCGATCGAGGTGATCGAGGGCCCGCTGATGGACGGCATGAACGTCGTCGGCGATCT
>JBDTNO010000335.1:0-2736 GCA_039933715.1 Betaproteobacteria bacterium
GCGTCGGACCTGGCGTCGGACTTCGCGTCGGACTTCGCGTCGGACTTCGCGTCGGACTTGGCGTCGGACTTGGCGCCGGCCGACGCTTCCGCGGTCGCGCCGTCCCTGGACTCGCCTGCGCCGGCATCCTTGGCCGCAGGCTTCGAGCCGCTCTTGAAGTCGGTCGCGTACCAGCCGCTGCCCTTCAGCTGGAAGCCGGCAGCCGTGACAAGCTTCGCGAGGGCCGCGGCGCCGCATTTCGGGCAGTCGACGAGGCGCGGCTCGTTGATTTTTTGCAGCGCATCGAGCTCGTGCCCGCATTCTGCGCAGCGATAGGCATAGATCGGCATCGCGAGGTCTCCATCGGGCGCCCGGCCGGGCCGCGCGTCAAAAGCTTTGATTCGAAAAGAGAATCATACCGGAATTCGGGCGACACGCCCCGGCGCCGCCGTGGGCGATCCCCTCGCGCCCCTGGGGTTGCAAGCGTCCCCGTTCAATCTGATCTATCCTCGGACGCACGGTAAACGCACGGGGCTGATCGACGATGAGCGAGCTTTGGATCTGGTGGATCGCGGCCGCGGTGCTGGTCGGCGCCGAGCTCGTCACCGGAACCTTCTACCTGCTGGCGGTCGGCATCGCCGTGGCCATCGGCGGGGTGGCCGCATGGCTCGGCGCTTCCGTTCAGGTCCAGTTCACGATCGCCGCGATCGCGGCGGTGGTGCTCACCGCGATCGCGCACCAATGGCGCAGGCGGCATGCGCTGCCGGTCGCCCAGCCGTCGCTCGACGTCGGCCAGTCGGTCCGCGTGGACGCCTGGAACCCCGACGGGACCGCGCGCGTGTTCCACCGCGGCACGCAATGGACGGCGGAGCTCGCGTCGCCGGACGTGGCGCGCGCAACGACCATGGTCATCGTGGCGACGCGAGGCTCGGTCCTCGTGATCGCCGATCGCCGCACCTGACGCGGCGCCACGCCGGAGGTAGTCCCCCATGTTCGGGATAGGCTCGTCGCTGTTCACGCTCGCGCTGTTCGTCGTCGCGCTAATCGTCGTCATCCGCTCGATCCGCGTCGTGCCGCAGCAGCACGCCTGGGTCGTCGAGCGGCTGGGGCGCTTCCATGCGGTGCTGGAGCCGGGCCTCAACTTCGTCATCCCGTTCGTCGACCGCGTCGCCTACCGGCACGACCTCCGCGAGATCCCGCTGGACGTGCCGCCGCAGATCTGCATCACCAAGGACAACACGCAGCTGCAGGTCGACGGCATCCTCTATTACCAGGTGACCGATCCCAGGCTCGCGTCGTACGGCGCGTCGAACTACGTGCTCGCGATCACGCAGCTCGCGCAGACGACGCTGCGCAGCGTGATCGGCCGCATGGAGCTCGACCGGACGTTCGAGGAGCGCGACCAGATCAACGCGCAGGTCGTCGCCGCGCTCGACGAGGCGGCGACGAACTGGGGCGTCAAGGTGCTGCGCTACGAGATCAAGGACCTGACGCCGCCGGCCGAGATCCTCCGCGCGATGCAGGCGCAGATCACCGCCGAGCGCGAGAAGCGCGCGGTGATCGCGACGTCCGAGGGCAAGCGGCAGGAGCAGATCAACCTCGCGGAAGGCGCGCGCGCCGCGGCGATCGCGCAATCCGAGGGCGAGAAGCAGGCCGAGATCAACAACGCGCAGGGCAACGCCGTCGCGATCCTCGCGATCGCGGAGGCGAACGCCAAGGCGATCCGCCAGGTCGCCGAGTCGATCGAAGCGCCCGGCGGCATGCAGGCGGTGAACTTCAAGGTCGCCGAGCAGTACATCGCCGCGTTCGGCAACCTCGCGATCAAGGCGAACACGCTGATCCTTCCGACCAACGTGGCCGATGTCGCCGGCATGATCGCGACCGCGATGTCGGTGATCCGCGCGCCGGCGCCGAAATAGGGCGGCGGCGATGGAGTTGCGCGGAAGCGTGTTCGTCGTCACCGGCGGCGCGTCGGGGCTCGGCGCGGCGACCCTGCGCATGGTCGTCGAGGCGGGCGGAAGCGCGGTCATCGCCGACCTCAAGGAAGCGGAAGGGGCGGCGCTGGCGCGCGAGCTCGGCTCCCAGGCGCGTTTCGCGCGCTGCGACGTCACCGACGAGGCGAGCGCGGCGGCCGCGGTGCGTGCCGCCGTCGATGGTTTCGGCGCGCTGCACGGGCTCGTCAACTGCGCCGGCATCGTGCACGCCGAGCGCATCGTCGGCAAGGACGGTCCGCACACGCTCGCGGGATTCCAGCGCGCGATCGCGATCAACCTCGTCGGCACGTTCAACCTGATCCGGCTCGCCGCGCAGGCGATGGCCGCGGGCGAGCCCAACGCGGAAGGCGAGCGCGGCGTGATCGTCAATACCGCGTCGGTCGCGGCGTTCGACGGGCAGATCGGCCAGGCCGCCTACGCGGCGTCCAAGGCGGCGGTGGTCGGGATGACGCTGCCGGTCGCGCGCGAGCTCGCGCGGTCGGGGATTCGCGTGATGACGATCGCGCCCGGCATCTTCGAGACGCCGATGATGGCGAGCCTGACGCCAGAGGTGCAGGCGTCGCTCGGCAAGATGGTGCCGTTCCCCCCGCGGCTGGGGCGCCCTGCGGAATTCGCGGCGCTGGTGCGCGCGATCGTCGAGAACCCGATGCTGAACGGCGAGACGATCCGCCTCGACGGCGCGATTCGCATGGCGCCGAAATAGCGCGGGGCTTCATCGGTGCGCGACCGGCGGTCCCGCAGGATCCTTAAGGACTTAAGCATG
>JBDTNO010000336.1:0-2732 GCA_039933715.1 Betaproteobacteria bacterium
TCTTCGCGATGATCAACATCGTCGGCGTCGAGTTCCTGATCAACTTCGGCGGCCTCGGCCAGCTCGTCAACGATCTCGCCGAGCGCTACGACCTGCCCGGCACCTACGCCGCGATCCTGTTCGTCGTCCTGACCTCGATCGTGTTCTTCGACCTGACCGAAAGGCTCGAGCGATGGCTTCGGCCGCACCGGTGATTGTCGCACCGCCGCCCACGCGGGCGTCGACCGCGCGACGCGTCGCGCTCGTGCGCCTCGCCATCGTCGTGATCGTGCTCTCGGGCTGGGAGGTGCTCTCGATGTCGGGCTGGCTGTACCGCGACGTCGTGCCCTCGTTGCAGGCGATCGGCAAGGCGCTGGCGACGCTCGCGACGCGCGCCGACTTCTATTCGAACCTCGGCGTCACCGTCATGGAGATCGCGGTCGCCGTGGTGATCGGGGGCCTCTGCGGGCTCGCGGTCGGCATCGCGCTCGGCGCCAATCGCTTTTTGTCCAACGCGTTCGAGGCGCTGCTGCTCTACCTCGGGCCGACGCCGAAGATCATCTTCCTCCCGGTGATGCTCATGTGGTTCGGCGTCGGCTCGGGATCGAAGATCGCGATGGGCGTCGTGTCGTGCTTCTTCCCGGTGGCGATCAGCGCCGCGGCCGGCATGCGGCAGATCGACGCGGTGCTGATCCGCGTCGGGCGCAGCTTCCGCGCGACGACCTGGAAGATGGTGACGTCTATCTACCTGCCGGCGATGCGCCAGCCGGTCGTCAACGGCTTCCGCCTCGGACTCGGCGTCGCGATCATCGGCACGCTGCTCGCCGAGACCAAGCTGTCGAACAAGGGCCTCGGCTACCTCATCATCCAGGCGTACGCGACGTTCGACATGCCGAGCATGTACGCGCTCCTGATCGTGCTGTTCGTCCTGTCGATCGGCGTGAACGCGCTGATCGGTCGGCTGGGACGCGACGGGCGACGGGTTTCCGCGTAGGCGCAACGAACCGACGACGCGATGGCCGCCTCCGCACACCCGCTTCCGAAGCCGCGCGACCTCTATTACGGAGGCGCCTGGCACGCGCCGATCGACGGGCGTCGCGACGAGACGTTCGATCCGGGCACGGGCAAGGGCCTCGGCCCGGTGGCGGTCGCCGGGATCCGCGACGTCGACGCAGCGGTGGCGGCGGCGAAGACGGGGTTCGACGTCTGGCGCGCGGTCGCGCCTCTCGAGCGGGCGCGCATCCTTCGTGCGATCGCGGCGCGCGTGCGCGAGCATGCGGACGAGCTGGCGTGGATCGACGCGGCGAACTGCGGCAATCCAGTGCGGGAAATGGCGAACGACGCGCGTATCGCGGCCGCGCAGCTCGACTTCTTCGCGGGCCTGGTCACCGAGATGAAGGGCGCGTCGATCCCGATGGGACCGGACACCGTCAACTTCTCGGTGCGCGAACCGCTCGGCGTCGTCGCGCGCATCGTTCCGTTCAATCATCCGTTCATGTTCGCGGCGGGCAAGTCCGCCGCGCCGCTCGCCGCCGGCAACAGCGTGATCGTGAAACCGCCCGACCAGGCGCCGCTGTCGGCGCTGCGGCTCGCCGAGCTGTGCGCCGACCTCCTTCCGCCGGGCGTGTTCAACGTGCTGCCTGGCGATCGCGCGACCGGTGCGGCGCTGGCGTCGCATCCGGGCGTCGCGATGGTCGCGATCATCGGCAGCGTCGCTGCCGGTCGCGCCGTGATGCGCGCCGCGAGCGACACGATCAAGCCGGTGCTGCTCGAGCTCGGCGGCAAGAACGCGCTGATCGCGTATCCCGACGCCGATGTCGACGAAGTCGCGGGCGCGGTCGTCGGCGGCATGAACTTCACCTGGTGCGGCCAGTCGTGCGGCTCGACGAGCCGCGCGTTCGTGCATCGGAAGATCTACGATCAGGTGCTCGAGCGCGTGAAGACACGCGTCGCTGCGTTCAAGCCCGGGCTGCCGACCGACGCCTCGACGACGATGGGCGCGATCGTGAGCCGCGTCCAGCTCGAGCGCGTCGAGGCCTACATCGCCTCGGCCAGGGCGGAGGGCGCGCGACTGCTGTGCGGCGGATCGCGGCCAAGCGATCCGGCGCTCGCACATGGTCACTTCCTCGAGCCGACGGTCTTCTGCGACGTCACGCCCGCGATGCGCATCGCCCGCGAGGAAATCTTCGGACCGGTGCTGGCGATCCTTCCGTGGGACGACGAGCGGCGGATGATCGAGGATGTCAACGGCGTGCCCTACGGCCTCACCTGCTCGATCTGGACGAACGAACTTTCGACCGCGCACCGCACCGCGATGGCGGTGGCGGCCGGCTACGTGTGGATCAACGAGGTCGGCCGCCATTTCCTCGGCGCACCGTTCGGCGGCGTCCGGCAATCGGGTTTCGGGCGCGAGGAATGCCTCGAGGAACTCCTGCGCTTCACGCAGGAGAAGAACGTCCACATCAAGCTTCGCGCCGGCCCCTCCCATTAGGCCGCTCTCCGCGATGGGCCCTTCGCCCTGACGCTCTTCCCGCGATGCGGGCGAGAGAATGGTGGTCAGTTGCTTGTCAGGAACGTCGCGACACCGGCGGCTCCCGTCTCGGACGAGGGGCGCTTGCCATGAAAAACGGCGAGGCGTCTAATCCGTTCGCCATGCGATGGGTGCTCGAGGTGGACTCGCGCCGGAAGGCGGTCGATTCGCAGAGGCGTTCTGGACCCCTCGAAATCCGGCGTTTAGGCCCCCGAACCGATTC
>JBDTNO010000337.1:0-2724 GCA_039933715.1 Betaproteobacteria bacterium
GTTCGTGCATGCGAGTCCGCGCGCGCCGTGAGGTTACGCAGAGCTTCCCTAGCGCAGCATCCCGGGCGACATCGTCGTCGCGGCGCGCACGTCGTTGTTCCCGAGGTCGAGCGGCTCGACCGCCGCCCACACCCATTCCCGCTGCTGCTCGATCAGGCGGCCGAAACGGATCGGCACGGTCGAGCGCGCGGTATTGAGCCGGAAGCGGCGCGCCGGCTGGTACTCGACCGCCGGCACGATCAACGTCTGGACCGCGGTGTCGCCCTCGCGCTTGCGCAGCGTGAGGAAGAGGCCCGCGAACACGCGACCGTCGAGCGTGCTGTGCTCGCCCTCCACCGAGTAGTCGGCGTCCCCGCCGCTGCCTTTGCGCTGTTCGACGAGCTCGACGCCGACGAGCGTGTTCGCGATCACCTGGAGGCCGATCTCGGCGCGATCGGACGTGAGCCGCTTCATGCGCCGCACGATGCCGAGCGTCCAGAACGCGTGGCCGATCGGCCGGATCGCCGCGAGCGTGTTCAGCGTCACGACCGACGCCGCGCTCATCGGCGCGACGAGCCGGAAGCCGGTCTGCGAGATGTCCTTCACATCCCACGGACCGCCCGCCGCACCCCATGCGGTCAGGCGCCGGCGGGCGAGCTCGCGCCGTCGCTCGTCCTCGTTTCGCGGGTGCCCGAACACCGCGAGCTCCATCGTGCCGCCGAAGCTCTTGGTCGGATCGATGCGTGGCAGCGGATCGCGCTCCTCCTCGTGCAGGTAGCCCGAGATCTTCGCGAACCCGACGATCGCGTCGACGACGCCGACCGCGGCGGTGCGCTCGCCGCGGCGCGCGAAGGGCTTGAACTCCGGGTCGACCTGCGAGGCGAGCTTCGCGAGGAGGCTGAGCTGCTGGCTGCGCCGCGGCGTCTTGTCGGAGAGCGGCTGGTGCCGGATCTTCTGCTCGATCACGACGACGTTCTGCATCAGCATCGCGTGCAACGGACGCGTGTCGAGGAACAGCACGCGGCCCTCGAGCGGCGCCGCCGTGCGGCGCTTCAGTCCCTCGCGGCTGCCGAGGTCGACGTAGAACGACGACACTGACGACGGCTCGAGCGTGAGGCGCAGCGGCGCGCTCCATTCGTCGAGCTCGCTCGCGACCCATTCGAGGTGGCGCGCGGTCAGGTTGCCCGCGTTCATCAGCTGCAGCACGAGCACGGCGAGGTACGCATGCTCGATCGTCGATTGGCGTCCGTCCTCGCCGTCGAGCGCCTGGCGCTCGATCTTGCGCCCGCACGCGAGCGAGAAGAGCCCGTGCAGCTCGGCCCACTTGGCCGGGATCCATTGCTCGTACCGGTAGAGGCGGATCTTCGCCTCGAGCCCGAGGTGGACGACCTGGCGCGCGATCAGGAACGGCAGGTGCGCCTGCCACTTGGTGCTCTGCGAATGCTCGGAAAGATCGTGCGAGAACGCGGCGTACGCGAGCAGGAACGCCTGCGACATGTCGAACATCGCCGACCAGAGCTGGTGCTCGATGCGCGAGCTGCGCGTCGCGTGCTCGATGTACTGGACGGTCAACGCCTCACGGACCGGCTGCGCGAGCGCGTCCGCGCGAAACACCGCTTCGAGCGCGGCCGCGTCGCGCTCGCGACCGCGCTCGGCGATCGCGCCGAGCGCGCCCATCAGCTCGGCGTGGATGGCGAGCGGATCCCCGGCCGGTTGCGCCGCGAACCATCGCTCGGCCGACTTGACGTCGGCGAGCGGCTCCCTGGTGGTCCTTCCGAATCCGAACATGGGCTGCCGCCGCGCGGCCGCGCGGTGCCGGAACGAGGCGCCGGCGCCGGCACGAACGCCGGCGCTTTCTGCTCCGGGCGGGTGTCGATCGATCATCTTCCCGCAAAGGCGGTGCCCGCGGCAAGGAAGCCCATTCCCGTGGCACGCATTGTGCTGTTCATCCCGTGCAGGCGGCCGGCGCCCCGGGGGGCGACCCCGCCCGGGCTTCGGAATCCCGCCCGCGTTCATGGTAGCTTGTGCCCTACAGGACGAGCGGCCGCGCTGACGCGAATGGAACAGGAACGACGACCATGGGCATCTTGATCAAGGCACCGAGCCGCCGCGCCGAACCGCGCCCGGCCTCGCTCGACGCGGTACCGCCGACGGGTGACATCCGCGGCGCGATGCACATCCGCGAAGTGGTCCGCTCGACGGGCCTGCGCCGCGAGCAGCTCTACATGTGGCAGCGCCGCTACGGCTTTCCGGCACCGCTGCGCGACGGCTTCGGCGACCGCGTCTACCCGCCCGACCAGATCGCGCGACTCAAGCTCATCAAGCAGCTGCTCTCGGAAGGCTGGCGGGCCGGCGCCGTCGTGCCGCTTTCGGACACGGCGCTCAACTCGATGCTCGGCCTCGCGGTCGACGAGCCGGCGCCGCTGCCGCAGGAAATCGAGACGGCGGTGAAGCTGCTCGCCCAGCACCGCGTCGGCGAGATGCAGAACCACCTGTCGAAGCTGCTCGTGGGTCAGGGGCTGCGCCGCTTCCTCGAGCAGACCTTGATCCCGCTGAACGAGGCGGTGCACGAGCGCGTCGTGCGGGGCGAAATGCAGAACTTCCAGGAGCTGCGCTTCGCCGATCTCGCGCAGCGTCTGCTGCGCGACGTGACGAGGCTCGTCCGTCCGACGCGCGATGCGAAGCTCGTGCTGCTCGCCACGCCGCCCAACGATCCCAACCAGCTCGGCCTCGCGATCCTCGAGC
>JBDTNO010000338.1:0-2690 GCA_039933715.1 Betaproteobacteria bacterium
GAGCTTCGGCGATCGCGCCGGGTTCGTGTTCGACGATTCCGGCGTGGCGACGATCACGTTGGTGGCCGGCCGGAACGATTCGTTTGGCAACGCCGAGGCGGACAACTTCGACGGGCTCCCGTCCGGCACCGTGTTGAATACGAATCCGCAGTTCCTCGATGCCGCGGCCGGGAACCTACGATTGCAGCCGTCGTCGCAGCTCGTCAACGCGGGCGTCAACGCGCCTGCCGGAGGCAACTCCGCGCTCGACGCGGACGGGCTCGCGCGCATCCAGGGTGGCACGATCGACGTCGGCGCCTACGAGCAGGCGATCCGCACGCAGCCCGAGGTGCCGGTGCCGGTCGCGGGACCCGCGGGGCTCGCGGCGCTCGCGCTGCTCCTGCTCGCCGCGGCCGGAACGACGCTGTGGCGACGCGCTTCCCGACGCTGATCCCGCCGGTTCGCGCGGCGGGACGCGCGGCGCGTACGCATTCTTGCGGAGCGCCGCGTCTTGACCTTCGGGGGAATCGCTCGCACGATGATCGTCCAGGATCGGGCTCCGCGAGCCCCGTCACGCAATCGCTGGGGGAAGCCCCTGCGCCCTCGATCCTGCGTCGGTGCCGTCGGCGAATCCGTCCGACGGCGCATTCGCCACGCGAGCGTCACAGGAGGTGATCATGACCAGCAAGCAGTATCACAAGCTCGGTTGCATGGATGTGGATCCGAAGGGCGGTTGCGCGTTCGAGGTTCGCGCCGAGACCGAGGACGAGGTGATGCGCCTCGTCGCCGACCACGCGAAGCACAAGCACAACATGGCGAGCCCTCCGCCCGAGATGTTGAAGAAGATCAAGGGTGCGATGAAGACGGTTTCGGTGTCGGTCTGAAGTCGACGCGCCGCGCGTAGTCGCGCCCACCGTCGAGCCGGGGTCGGAGCTTGGGCCGACCCCGGTTTTCTTTGGAACGCGCCCTACGTCGATCCGAGGAACCAGTCCGGACGTATCGTCGGCGCGACGACGCGCACCACCTTGTCGCGCGACGTTTCGCCGCGCGCGATCGAGACGTTGCGCAATGGAACGCCGAACGCATCGGCGAGGAACCGGATCAACTCGGCGTTCGCCTTGCCGTCGACCGGCGGCGCGGCGAGCCGGATCCTTGGCGCGTCGCCGTGCGCGCCGGCGGCTTCCGTGCGCCTGGCGCCGGGCTGCACGTGCACGGAGATCGTCACCCCGTTTCCACCGGGGCCGGAGCGCGGCCTCGCCCCGGGTTTCATCGTCAGCGCAGCAGCAGCGCGACCGACTGCTCGAGCCAGCGCACCGGCACCATCAGGATCAACTGGATCGCGACGATCAGGATCAGCGGCGTCAGGTCGAGCGTGCCGCCGATCGGCGGAATCACGCGGCGCAGCGGGCGCAGGAACGGGAAGGTCAGCGCGTTCAGCAATCCGGCGAGCGGGCCGTCGGGGGCGACCCACGACAGCACCGCCTGGACGATCACGACGACGATCATCAGCCACAAGAGCGCCTTCAGCAGCTGGACCGCGGCGGACGCGAGCACGAACAGCGCCGCGTTGAGCGTGACGCCCGCGAAGCCGCTCGAGAACAGCAGGAACATCGACAGCATCCACAGGACCTCGGCGAGGTACGCGGCGAGGAGCGACGCCCAGTCGTAGCCGCGCGTGCCCGGGATCACGCGCCGCAGCGGCTTCACCGCCCAGCCGGTGAGCGCGATCACCGCCTGCCCCGCGGGGTTCTTGAACGGCGCGCGCATCGCCTGCATCAGGAAGCGCAGCAGGAAGCTGTACGCGAGAAGGCCGAACACGACCTCGAGGACGAACGAGACCGCCTGCGCGCCCATCGGGTCAGCCGTCCTCGCCGAGGACGTCGCCCATCTCGGCCGCGCGGCGCGTCGCCGCGTCGACCGCGGCCGCGATCGCCTCGCGCACGTGCGCGGCGTCGAGCGCCGCGAGGCCTCGCTCCGTCGTGCCCCCCTTCGACGTCACGCGCGCGCGAAGCGTCGCCGGATCTTCGTCGCTCGCGAGCGCGAGCTTCACCGCGCCGTCGAACGTCGCGTAGGCGAGCTTGCGGGCGTCGCGCGCGTCGAATCCCTGCGCGCGCGCCGCGGCCTCGAGCGCCTCGATGAAATAGAACACGTACGCGACGCCGGACGCCGAGATGCCGGTCACCGCGTCGAGCGCGTCCTCGCGGTCGACCGGAACGACCTCGCCGCACGCCTCGAGGATCGCGGCGGCCGCGGCGCGTCCCGCAGCGTCGACCGACGGCGACGACCACAGCCCCGCGATGCCCGCGCCGACGAGCGACGGGGTGTCAGGCATCGCGCGCACGATGCGCGCATAGCCGCCGAGCCAGCGCGCGATGTCGCGCGTGCGCGTGCCCGCGGCGATCGACAGCACGACCGGCACGCGCGCGACATGCGGCGCGAGCGCGGTGCACGCCTCGCGCATCTGTTGCGGCTTCACCGCGAGCACGACGATCGAAGCGCCCGCCACCGCGTCCGCCGTCGGGCTCGCGAACGAACGCGCGCCGACGAACATCGCCTGGAGCTTCGCGCGCTGGCTTTCGACCGGATCGACGAACGCGATCTCGTGCGCCGGGTGCCCGCGCGCGATGAGGCCCCCCGCGATCGCGGTGGCCATGTTGCCGGCGCCGAGGAAGGTGATGAACATGGTGAACGATCGGTGGTCGGTGGTCGGT
>JBDTNO010000339.1:0-2658 GCA_039933715.1 Betaproteobacteria bacterium
GGCGCCTCGCCATCCCACCCGCCCGGCGCGTCGCGCATCCGCGGGTTACGCAGAGTTTCCCTAGGACTCGTCGAACGCGACCCGCTCGAAGTCCGCGCCGCGCTGGATGAGGCGCGTGAGCTTGTAGGTGCGCTCGGGGCCGGGATCCATCGAGCGGAGCGTGCGCCCGGGCGCGAACGTGCGCGGCGGCAGCACGAGCGAGGCGGGCTCCTCCTGCGTCTCGCCGAGCAGGATCGACGGCACCGGCGGATCCTCCGAGAACGCGGTCGTGAACGGGCGCATCGCACGCGTCTTCGGCGCGCCCGGCCATAGCTTCATCGAGACGTCGAGCTCGCCGTTGGGACCGATCGACACGCGCGCCACGGTGCCGAGGCGCGTACGCTCGTCGTCCCGCACCGCAACGAGCTGGTCGAGGAACCAGCGGTGCTGCGTGGGCGCGGCGCGCGACACATGCGCCTCGCGCCAGCCATAGCGGCCCTCGAGACGCTCCCACGGCCAGCGACGCTCGGCGTCGTCGCGATGGCGGTCGTAGTCGGTGAGCGCGCCCAGCGTCGCGAGGTGCTGCGAGTTCGCGTACGAGAGGCGTCCCAGCGGATCCTGGCGGTCGAACGTGCGGCCCGCGACGCGGAAGTACGCGCCGGGCACGCCGCCGCCGCAGGCGTCGATCGCCGCATGCGTCGCGTCGTCCTTGCGCTGCGCCTGGTACCAGCGCGCGTCGAGGTGCGAGAGGAGCGCGACGCACTGCTCGACCGACGGATCGTGGCCGAGCGCGAGCTCCGCGGGGGTCGCGCCGGTGGCGAGGCGCTTCAATCGGCCGCGCACGCTGGTCGCGAGCTTGCCCGGGTAACCGAAGCGCATCGAATCCGACGCGCTCGCCGGCGCGCTCGCGACGAGCGTCCCGGACTGCGCGCCGTCGAGGTCGACGACGATCACCGGCCCCTCGGTCTCGCGCTGTTGCGCGTACGGGAAGACCTTGCGCGCCCATTGTCCGAGCCACCGATCGGAGAGCTCGATCTGGCGCACGCTCATCGCGCACGGGTCGGCGAGCGCGAGCAGGAGCGCGTGGCTGTAGGTCGAGTAGCAGGAGATGCCGACCGCGTTGGGCGTCGCGTCGTCGGACACCGCGGTGACGGCGCAGTCGAGCATCTCGGCGAGCCGGTAGTAAGCGTGCAGCTCCTGCCAGAGCGAGCCGGGCGCCGCGCGGCGCGCGAGGCCGTGGACGAGCACGAGCTGCTTGCCGACATGGAGGCCGCGCTGCAGGAGCTTCGCCTTCACGCCCGCGAGCTCGGGCTCGCCTTCGAGCAGCGGCTTGAGGCAGCTCGAATAAAGCTCCCAGAGCGACTGCCAGAGCACCAGCGCATGGTCGGCCGCCTCTCGCTCGCGGCCGATCGCCGGCTGCGGCTTTCCGGCGTAGCGCCGCGCGAGCTCGGTGTGCAGGTGGCCGACCGGGTCGCGAAGGACCTCGGCGATCGTGGCGCGCTCGCGCGCCGAGAACGCGGCCGCGGTGACGGCCCGCATTTGCCCGACGAGCGCTTCGTAGGCCTGCCCCGCGGTGGCGAACGGCAGGCTGTCGGCCCATTTCGCGCAGGATTCGGCGTCGACGAACGCCAGCGAGACGCTATCGACCGACGCCTGCGCGGCCGCGGCGGCGATCGCGGCGGCGTGAGGCGCGGCGGGCGGCAGCGGAAGCCCGGTGCCGGCGTTCACGGCCCGGCCTTTCCGCCCCGGCGGCGCGGAGGGATGCAACGCGGACCGCTTTTCGCCATCGCAGCCATCGGGAAGTTATAGCACATGGGCCACTTTTCCCGCCGCGCCGCCCGGCGGGCCCGGGCGGCCAGTGACGCCCCGGAGGCGCGAATTTTCCACCCGCGCGAGGCGGGTTAGTACGGCGCGCCCGTCACAGGTTGTAGCGCACGATGGCCTCCATGAACCAGGCCGACCCGCGACGGACGAAACGTCCGGCAGGCCAAGGGAACCCCTCCTCGACCCCGCGCGGCGCCCTTTCGGGCGCAAGTCCGTACCGGGCGCCACGCGGGAGTTTTTTCCGGGGAACCGGGCAGGCGACGCAACGACGATCACCGAAGAAGAGCGAGAACACCATGAACGCACAAACCGCCAACACCAGCCCCTACCGCGGCCTTCGTCGCGCGCTCGCGGTGCTCGTCGCGCTGCTGCTCGCTTCGCTCGCCTTCGGCGTGGGCCTGCCCTGGATCATCGTCGACGCGCCGCCCGAGGCCGAGACGCTTTGGGCGCGCGAGATCCAGTCCCTCGCTCCGGCCGCGTTGCCGCTCGCGACGCCGACCGCCTCCCGGCGGTTGGCGCCGCTTCGCGCCATTCACTGAGCGGCGGCGCCTTCCCCGAACCCCGGGAGCGACGACCCCGACCCTTCCCCCGCCGGCTCCGCACCCGGCTGCGACCCCGAACCGCGCAGCCGGGCGCGCAGGACCTCGAACAACGCCGGCGGGTCCACCGGCTTGCGCTTCGTCCGCGCCCCAGCGGGGCCGCGTGTGCGCGTGCGCATCGGGCCGGATATTCGTACGGCGCGGTCGCTCGCCACAGCCGCGCTCGCCTGGATCGCGTAGCCGCCTCGATCGCGCGAGCCGCCTAGGGAAGCTCTGCGTAACCCGCGGATGCGCGACGCGTCGGGCGGGTGGGATG
>JBDTNO010000340.1:0-2650 GCA_039933715.1 Betaproteobacteria bacterium
AGCGCGCCGAGCGCCAGGAACGGCTTGATCGTCGAGCCCGGCGGATAGGCGCCGCGCAGCGGACGGTTGAGCAGCGGCTTGTCCGGCGACTCGTTCAGCTCCTGCCATGACGCCGGGTCGATCCCGTCGACGAAGAGGTTCGGGTCGTAGCCGGGCCGCGACACGAACGCGAGCACGTCGCCGGTCGACGGCTCGATCGCGACGAGCGCCCCGCGACGATCGCCGAACGCAGCCTCGCCCGCGGATTGCAGCGCGATGTCGATCGACAGCCGCAGGTTGTTACCGGAAGTGGGCGGCGCGCGCGACAACGTTCGCACCGCGCGGCCCGCAGCGTCGACCTCGACCTCCTCGACGCCGGTCGTGCCGTGCAACTCGCGCTCGTAGGTGAGCTCGACGCCAACCTTTCCGATGTAGTCGGTGCCCTTGTAGTCGGCGCTCTCCTCCCAAGCCGCGATCTTCGCGACGTCGCGGTCGTTGATGCGCCCGATGTAGCCGATCACGTGCGACGCCACTTCGCCGAACGGGTAGTTGCGAAAGAGGCGCGCCTTGATCTCGATGCCCGGGAAACGGTAGCGGTTCGCCGCGAAGCGCGCGACCTCCTCGTCGCTGAGCTTGGTGCGGATCGGCAGGCTCTCGAAGTTCTTCGACTCCTCGAGCAGCTTGCGGAAACGCTTGCGGTCGCGCGGCGCGATGTCGACGACGCCGGCCAGCTGGTCGATCGTGGCCTCGAGGTCGCGTACGCGCGACGGCTGGATCTCGAGCGTGTACGCCGAATAGCTTTGCGCGAGCACGACGCCGTTGCGGTCGGTGATGACACCGCGGTTGGGCGCGATCGGCACGATCGCGATCCGGTTGGTCTCGGCGAGCGTGCGGAAATGGTCGTGCTGCGCGACCTGCAGGTAGACGAATCGCCCGACCAGCACGGCGAACGCGACGAACACCGCGCCGCCCGCGATCGCGAGGCGCCGCCGGAAGCGCACGACCTCGCGCTCGGGATTGCGGAACTCGTTGGAGCCGAACATGCCGCCGTCGCTCGCACGGCGGCGCGTCGAGAACAGGCGACGGCGGATCGTCATAGCGTCGAGGTCCTTCGCGACGGGCGCTGCGGCCATTGCAGCACGACGGTGAGCAACGGCCAGAGCAGCGCGCCGACGATCGGCGGAACCGCGTAGGTCCAACGCGGCAGGGGCGCGCCGCCGATCATGCGCACGAGCAGCACGAGGGCCGCGCATGCGCCGAGCAGGAAGGCGACCTGGGCCGCCTGCTGCCACAACGGGAAACGCAGCACCCGGCGACGGAAGAATTCGGCGCCGTACGCGAGCATCGCGTAGGCGAGCGCATGCTGGCCGAAGAGCGTCGCGTCGACGACATCCATCATGAGGCCGAGCATCCATGCGACGCCGACACCGACGTACCGGGGCGCCTGGATGCACCAGTAGAGCAGCGTGAGCGCGACGAAATCCGGCTTGAGCGCCAGCGCGACGCCGGACGCGGGCAGCGTGTTGGCGACGAGCGCGAGCGCGAGCGTGAGCACGACGAACCACGGCTTCGCCGGCTTGAGGATCTCCTCCGGTCGGGCGGGCGTGAACGACGGCACGCGGGCGGCCATTCTCATCCCGGAATCGTACGCGGCCGCGCCCGGGCCGAAACCCCGGAGTCGGACGCGATGCCGGACACGGACGCCGACACCGTTCCCGACGACGATCCGGGTCGCCGGATGCTCATCCCGCCCGCCGCGCCCTCGCGCGACCTCCCTTGCGCGAGGTGTCGGCTTCGGCCGGCTCCTCGGGCTTCGCAGGCAGCGCCGCCGGCGGCGCGAGCACGAGCAGCGTCTCGCTGCGGTCGACACCGCCGAGCGGCATGCATTCGATCCGCGCGAACATCTGGCCGGTGTCGCGGTCGACGCGCGTCACCTGCGCGACCGCGAGCCCGGCCGGATACGTGCCGTCGAGTCCCGACGTCACGAGGCGATCGCCGACGCGGAGGTCGGCCGACGGCGGCGTGAAGCGGAGCTCGGGCGCGCGCCCGGCGCCCGCACCGTAGAGCACGCTGCGCACGCCGCTGCGCTCGACCTTTACCGGCACCGCGTGGTCCTTGTCGGTGACGAGCGTGACTTCCGATGTCGTCGGATGCACGCGCGTCACCTGGCCGACGACGCCGCTCTCGTCGATCACCGCGCTGCCCGGGACGAGCCCCGCCTCGGTGCCGCGGTTCACGAAGACCTTCTGCGCGAACGGATCGCGCCCCGTGTAGAGGATCTGCACGACGGTGGCGCCGGCCGCCTGGCGCGACTTGAGATCGACGAGCGCGCGCAGCTTCGCGTTCTCGTCGCGCCCCGTCGCGTAGCCCTGCGCGGCCGGCGCCTGTGCGATCAGCTCGACGCGCAGGCGCGCGTTGTCGTCCTCGAGGTCGCGCTTCGACGCGAAGTAGGCGGTGAGCTCGTCGAGCGCCTCGCCGGGCACGTGCAGCATCCGCTGCATCGGGTAGAGAACGGCGGCCGCGGCGTGACGCACGTCCTCGAGCGTCCGGTAGCGAGCGTCGACGAACAGCAGCACGAGCGAGGCCAGCCCGAAGAACGCGAGGCGCGCGAGCGGCGTGGGGCCGCGGTGGAAGAACGGCGGCGGCTCGGCGGGGATCGGGCGCATGTGAA
>JBDTNO010000341.1:0-2639 GCA_039933715.1 Betaproteobacteria bacterium
GCGAAGCAGGTGATCCTGCAGAAGATCCGCGACGCCGAGCGCGAGCAGATCCTGAACGACTTCCTCGACCGTGAGGACAACCTCCTGACGGGCACGGTCAAGCGCATCGAGCGCGGCAACGCGATCGTCGAGTCGGGCCGCATCGAAGGCGTGATCCCGCGCGACCAGCTGATCCAGAAGGAGATGTTGCGCGTGGGCGACCGCGTGCGCGCGTACGTGCAGAAGATCGACCGCACCGCGAAGGGGCCGCAACTGATCCTGTCGCGCGTCTCTCCCGAGTTCCTCGCGCGCCTGTTCGAGCTCGAGGTGCCCGAGATCGAGGAGGGCCTGATCGAGATCAAGGCCGCCGCGCGCGACCCCGGCATCCGCGCGAAGATCGCCGTGAAGTCGAACGACCCGCGCCTCGACCCGCAGGGCACCTGCATCGGCATGCGCGGCTCGCGCGTGACGGCCGTCACCAACGAGCTCGCGGGCGAGCGCGTCGACATCATCCTGTGGTCGGACGATCCGGCGAAGCTCGTCGTGAACGCGCTCGCGCCCGCCGAGGTGCAGAGCATCGTCGTCGACGAGGACAAGCATTCGATGGACGTCGTCGTCGACGAGGAGAATCTCGCGATCGCGATCGGGCGCAGCGGCCAGAACGTCCGCCTCGCCTCGGAGCTCACCGGCTGGCACCTCAACCTGATGAGCGTCGAGGAGTCGCAGAGCAAGCGCGAGGAGGAGACGGTTCGCGTGCGCGCGCAGTTCATGGAGAAGCTCGATGTCGACGAGGAGGTCGCCGACATCCTGGTCGCCGAAGGCTTCACCTCGCTCGAGGAAGTCGCCTACGTTCCGATTCACGAGATGAACGAGATCGAGGCGTTCGACGAGGACACGGTAAACGAGCTGCGCAGCCGCGCGCGCAACGCGCTTCTCACCGAGGCCATCGTGCGCGAGGAGAGCGTCGAGAACGTCGAAGAGGCGCTCCTGTCGCTCGAGGGGATGGACACCGAGATCGCGAGCAAGCTCGCCGCCGCCGGCATCACGACGCGCGACGGCCTCGCGGACCTCGCCGGCGACGAGCTGGTCGAGTTGACCGGCATCGACGAAGCGCGCGCGCAGGCGCTGATCATGAAGGCGCGCGCGCACTGGTTCGACGAGCCTGCGGAGGCGGCCAGCGCCGCCGCCGCGCACTAGGGCGCCGACGCGACCCGGGAACGAACAGCCATGGCCCAGACGACGATCGAACAATTCGCGACCGAGCTCAAGATGCCCGCAGTCGCGCTGCTGGAGCAGCTTTCCGCCGCCGGCGTTTTCGCGAAGCAGGAAGGCGACAAGCTGACCGAGCAGGACAAGACGCGGCTGCTCGACTACCTGCGCAAGCAGCACGGCGCCGCGGCCGAGCCGAAGAAGCGCATCACGCTGACGCGCAAGCAGACTTCCGAGATCAAGGCGCCGGACGCGAGCGGCAAGGCGCGCACGATCCAGGTCGAGGTGCGCAAGAAGCGTGTGCTCGTCCGCCGCGACGACAGCGACGCGACGCCCGCCCCCGAGGAAGCCGCGCCTCCGATCGTCGAGGCCGCTCCCGTCGAGGAGCCGGTCGCGAAGGTCGAAGCCCCGATCGAGATGCCGCCTCCCGCGCCGGCGACGCCGCCCGCGCCGCAGCCGGTCTCCGCGGCGCCCGCACCGGCCGTCGCTCCCGTCGCAGCCGCCTCGCCGCAGTCGCACCTTTCGGCCTCGGAGATCGCGTTGCGCGAGGCGGAGTCGCGCAAGCAACAGGAGCTCTTCGCGCGCCAGCAGGAGGACATCCGCCGCAAGAACGAGGACGCGGAGCGCCGCAAGGCCCGCACCGAGGAAACGGCGCGTGCGGCGGCCGAGACCGCCTCGAAAGCGGTCGCGGAAGCGGAAGCGAAGTCGAAGGCCGTTCCCGGCGCGAAGACCGAGGGGACGCTGCATCGCCCGGCCGCAAAGCCGGGCGAGCGTCGCGACAAGCCCACGAAGAAGGCGACCGGCCCGGTGTTCTCGGAGGAGGCTGCACGCAAGCGCGCGCTCAAGCTCCGCGGCGGCGACGCGAGCACGCCGTCGACGTCGGCCGGATGGCGGCAGCCGAAGGTCGGCGGGCGCCACCGAGAAGAGGACGGCACCGAGTCCGGATCGCCGTCCGGCCCGTTGGTTCGCGAGGTCTTCGTCCCCGAGACGATTAGCGTCGCCGACCTCGCGCACAAGATGTCGGTCAAGGCCGCCGAGCTCATCAAGGCGCTGATGAAGATGGGCACGATGGTCACGATCAACCAGGTGCTCGACCAGGAGACCGCGATGATCGTCGTGGCCGAGATGGGACACAAGGCGCTGGCTGCGAAGCTCGACGATCCTGACGCCCTGCTCGCCGAGGCGCAACGGGGCGAGGCCGCCGAATCGTTGCCGCGCCCGCCGGTCGTGACCGTGATGGGCCACGTCGACCACGGCAAGACGTCGCTGCTGGACATGATCCGCCGCACGCGGGTCGCCTCCGGCGAGGCCGGCGGCATCACCCAGCACATCGGCGCCTACCACGTCGAGACGGCCAAGGGCGTGATCACGTTCCTCGACACGCCGGGCCACGAGGCGTTCACCGCGATGCGCGCGCGCGGCGCGAAGGTCACCGACATCGTGGTGCTGGT
>JBDTNO010000342.1:0-2631 GCA_039933715.1 Betaproteobacteria bacterium
AAGGGCAACACGCTCTTCACGACCGGGCCGGAAGGCTCGGTCGTCGAGGCGGTGCGCGTGATGGCCCAGCACGACATCGGCTCGCTCGTCGTGATGGACCACGGCAGGTTCGCCGGAATGCTCACGTTTCGCGAGGTGCTCGAGGCGCTCGCCAACCACGGCGGCTCGCTCGGCACGCTCAAGGTCGGCGACATCTACGCGCGCGACACGGTGACCGCGCCGCCGGGGCTCGACGTGATGGAGTTGCGCCGCACGATGCTCGAGCATCACGCGCGCTACGTGCCGGTGATGGAAGGCACGACGCTGCAGGGCGTCGTGTCGTTCCACGATGTCGCCAAGGCGGTCTACGAGGAGCAGAGCTTCGAGAACCGGATGCTCAAGAGCTACATCAAGGACTGGCCGGAGGAGGAGGGGAGGGTGTAGAACGCCGCGGTCGAAGTCGGCCGCCGGCCGCCGACCACCGACCACCGACCACCGACCGTCGCGTCACGCCTGCATCAGCGTCACGCCTGCATCAGGAAAATCGCCGGCCGCCGCTGGAACGCGGCCGAATCGACTTCCCGCCATTGCGCGATCGTCCGCATCGCGACCGACTCGGTCGCGAGCGTCAAGTCCACCGCGACGGCGAGGCGCGTGCGCGGCGCGAGCGTCGCGACGAGCGACGCCACCATCGCCGCGTTGCGGAACGGCGTCTCGATGAAGATCTGTGTGCGTGCGAGCGCGCGCGACTCGGCCTCGAGCTCGCGCAGGCGCACCGCGCGG
The DNA here is from genome assembly GCA_039933715.1 of Betaproteobacteria bacterium. Classification (GTDB taxonomy): domain Bacteria; phylum Pseudomonadota; class Gammaproteobacteria; order Burkholderiales; family Casimicrobiaceae; genus VBCG01. Next base: position 763 of record JBDTNO010000342.1, read on the forward strand.
TCGGCCGCGCGCACCGGCAGGTAGCCGTGGAACGCGAACGCCTGCCCCGACAAACCCGAGCCCATCAGCGCGAGCAGGATCGACGACGGCCCGACCAGCGGGATCACGCGAATGCCGGTCGCATGCGCCGCGGCGACGAGCGCAGCGCCGGGATCGGCGACGCCCGGCGCGCCGGCGTCCGACACGAGCCCGATCGCGTGCCCCTGGCGCGCCGGAGCGAGCAACGCCGCGATCGCGGTGGCGCTGGCATCGGCAGGCAGTTCGCGGATCGACAGTGTCGCGATCGCGCGCGGATGGCCGATCGCCTTCAGGAATGCGCGTGCCGCCTTCGGCGTCTCGACGACCCAGTGATCGATCGCGCGCGCCATCGCGAGCGTGCGGGCGGGCAGCACCTGGTCGGCCGATTCGCCACCGAGGAGGGTCGGCACCAGCAGGAGCGCGCCGGCCGCGCTCATCGCGACAGCACGTCGACCCCCGCCGCGCGCAACAGCCGGCAGGTCGCGATCAGCGGAAGGCCCTCGAGCGCGGTCGGGTCGTCGGAGACGATCGCCTCGAAAAGCGCGATTCCCAGGCGCTCGGACTTCACCGACGCCGCGCAGTCGAGCGGTGCCTCGCGCGCGAGATAGGCGTCGATCGCGTCGCGCGTGAGCGCGCGAAACGTGCTCGTGACGTCGACGCGCTCGACCGCGCAATGGCCGGTGGTCGTGTCGAGCAGCGCGATGCCGGTGTGGAAGACGACGGTGCGACCGGAAAGCGCGGCCAGCTGTTCGCGGGCGCGCTCGACGGTTCCGGGCTTGCCGATGTGCCGGCCGTCGCAGTCGGCGATCTGGTCGGAGCCGATCACCAGCGCATCGGGGTGGCGTGCCGCGACCGCCCTGGCCTTGGCCTCGGCGAGGCGGACGCAGGCGGCGGCCGCGCGCTCGCCCGGATGGGCGGTCTCGTCGACGCCCGGGGCATCGACGCCGAAACGGAGGCCGAGGCGGTCCAGCAGGGCTGCGCGGTAGCGGGAGGTCGAGGCGAGCACCAGAGGGCGCAAGAGCGTTTCCCCGTTGTTTTATCGGCGCTTTTTTGACAAGGCGCCCGGAACGACTTATTATCCGACGTTTGTGCGTTCGGCGGTCGAAAGCCCTGACAGCGGGGGCTCGCGCCGTCCGGCGGCTCGCATGACCGGCTCCTCCGATTCCCGTTTCGATGCGTTCAAGCTGTCGCGGCACGCCGCGACGATCCAGGGCTCCGTCGACGCGCGCGATTTGCCGAACCTGGCGGAAAACCTCGCGCCGGGGGACGACCCGGTGCCGATCGCGTGGACGATCGAGGGCCGGCAGAGCGCGGAAGGACGGGCATCCCTGGCGATCGACATCACGGGCAGTGCGCCGCTCGTGTGCCAGCGATGCCTGTCGCGGCTCGACTGGCCGGTGGCGCAGGCGACCGAATTGCTGTTGGCCGGCAACGAGCGCGAGCTCGCGGCGCTCGACCAGGTGACCGAGCGCGAAGTGATCCTGGCCACCGGTCCGCTCGACGCGGCCGATCTGGTCGAGGACGAGCTGGTGCTGACTCTGCCGTTCGCGCCGCTCCACGAAGGCCCGTGCCCGGGACGCGCTTAGGGCATGTTCACAGGCGGCGCCGTCGAGTGCGGCGCACGCGACGACGAATCAGGCGACCGGCGGATGCCGCCGGCGCGCGAAGCAAGGAGAAACGCCATGGCCGTCCAGCAGAACAAGAAGTCGCCGTCGAAGCGCGGCATGCATCGCGCGCACGATTTCATCGCGGCGCCCGCGCTCGCCACCGAGCCGGTGAGCGGCGAGACGCATCGCCGCCACCACATCAGCCCGAGCGGCTACTACCGCGGCAAGAAGGTCGTCAAGACCA
>JBDTNO010000343.1:0-2555 GCA_039933715.1 Betaproteobacteria bacterium
CCGCCGACCGCCGACCGCCGACCGCCGACCGCCGACCGCCGACCGCCGACCGCCGCCGTCCATGACGTTCCAATTCATCCTCTACGAGGCGCGCGCCGGCGTCGCCCGCCTCACGCTCAACCGCCCCGACCGGCTCAACAGCTTCAACGACGCGATGCACGCGGAGGTGCGCGACGCGCTCGACGCGCTGCGCGCCGATCCTTCGGTGCGCGTGCTGCTGCTGACCGGCACGGGACGCGGATTCTGCGCCGGGCAGGACCTGTCCGACCGTGCAGTCGCGCCGGGCGCCGCGCCGGTCGACCTCGGCGCGTCGATCGAGCGCAACTACCGTCCGCTGGTGCTGGCGCTGCGCTCGCTCCCGGTCCCGACCGTGTGCGCGGTGAACGGAGTCGCGGCGGGGGCGGGCGCGAACCTCGCGCTCGCCTGCGACCTCGTCGTCGCGACGAAATCGGCGAGCTTCATCCAGGCGTTCTGCAGGATCGGCCTGATCCCCGACTCCGGCGGAACCTATTTCCTGCCGCGCCTCGTCGGCACCGCGCGCGCGATGGGCCTCGCGATGCTCGGCGACAAGCTGTCGGCGGAGGACGCCGCGGCCTGGGGACTGATCTGGCGCGCGGTCGACGACGCGGCATTCGCCGACACGATCGAAACGCTCGTCGCGCAACTCGCCGTCGCGCCCACGAGCGGCCTCGTCGCCACCCGGCGCGCGATCGACGCCGCGGCGTCGAACACGCTGGAAGCGCAGCTCGATCTCGAGCGCGACCTGCAGCGCGAGCTCGGCGCCGGCGCCGACTACCGCGAAGGCGTGGCGGCGTTCGTCGCCAAGCGTCCTCCGCGATTCACCGGACGCTGAGGATGACCGCGCCGCTCTCGCGGGAAGCCGCAGTCGCCGTCCTCGGCGCCGGCGCGATGGGCTCCGGCATCGCGCAGGTCGCGGCGCAGGCCGGCCACCGCGTGCTGCTCTACGACGCGCGCACCGGTGCGGCCGAGGAGGCGCGCGCCCGTCTCGCGGCGACGCTCGACCAGCTGGCGGCCAAGGGCCGGATCAGCGCCGACGACGCGCGCACGGCCGCGGCACGCATCGAGACGATCCACACTCCGGCCGCTTGCGTGAGCGCGAAGCTCGTGATCGAGGCGATCGTCGAAGACCTCGACGCGAAGCGCGAGCTGTTCCGCGACCTCGAGGTCGTCGTCGCTCCCGACGCGATCCTCGCGTCGAATACGTCGTCGTTCTCGATCACGGCTCTCGCCGCGGGTCTCGAGCACCCGGGCCGCGTCGCCGGCATGCATTTCTTCAACCCGGCGCCGCTGATGCCGCTCGTCGAGGTGATCGGCGGCGTTCGCACCGATCGCGCGGTGCTCGACACGCTGCACGCGACCGCGACAGCATGGGGCAAGACGCCCGTGCATGCGATGTCGACGCCGGGCTTCATCGTCAATCGCTGCATGCGACCGTTCTACGGCGAAGCGCTGCGCCTCCTCTCCGAGCGCGCGGCCGACGTGCCGACGATCGACGCGTTGATGCGCGACGCCGGCGGTTTCCGAATGGGACCGTTCGAGCTGATGGACCTGATCGGGCTCGACGTCAACTACGCGGTGACGCAAAGCGTGTGGCAGGCGACCTACCACGACCCGCGCTACGCGCCGTCGGCGATCCAGCGCGAGCTCGTCGTCGCCGGATTCCTCGGCCGCAAATCGGGGCGCGGCTTCTACGATCATGCGGCGGGAGTCGAGCCGCCATCGCCCGTCGTCGCCGAGACGGCGAAATGCCCGCACCGCGTGGCGATCCATGGCGAGCCGGGGCCGCTGCGTCCGCTCCTCGACCGCCTCGCGGCGGCCGGCATGGTGATCCAGCACCGTCCGTTGCATCCGTCGTTCCCGGACGGCGCGATCGATGCGGGCTCCGCATGGATCGCGCTCACCGACGGTCGCACGGCGACGGCCCGCGCGAGCGCCACCACCGCGACCAACCTCGTGCTGGTCGACCTCGCGCTCGATTACGCTTCCACGAAGCGGCTGGCGATCGCTACGTCGGCGCGTTGCGATCCGGCGTCCGCGCTGGCCGCGACCGGCGCGTTGCAGGCGGCCGGCTACCTGGTCTCGCGCCTCGACGACGTCGCCGGCCTCGTCGTGATGCGTACGGTGGCGATGCTCGTCAACGAGGCGGCCGACGCGGCGAGTCAGGGCGTCGCGTCCTCCGCCGACATCGACCTCGCGATGCAGAAGGGCGTCAACTATCCGCGCGGGCCGCTCGCATGGGGCAATGCGATCGGTCCGGCGCGCGTCGCCGCCGTGCTCGCGAACCTCCGCGACCATTACGGGGACGCCCGGTACCGCACGTCTCCGCGCCTCGCGCGCGCGGCGCAATCCGACGGCCACCTGCTGGACGACGAGTGACCGCGCGCGACGAATCGATGAGCGACCGGTCCGAGGCTCCCCGGTCCGACGAGGCGCAGCGCCTCGCCGAGCGCGTCGCGCGGGCGCTGCTCGATCGCGATCCCGCGTCGCATAAGCTCGGCATGCGCATCGTGTCGGTCGCGCCCGGTCGCGCCGAG
>JBDTNO010000344.1:0-2543 GCA_039933715.1 Betaproteobacteria bacterium
ATCCCACCCGCCCGACGCGTCGCGCATCCGCGGGTTACGCAGAGCTTCCCTAGCCATGGGTGGCCGCACCGCCGTGTTGCGGGGGCACCCGCGCGCCTCGCCGATCGGCATCGCGCGATGGCGGACGAAGCGCGCCGCCCTCGGCGGCCGGCGTTTCCCGTGATTCACGCACGCCCGACGGTCGGACTCGTCGTCGCCGCCCTGGCGGCGGCCGGCTTGTGCGCCGCTCCGGCGCACTCCGCCGATCCGGCGAAGGTTCTGCGCATCGCGGTCACCGACATCGACACGCTCGACCCGCAGCAGTACAGCGACAACCCGTCGTTCCAGGTCATCCAGGCGCTGTTCGAGCCGGCGTACGAGTTCGACTACCTCGCGCGCACGCCGACGCTCACCCCGCTCACCGCCGAAGGCCCGCCCGACATCACCGACGGTGGCCGAACGTGGACGATTCGCTTCAAGCACGGGATCCTGTTCCACGACGATCCGGCGTTCCATGGCAAGCCGCGCGAGCTCACCGCCGACGATTACGTCTACGCGTACAAGCGCTGGCTCGACCCCAACGGCCGCCGCGCCGGCCAGCCGGTGCTCACCGACCTGATCCTCGGTGCTCGTCCGGTCGTCGACGCGGCGAAGAAGACCGGCCGCTTCGACTTCGACGCGCCGATCGCGGGGTTGCGCGCGCTCGACCGCTACACGCTGCGCATCGCGATGTCCGACGTCAATTTTCCCAACGTTCGCGACCTGCTCGGCTTCGTCGGCGCATTGCCGCGCGAAGTGGTCGACGCCGCGGGCGGCGACGTCCGCGCGCACCCGGTCGGCACCGGACCGTATCGCCTGAAGGAATGGAAGCGCGGCTCGCGCATCGTGCTCGAGGCGAATCCGCGCTACCGCGCCGCCGCGTTCCCGGCGAGCGACGATCCTGCCGACGCCGCGCTCGTCGCGTCGATGAAGGGCAAGCGCGTCCCGTTCGCCGGCACCGTCGAGCTCTCGTTCGTCGACGAGGACCTGACGCGCCTCCTGCTGTTCGAGCAGGGACGCATCGACCTCGTGCAGCTTCGCGGCGAGATCGCGACGCGCCTCCTCGGCCACGGCACCCTCAGGCCCGCGGTCGCCGCGCGCGGCATCACGCGCCATGTGCATGCGGAGCCGTTCCTGTTCTCGCTTTATTTCAACCTCGACGATCCGCTCGTGGGCGGGACGGCGCGCGAGCGGATCGCGCTGCGCCGCGCGATCGCGCTCGGCTACGACGTCGACGCTCTGATCGGCGTCGTGCTCGCCGGTCAGGCGATCCCGGCCGGCCAGATGATCCCGCCCGGCGTCGGCGGACACGACCCCGCGCTGCCCGCGCGCTCCGCGTACGATCCGGCGACCGCGAACGCGCTGCTCGACCGATCCGGCTACGGCAAGCGCGACGCCGAGGGTTACCGGCTCGCGCCCGACGGCGGCCGCCTGACGCTGACGCTGTCGCTGCGCACCGGCGGCACGTCGCGCGAGATCCAGACGCTGTTCCGCAAGAACATGGGGGCGCTCGCGCTACGCACCGCGTTCGAGCAGGCGGCGTTCCAGGAACTCGTCAAGAACCTCGAGCGCGGCCAGTTCCAGCTCTACGCCGGCGGCTGGGGCGGCTCGCCGAGCGGCTACAACGTGCACGCGCAACTTCACGCCAGGCAGCCGCAGCGCGTCAACATCTCGCGGTTCGCGAGCGCCGACTACGACCTCGCCGCCGAGCGCTTCCTGCGCGCGCAGACCGACACGGGCCAGCTCGACGCGGCGCGCGCGATGAACGAGGTGCGGCGCGCGTTCATGCCGCAGCTTCCGCTCTACTTCCGGCTCGAGAGCGACTACGTGCAGCCGTGGGTCGCCGGCTTCCGGCCCCAGGTGTTCTCGAGCTACTGGAAATACCTCGACATCGATCCCGCGAAGCGACGGTGACGCCGCGAGCGACGCAGGATTCTCCGATGGACCGCGGCGCGGGCGCGTCCGAGGCCGATCTCGTCGTCGTCGGCTCCGGCGCCGCGGGACTCGCGGCGGCGGTCGCGGCGGCCGCGCAGGGCCTCACGGTCGTCGTCGTCGAGAAGGACTCCGTGTGCGGCGGCGCGACCGCGTGGTCGGGCGGATGGCTGTGGGTGCCGTGCAACCCGCTGTCGCGCGCGGACGGAGTCGTCGAGGACGTCGCGCTCGCGCGGACCTATCTTCGAACCGAGCTCGGCGCCCAGTACGACCCGGCGCGCGTCGACGCGCTGCTCGCGCACGGCCCGGCGATGGTCGCGTTCTTCGAAACGCGTACGTCGCTGCAGTTCGTCAGCGGCACGGCGATCGCCGACATCCACGGCCGCACGCCCGGAGCCGGGACCGGCGGGCGCTCGGTCGCGCCGAAGCCGTTCGACGCGCGCGCGATGAAGAAGTCGCTGCTGGCGATCGCGCGGAGCCCGAAGCGCGAGACCGCGCTCTTCGGCATGGGCGTGATGGCCGGTCCCGATCTCCAGCGCTTCCTCCGCGCGACGCGATCCTGGGACGCGTTCACGTACGTCGCGAGGCGCCTC
>JBDTNO010000345.1:0-2528 GCA_039933715.1 Betaproteobacteria bacterium
TGCGCGGGGCAGCCGCTGCCTTTTCCCCGCCGTTTCTCCGCGGGCGGACATGGACGTAACCGCAAGCGACCGCGGTGCGCTGCGCGGGTGTCGGCGCAACCGCCGCCGCGCACCGCCGACCGCCGACCGCCGCCGTTGACTCTCCACAACGACACCTTCCTCCGCGCGCTGCGGCGCGAGCCCACGCCGCACACGCCGGTCTGGCTGATGCGCCAGGCGGGGCGTTACCTGCCCGAGTACAACCGGACGCGCGCGCGCGCGGGAAGCTTCCTCGCGCTCGCGCAGTCGCCCGACCTGGCGACCGAGGTGACGTTGCAGCCGCTCGAGCGCTTTCCGCTCGACGCGGCGATCCTGTTCTCCGACATCCTCACGATTCCCGATGCGATGGGCCTCGGATTGTCGTTCGCCGAGGGCGAGGGGCCGCGCTTCGCGCGTACCGTGCGCGACGAGCGCGAGGCGGCGGCGCTCGCGGTGCCGTCGATGGACGCGCTGCGCTATGTGTTCGACGCGGTCTCGTCGATCAAGCGCGCGCTGGCGGGTCGCGTGCCGCTGATCGGATTCGCGGGCAGCCCGTTCACGCTCGCCTGCTACATGATCGAGGGCCGCGGCAGCGACGACTTCGCGACCGTGCGCCGAATGGCCGCGGCACGCCCCGACGTGCTCGACCGGATCGTCGCGATCAATGCGGGCGCGGTGGCGGCGTACCTGCGCGAGCAGATCGTCGCCGGCGCCGATGCGGTGATGCTGTTCGACACCTGGGGCGGGATGCTCTCCGCCGCCGGCTACCGGCGCTACTCGCTCGCACCGATGCGCGAGGTGCTCGACGCGCTGGCGCGCGACCCGGCGACGCGCGCGACGCCGACGATCGTCTTCACCAAGGGCGGCGGCGGCTGGCTCGACGACATCGCGGCGTGCGGAGCGTCGGCGGTCGGCCTCGACTGGAGCGTGGACCTCGCGGCGGCGCGCGCGCGCGTGGGCCATCGCGTCGCATTGCAGGGCAACCTCGATCCTCTCGTGCTGCTGACCGATCCGCGGACGATCGCGCGCGAGGCCGCCGCGGTCGTCGAGGCCGCCGGCCCGGAGCCGGGGCACGTGTTCAACCTCGGGCATGGCATCGTCCCCGCGACGCCGCCGGATCACGTGGCCGCGCTCGTCGATGCCGTGCACGCGGCGTCGCGCCGGCAACGCGAACGCGGGGCTTGACAAACGCCGCGCGGGCCGAACCGCGTCGACTTATGCACATCGCGGCGGGGTGTGACGCGCGGGGGAACGACGGCGGGAGCGCGCGGGCAGCGGAATTACAATTCATTGATCGGAAACGAAAAATAGCGACCGGCGTGGGCCGGGCGCGGGGCGGGCCTCCTGCGATGCGCCACCGCGTTTTCGCGCTCCGGACGATTCTGCACACAGTTATCCACACGCGGTGGGGACAATCCGTTGAAGTCCAAGGAATGAAGGACTTGCCGCAAGGTGTTCCGGTCGCCGTGAGGTTTGCGAACACTCCAATGCGTTTCGCTCTGCGCGCTCGGCGCGCGGCCCACACGCGATGACGTTCGCGCGCGTCGCGGTGCCCGCGGCGGCGGGGCACCTCTTCGATTACTGGATACCCGACGGCATCGGCGTCGCGCGCGGATCGATCGTCCGTGTGCGGCTCGCGCAGCGGCATCACGTCGGCGTCGTCGTCGATACGTCGGCGACGGCAGGCGTCGAGCGCGAGCGCGTGCAGCCGATCGATGCGGTCGTGCCGTTGGCGCCGCTGCCCGAAGACGTCGTCGCGCTCGCCGAATTCGTCGCATCGTATTACCGCGAGCCGCTCGGCCTCGCGCTCGCGCTCGCGGTGCCCCCGATCCGCTCGGGGTCGCGACGCCGCACGCTGGCGGAGCCCGTCGCGCTCGTGCTGACGGCGAGCGGCCGCGCGACGTTGGCGCTGCGCGCTGCGCGAGCGCCCGCGGTGGCCGCATTGCTCGCGCGACTCGATGTCGCCCCGGAAGGGCTCGATCGCGGCGCGATCGCCGCGTTGCCCGTGACCGATCGGCGCCGGCTCGCGGCCTGGCGCGCGGCCGGCTGGGTCGAGGACCCGCTCCCCGCGGCGGCGCGGCGCGCGCTCGAGCTGAACGACGCGCAGCGCGCCGCCGTCGATGCGATCGAGGCGGCGGCCGGGCGCTTCGCGGTGACGGTGCTGCAGGGCGTGACCGGTAGCGGCAAGACCGAGGTGTACGCGGCCGTCGCCGCGCGCGCGATTCGCCGCGGCGGGCAGGTGCTGCTGCTCGTGCCCGAGATCAACCTGACTCCGCAACTGACCGCGCGCTTCGCCGCCGCTTTGCCGGGCGTGCGGATCGGGACGCTGCACAGCGGGCTTTCCGACGGCGAGCGCCTCGCGCATTGGGAAGCGGCCGCGTCGGGTGAAGCGGCGCTGGTCGTCGGCACGCGGCTGGCGGTCTTCGCTCCGATGCCGCGGCTCGCGCTGGTCGTGGTCGACGAGGAGCACGACGCCTCGTACAAGCAGCAGGACGGCGTGCGCTACCACG
>JBDTNO010000346.1:0-2514 GCA_039933715.1 Betaproteobacteria bacterium
CGGCGGTCTCCAAAACCGCAGGTTGGGGGTTCGATTCCCTCCTGGCCTGCCACGAAACGGTGGCAGGAGTCAGTTGACAGTTGGCAGTGAATGCGACGCGAGCGATTCGATCCTTCACTGCCGACTGTCAACTGCCAACTGAAGTCTGGATATGGATAAAGCTCTGATTGCGCTGTCGTTCGGGTGCGTCGTGTTGGGCGTGTGGGGCTACTACGCGTTCCAGGAGCTCGCGCTCGTGCTGCGCGTGCTGATGGTGCTGGGCGGCCTCGCGGCCGCGGCGGGCGTCGCGTGGATGTCCGCGCCGGGCAAGTCGTTCTTCGCGTTCGCGCAGGACTCGTGGGCCGAGGCCGGCCGCGTATCGTGGCCGTCGCGCAAGGAGACGCTCCAGATGACGGGCGTCGTGTTCGTGTTCGTCGTCGTGATGGCGCTGTTCCTGTTCTCGGTCGACACGCTGCTCGCGTGGATCGTGAAGCTGGCGACCGGGAGAGGGGCATGAGCGCCGCCGGGTCGTCCCAAGGCGCACGCTCCGCTCTCCGGGAGGGGGGGCGCGAAACCGCGCGAGCGGCGAGCCTGGGGGAGGTAACGCAATGAGCAAGAAATGGTTCGTCGTGCACGCGTACTCGGGATTCGAGAAGAGCGTGCAGCGCACGCTCGCCGAGCGGATCAAGCGCTCGGAAATGGTCGAGCAGTTCGGCCAGATCCTGGTGCCGGTCGAGGAGGTCGTCGAGATGAAAGGCGGCCAGAAGGCGACCTCGGAACGCAAGTTCTTCCCGGGCTACGTGCTGGTCGAGATGGAGATGACCGACGACACGTGGCATCTCGTGAAGAGCACGCCCAAGGTGACCGGCTTCGTCGGCGGTACCGCGAACAAGCCGACGCCGATCTCGCAGAAGGAGGTCGACGCGATCCTGCGGCAGGTGCAGGAAGGCGCGGAGAAACCGCGGCCGAAGGTGCTGTTCGAGACCGGCGAGGCGGTGCGCGTCAAGGAAGGCCCGTTCACCGATTTCCACGGCAACGTCGAGGACGTGAACTACGAGAAGAGCAAGCTCAAGGTGTCGGTGTCGATCTTCGGACGGTCGACGCCGGTGGAGCTCGACTTCTCGCAGGTGGAAAAGGCGTAGCGCGAAAGCACGCGCGCGCATCGCACGGTGTTTCGTCGCAGTTGACCCGTGCAAGGATCCGGCTTTGCCGGTCCTTGAACGCTAACCAGGCCGGCCGAAAGTAGGTTTTCACTTTCGGCCGATCGTAGATCGGGGAGGGCGGCGACGCCCGCTAGCACCCACAGGAGACGAAGATGGCAAAGAAAGTCGTCGGGTACATCAAGCTGCAGGTGCCGGCCGGCAAGGCGAACCCCTCGCCGCCGATCGGGCCCGCGCTCGGCCAGCGCGGCCTCAACATCATGGAGTTCTGCAAGGCGTTCAACGCGCAGACGCAGAAGATGGAAGCCGGGCTGCCGATCCCGGTCGTGATCACCGCCTACGCGGACAAGAGCTTCACGTTCGTGATGAAGACGCCGCCGGCGTCGATCCTCATCCGCAAGGCGGCGAAGGTCGAGAAGGGCTCGAGCAAGCCGCACGTCGACAAGGTGGGCAAGCTCACGCGCGCCCAGGCCGAGGAGATCGCGAAGGCGAAGCAGCCCGACCTCACCGCCGCCGACCTCGACGCGGCCGTGCGGACGATCGCCGGCAGCGCGCGCTCGATGGGCATCACCGTCGAAGGGGTGAAGTGATCATGGCCGAATCCAAGACCCCGCGCCTGTCCAAGCGCATGAAGACGGTCCGCGGAAAAGTGGACCGCAGCAAGGCCTATCCGGTCGACGACGCGCTGAAACTCGTCAAGGAGACGGCCGTCGCCAAGTTCGACGAGTCGGTCGATGTCGCGGTCAACCTCGGCATCGACGCGAAGAAGTCCGACCAGACGGTGCGCGGCTCGGTCGTGATGCCGTCGGGCACGGGCAAGAATGTTCGCATCGCCGTGTTCGCGCAGGGCGAAAAGGCGAAGCAGGCGACCGAGGCCGGCGCCGACATCGTCGGCTTCGAGGACCTCGCCGCCCGCATCAAGGAAGGCTTCATGGACTTCGACGTCGTCATCGCCTCTCCGGACGCGATGAAGGTCGTCGGCCAGCTTGGCCAGATCCTCGGCCCGCGCGGCCTGATGCCGAACCCGAAGGTCGGCACGGTGTCCGCCGACGTCGTAGGCGCGGTGAAGAACGCGAAGGCCGGCCAGGTGCAGTACCGGACCGACAAGGCGGGCATCGTCCAGTGCACGATCGGTCGGGCCTCGTTCACGCCCGAGGCGCTCAAGTCGAACCTCGCGGCGCTGATCGACGCGCTGTCGAAGGCGAAGCCGCAGGGCATGAAGGGCATCTATTTCAAGAAGATCAGCCTGAGCTCGACGATGGGCGCCGGCGTGCGGGTCGACGCCGCCAGCCTCAACATCGTGCAGAACGTGCAGCACTGATCAGGAATCAGGAATCAGGAATCAGGAATCAGGAATCAGGAATCAGGAATCAGG
>JBDTNO010000347.1:0-2511 GCA_039933715.1 Betaproteobacteria bacterium
AAGCGGGCGTGGAGCTGGACGGTGGCCAGTGCTCGGGAGTTTCCGACCGCCGGCCGTTACCCTACTTCGCGCCGAACTTCTCGGTCATCCGCTTCTTGAGGTCCAGCGCGCGCTCGCGCTCGAGCCGCGCCTTGCGGTTGTTCGCATCGAGCTCGAGGATGCGATCCCATTTGGCGATCGCGAGGTCGAGATTTTGGCGCTGGAACGCCTGCGAGGCTTCGCGATCCAGCGTGCGGATCAGCGAAGCCCGCGTCGAGTCGCGCTTCTTCGCCGCGTCGGTGCTGGACGGGAAGCGCGCGACGACGTCGACGTACGTGGCGTACGCGGCCTCGAGGTTGTTCGCGCGCTCCTGATCGGCGCCGCGCTTCATCGCATCGGCGAGCGCGACGTCGGTCTTCGGCGGTTCCGGCGCCTCGACGGCCTTGGGCGGCACGGGGTCGGTGGCGACCACCGGCGGCGGCGTGGCCGGCTGGCGGCCGGGGATCTTGATCACCTGGCCGGCCGACAGGCGCGACGGGTTGGTGATGTCGTTGTACTTGGCGAGGATCCAGAAGCGGAACCGGTCGCCCATGTACTGCTGCGCGAGGCGCGACAGCGACTCGCCCGGTTGCACCGTGTAGCGGAAGAACGTCCCGCCGAGCTCGCGCTGCGCGTCGGCGTTGATCTGCGCCTGCAGGTTCCTCGCGAGATCGTTCGACGGGTCGAGCTTCAGCGCCTGCTCGAGCGTCGCGCGCGCGCCGATGTCGTCGCCGCCCTGCAACTGGTCGACCGCCTGAAGCGCGAGCTTCGCGGCCATCGGCCGCGCTTCGGCGGGCGGCACCTCCGGCACGGCCGGCACGGCGGGAGTGGCGGTCGTGGGTGCCGTCGTTCGGGACGCCGGCGGTGTGGAGGCTCTGGGCTCCGCGGGCTTCGTCGCGTCCGGCGTCGCGCAACCGGCGACGACGGCGGCGATGGCGAACGCCACGACGGTACGGCAGGCGCTTTCCGGGAACATGGGCATGGCCTCTTCGTTTTCTCGGTCGAGCGAACCCCGCGGGCGGGGTCGTCACAATACCCGCCACTATTGCACGGCTCGCGTCCCGCTGCCAACCGGGGCCGACGGACGAGAGGCCGGGCGCGACGCAAGGCTACCGCGGCGCTGCCGGCCGCGCTGCCGCGCAACACGCATTCCCGGCGTGGAATCGTCGCCTTTCGCAGCGTCGCCGTATCCCGTCGCACCGGCACGGGAGCGGTGCGCAGGGCCTACACTGGCGCCTCCGCCCGAACCGAAGGATCGCCCGCCATGCCCCGTCGCCCTTTCGCCGCCGTCCTCGTCGCGGCCGCCTTTTGCGTCGCACCGGCGCTCGCCCAGACGCTCGCCGTCGGGGCCGACGACTCGGTCGAGAAAGTCCTCGCCGCACAAACGGGCAAGCGCGTCACCGTGAAGCTCGGTCCCGGCGACGAGCTGACCGGCGTCGTGAAGCTCGTCACGCCGCAGGTCGTCCACCTGGGCGAGATCGCCGGCCGCGAGTTCTTCGACGCGGTGATCGACACGCTCGGCGTCGTCGCCATCCTCGTCCGGACCAAGTAGGCGCATCTCCCCGTCGCGCGGCGCGGTTCGACCGAACGCGAGTCCCTCCCGGATGTCCGTCCAGCCCACACTGCTGCTGATCGCCGACATCGCGGGCTACACGCGCTTCATGAAACTGCACACGGTGAGCCTCGCGCATGCGCACGACATCGTCTCGCGCCTCATCGAGACGGTGATCGACGCGGCGGGGCCGGAGCTCCGGCTGGCGAAGCTCGAGGGCGACGCCGCGTTCTTCTACCTGCCGTTGGTCGACGACCACGCCGTCGACCCCGGATGGATCGCCGGGCGCGTCGCGGCCATCCACGCGGCGTTCCACCGGCGCGCCGCCGACATCGCGAAGAACACGCTGTGCCCGTGCGATGGCTGCCAGCAGGCCGGCAAGCTGCACTTGAAGCTCGTTGGCCACCTCGGCGACGTCGCGATGCGCAAGGTCAAGCGGACGACCGAGCTCGCCGGGGTCGACGTGATCATCGTGCACCGGATGCTCAAGAACGCGGTTCCGGTGCCCGAGTACCTGTTGATGACCGAGCCGTTCTACCGGCGCGTCGAAGCGAAGGCGGCGCCGTTCGCGCGCCCGTACGCGCTCGAGATCGAGGATGTCGGGCGCGCCGACGCCTGGTACGTCGACCTGGCGGATGCCGAACCGGTCGCTGCCCCGCCGCTCAGGTTCGCGGCGCGCCTCGCGCGGCATGTCCGGCTCACCTGGCGTTCGCTCCCCTACTTCCTCGGCCGCAAGCGGGCGTGCGAAGGCTTTCGCAATGTCGAGCCGATCGCTCCGGTCAACGCGCCGCAGGCGCGCTGAGCGCCGCGCCCTGATCCTCGCGACCGAACCAGCGGCCCTGTACGTACGCGCCGGCCAGCATCCCGCCGAGCGACCACAGGAGCGGCAGGTTGCCGGCGCCGAGCCCCGCGATCGCGGGGCCGGGGCACACGCCCGCCAA